>JANLPB010000030.1:0-4822 GCA_031366885.1 Ilumatobacteraceae bacterium
CCGCCGCCACCGGCGGTGCACCCGACGCCAACATCATTCCGGTCCCCAAGCCCGTCGCCGACGCGGCGATGGACGCTGCCGAGTGCATCGGCTGCGGCGCCTGTGTGGCCGCGTGCCCAAATGGCGCAGCCAACCTGTTCACAGCTGCGAAAGTCAGCCACCTCAACCTGCTGCCGCAAGGCCAGGCCGAGCGCTGGAGCCGCGTCGAGTCGATGGTCGAGACGATGGACGAGTACTTCGGTTCGTGCACCAACCACGGTGAGTGCGAGGCCGCCTGCCCGAAGAGCATCAGCATCGACTTCATCGCACTGATGCACAAAGACTTCCGCCGGGCCAAGGTCAAGAACCGCAAACTGATCAGCCAGATCTGATTCACCTGAGGTTCATGCACGTCCTGTAGGAAGTAGCTATGCGAATTCTGGTCACCAATGATGACGGCATCGATTCCATTGGGCTGCACGTGCTTGCTCGGGCCATGCGTGCTCACGGCGAGGTTGTCATCGCTGCACCCGATCGTGAGTATTCGGGTGCCGGGGCCGCAGTTGGCGCGCTGCACCTGCTACAGCCAGAAACTCGCCGTCAACACGTCGACGGCATCGACGAGTCATGGGCCGTCACTGGGCCGCCAGCGCTGTGCGTCATGTTTGCGTGCCTCGGACTGTTCGGCGAGCCATTCGATCTGGTCGTGGCCGGCATCAACCCCGGTGCCAACGTTGGTCGCAGCGTGTACCACTCGGGCACCGTGGGCGCGGCGTTGACCGCCCGCTCGCGCGGAATCAGCGGTGTCGCCGTGAGCCAAGCTGTCACCGGCTTCGGCGTCGAAGGCCAAGGATGGGACGAGATGCTCATCGGCCAGAAGTGGCACACGGCGGCGGCTGTGGCGCAAGTTGTGGTGGGTGGCCTTATCGCCCAGATGCCTGTCGAGCCCGTGGTGCTGAACGTGAACGTGCCCAACGTTGAGCCAGACCAAATTGTCGGGTGGCGTCGTGCCGATGTCGGCACGCTTCCGCAGCGAGCGATGGCGGTCGCCCGCATGGAGCCGATGGTGGGCCACGAAGGCGCGTACTCGGTGAAGATGATATGGGGCGACGCTGTCGATCTGCCGATCACCACCGATGTGGGCGCGGTGGACGCGGGTGAGGTGTCAGTCACCTATCTGACGCGCCTGGAGGCCGACTCGGTTTCGGCGAACACTGAGGCAGAGACGCAGCTCGATCTCTGGCTACGGCAGCGCTAGATCTGCGTCACGCGGTCCTGGCGGGATCGCACAGTGGACGTGTAGCGATTTGTGGCCGTGGTGGACGGGTGTTCCAGCGTGAGATCAAACCACAGGTCGCCAACGATGTCAGGGACGACCAATTGGGCGGTGCCGACACGGACGCATGAATCGGGTGGAATGTCGCCCACCCACGTCCACTGATGGCTCCCGCCCGGCCACCGCAGCGTGGCTGTGCAGTGCACCTCTTCCAGCAACGTACGAAGGTCGCTGACCACGTGGACGTCGAGTGCAATCGCCTCGCCAGCGGTGAGAGTTTCGCGAAGGCGCTCTGCCACGACAATGACTGGGTGACATGCCTCGGCGATTGCGTGGTAGGCCGGCTTCGGGCGCCGCTCGTGGTCGAGAACTCCCCAAGACACCGCCGGCCAGGGGTCGTTCAGACTGAGAAGGCAGAAGCCCCCTGTGGGCTGGTACTTCAGCCGACGGAAGGTCTCGATGTGGTGCCTCAGCAGTTCCGCCTGGTACCGCTGAGTGGCATCGCGCCACGCATCGAACGTCGCAAAAGAGCCGGGGGGAACATGCTCTTCGAACGGGCCGATCTGCAGACCGTGATGGTCAGCGAGCCGCTGCCAGTCGAGCGCTGGCCACCGCTGTGGCTCCATGAACTCGGCGGCGAACGGTACGGACTGCGCACCAAATTCGCTGACGAAGCGCACCATTCGCGGCACCGTCGCGGCAAAGCCATCAACGTCGGCACCTTCGCCGTGGAACCAACCGAAGAACAGGTGGCTGTCGGTGCCGTCGAGCTGCGGTACATGCGGCGCCACGCCGCTGTGAGCGATCACGCTTCGCGACTCGTCGGCTGCCTCAAACGCTCGCTTGACCCATCGATCGAGGATGGTCTTGTTCCACGTTGGCCGCTGCTGGTTCAATACGTTGCGGACGATCGACGAACCAAGTGCCTTGTCGCGACTGTCGCCCGCCGCGACGGGTTCGTTGTGGGCGCACCACACGGCGATGCTCGGATGATGCCCGAGGAGATCGACTGCTTCGCGGGCCTGGCGTACGGCCTCCTTGCGGATAGTGCGGGCGTACCCCCACTGCAGCGGAAAGTCTTGCCAGACGAGCATCCCCAGTTCGTCGGCCGCTTCGTAAAGTTCCGGCCTCGCGATGTGCCCGTTGACGCGAACAAGATCCAGCCCGGCATCGCGGGCCAGCTCGACGTCGCGGCGAACCTCAGCGGAGGTCGCTTCGGCGAGCGCGGCGCGGGTCGGTGCGAGGTTGGCGCCCTTGACGAAAAGGCGCTCTCCGTTGACGGAAAACGTCCAGTCCTGCAGTGCGACCTCGCGGAGGCCCGTGCGCACGGATCGTTGGTCGCTGAGCTCATCGTCGACGAGAATGTCGACACGCACGTCGGTGAGGTGCTGTGCGCCAAGGCTCCACGGCCACCAGAGCTGCGGGTCGTTGATGTCGAGTGTCCAATCGACCTCGTTGAGCCCATGTGCGAGTGACTGGGTGTGCTCGGCGGCGATGGCGCCGTCAACCGAGGTACGCACCAGAACGGTGCGGGGGCGGTCGGCGTCGAGGCGCGCGTGGAGGCGCAAGTGCGCCCGCGAATCGTTGGCGTCGCGGCACACGACACGTAGCCGGTCAACTCGCACAGCGCCCGTGTCCTCGACGACAACGGGCCGCCAAAGACCGCCAGGGTTCCACGACGGGTCGATGGCGTCTGAGTGCTGCAGCACCCCGGTGATGTTGCGTTTCGACGCGCGCTGACGCTGTGGCGAACACGACACTTCGATAGCCAGAACGTGCTCGGTGGTGAGGCGGGATAGGTCGGTGATGTCGAAGCTGTGAGGAAAGAAGTAGCCCTCAGGGTCGCCGAGGTACGCGCCGTCGAGCCACACGTCGGCCTGGTAGAAGACCCCTTGCAGCGTGACGAAACGCCGCCGCCCGGGAACCGGTGCGTCGAGCAGAAAGCGGTGACGGTACACCAGCGGTCCGTCGCTGTCGGCGAACTCAGCGGCCGAACGCCAGTGGCCCGGAACGCTGATAATCGGCCACGCAGCGTCGTCGTAGTCCAAACCCACACCGTCGCGGCGTACCTCGTCGTCGGCGATGCACGCCCGCCATGTTCCCGACAGCTCCACGAGTCGAGCGTAACGGCTTCGGATCGTGCGCAGGCTCGCCTCCACATGCCGCCATGTCCGGAGGTATGGTCGGGATCATGTCGAACCGCGCAACGACCCTTGGTGAACTGAAGGCTTCGGGCTGGCAATCCGTGCCGGTGAAGGAAGAAATTCGCCGCAACGCAGTCACCCGAATCTCGGCGGGCCAGGCGCTGTTCGAAGGCGTATTGGGCTATGAGCAGACGGTGATGCCCCAGCTGGAGAACGCCCTGCTGGCCGGCCACGACATCATCTTCCTCGGCGAGCGCGGTCAGGCCAAGACGCGCATCATCCGCTCGCTCACCGGGCTGCTCGACGAGTGGATGCCCATCGTCGGCGGCAGTGAAATCAACGACGATCCGTACCACCCGGTCAGCAAGCACGCCCGCGATCTCGTTGCTGAATTGGGCGATGAAACGCCGGTGTCGTGGGTGCACCGCGACGATCGATTCGGCGAGAAACTGGCAACGCCCGACACCTCGATCTCGGATCTGATCGGTGAGGTCGACCCCATCAAGGTGGCCGAGGGTCGCTACCTCAGCGACGAATTGACGTTGCACTACGGCCTCGTGCCCCGCACCAACCGCGGCATTTTTGCAATCAACGAGATCCCCGATCTTGCCGAGCGCATCCAGGTCGGTCTGCTCAACGTGCTCGAAGAGCGCGACGTGCAGATCCGCGGTTACAAGATCCGCCTCCCGCTCGACGTGCTGCTGGTTGCGTCGGCAAACCCCGAGGACTACACCAACCGCGGCCGCATCATCACCCCGCTGAAGGACCGCTTCGGTAGTCAGATCCGCACGCACTACCCGCTCGACGCCGAGACGGAGATGGCCATCATGCGCCAAGAGGCGCGGCCCGCAACGGTGGGCGATGTCAAGGTCACGGTGCCGGCGTACCTCGAACGGGTGGTCGCCACATTCAGCCAGTTAGCACGCAGCAGCAATCAGGTGAACCAGCGCAGCGGGGTCAGTGTGCGCCTGTCCGTCAGCAACGTCGAAGTGTTGGGCGCGAACGCATTGCGCCGTGGCCTTCGGGCCGGAGAGAAGTTCGTCGTCCCACGCGTGAGCGACTTGGGCGCCCTGGCCGCCAGCACCAGCGGCAAGGTGGAGATCGAGTCCCTGGAAGAGGGCCGCGAGGGTGTCATCCTCGAGAATCTGGTCAAGGCATCGGTCCTCACAGTGTTCAAGGAAGTGGTCTCGCTCGACCAGGTTCGTGATGTGGTCGCGGCGTTCGAGGAGGGCATCGTCGCTCACACCGGTGAAGACATCCCGTCGTCCGAGTTGGCGGCGCTGCTCGGCGAGGTGCCGGCCATGCGCGCAGCAGTGCTGTCGCTCACCGGTGGGGACGAATCGCCGGGCGCTGTCGCGGCGGCTGTCGAGTTAGTGCTCGAAGGCCTTCACCTGTAGAAGCGGCTGAACAAGGAAGGCGCCTC
>JANLPB010000034.1:0-4091 GCA_031366885.1 Ilumatobacteraceae bacterium
TCTACGGCTCGGCGGTCGCGCTTGGGCTTGCCCGCAACCGCATCGAGGAGGCCGGTCTGCTCGGCCGCACCGAACTGATTCCGGTGAAGGACGGCGAGCGGCTGATGATCGGCCCCTTCGACGTCGAGTTCATTCCGGTCACCCACTCGGTGCCCCACGCGCACGCCATCGCCGTCCACACTCCTCAGGGTGTTGTGCTGCACTCGGGCGACTTCAAGATCGATCTCACACCGGTAGACGGCCGCCGCACCGACCTGGCCAGGCTCGGGCAGATCGCCGCCACCGAAGGCATTCGCCTACTGATGGCCGACAGCACGAACGCTGAGGAGCACGGTCATTCACCCAGCGAATCGGGTGTGGGAGCCGTGCTGCGCGGCGTGTTCGCAGCGCAGAAGGGCCGCCGCATCATCACGGCCAGCTTTGCCAGTCACCTTCATCGCATCCAGCAGATCGCCGACGCGGCCATCGACTCTGGGCGCGTTGTTGCCACCCTTGGACTGAGCATCAAGAAGAACGTCCGCATGGGTCGCGAACTTGGCGTGCTGCACATTCCCGACGCCTCGCTGGTCGACATCGACGACATCGGCAAGTACCAACCCGGCCAGGTATGCATCATCTCCACCGGTTCTCAAGGTGAGCCGATGTCGGCGCTCGCGCTCTTGGCACGGGGCGAAAGCAAGTGGGTGAAGGCAGGCGACCACGACACGGTCATCCTCTCCAGCCACGCCATTCCGGGCAATGAAGGCAACGTCAATCGAGTGATCGACGATCTGTTGCGCGCTGGTGTCGAGGTGGTGCACAGCGGCATTGCCGACGTGCACGCCACCGGCCATGCCCAGGCCGACGAACTGAAGACCTACATGTCGCTGACGCGACCTGAGTGGATGGTGCCCATCCATGGCGAGTACCGCCACATGGTGGCCAACGCCAAGCTGGCGGTGCTGATGGGTGTCCAGCGAGATCACGTTCTGGTGTGTGAGGACGGTGATGTGCTGGAGCTGAGTGATGCGGGTTTGTCCAAAGTCGCTCGCGTACCTGCGGGTTATCTGTACGTGGACGGCATCGTCGGCGATGTCGGGCAGGGTGTGCTTCGCGACCGCAGAGTGCTGGCCGAAGAGGGCGTTGTCGTCGTCATCGTGACGGTCGACATCAGCACCGGCAAGGTGCTCACCGGTCCCGAGATCATCACTCGCGGTTGGGTGTACGCGCCCGAGGCGGAAGACCTGCTCGACGAAGCGTGCGACCGTGTTGCCGCGGTGGTCGAGCAGTCGTTGGCCAGTGGTGTGCGCGACGTGGAATCGCTGGAGCGCGACGTGCGCCGGGCGGCCGGCAAGTTTGTCAACGAACGCACCAAGCGCCGGCCGATGATCGTGCCCGTTGTGATGGAAACCTAGAACGTGGAAGTGACGCGTCGTTGCGCCAGCCATCAGGTGTTGTGAAGAAAAAGCGCGTCAGTTCGGCGGTTGTGGCGATGCTCGTGGTACTTGGCGCGTGCTCAGACGACGCCGGATCGCCGGCTGACACGGTGGCCGTCGCGGCCACGACCATCGCCGCGCAGGCGACGGACGAACTGCCGCTGCTGAATGAGATCGAGCCCGCAATCGCCGCGCTCGAGGCACAGCTCGGCGGCCCGCAGCAGTACTTCGAGATCAATGCGACTGCTCGCCTGGTCAACTTGTTCGTCGCGCTGAACAACGGGGCGGTCGCCCAACCGTGGGTGTATCTGGATGGCGTACTGTCGTCGACCGAGGGTCAGGCGGCAAGTGGCGGCACCTTCGCAGCGTCCACTGTGAGCTTCGACCCTGAGGTGATCCTGTCGACGGTGCGCACCGACCTGCCCGGGATCTCGATCGAGAGCTTCTACATCCACGGCGATGGGCAGGGAAATGTCCTCTACGGGATCCTCGCCACGTCCGACAAGGGTGGCGGCCTCGACGTGGTGTTGGGTGCTGACGGGTCGGTCAAGTCGGTCGACCCAGTCAACTGATGCCCGCACTGGCGCGCGCCCCCTTGGTACCGTGAGAGCAATGGGTACAACGGGTCAGTCGAACCAGCGCTCGAAATCGTCCGTGCCCGCACGGGGTGCCGGTGCGCGCTCGGGCACCAAAAGCGGTGCCGGTTCCGGCTCAAAGTCCGGCTCAACGTCCGGCGCGAAGTCGGCAAACCCCACGTCACGACGTCACCAGGCCTCGGCCGAGATGCGCGAGGCGGTCTCGGGTCGCGAGGACGAATTCATCGGTATCGGGTTCATAGTGGTCGGTGCACTGCTCGGCCTTGGCATCTACTTCAACCTCGCGGGGCCGCTCGGTCGTGGCATCGAGACGCTGATCGGTTGGTTCACCGGGCTTGGCCGGTTCATTGTGCCTGCCGCTCTTGTCGCAGTTGGGGTTGCACTTGTTCGCAAGGGTCGCAGTGGCAACCGCTTCCGCCTTGGCATTGGTTGGGGGCTTGCGTCGCTGTCCATTCTGGGTCTGCTGCATGTGGTCCGCGGTCCGGACAAGGTCATGAGTGGGTTCGACACGCTCGGTCGTGCCGGCGGCTGGCTCGGCGCCTTGGTGGGCGAACCGTTGCGCAGTGTGGCGGGCGACGCTGGGGCCATCGTGATTCTCAGTGCGGTCTTTATTGGTGCGGTGCTCATCCTCACCGGCAGTTCCCTGCGCACGGCATCAGGCCAGGCCGCTCGCGGTGTCGTCGTCGTGGCCGCGCCCGTTGGTCGCAAGGTCAAGCAGGTCTTCGGCGACATGGCATCGCTGAAGAGCGATCGTCAAGCCGCTGGGCACGGTGCGGGCGAGCTGCCGGCACCGCAGCTGTACAACTTCGCCGACGACGATGAGTGGAACGACGACGCGGCGAAGTCGAAGCGTGCCCGTTCGCCGCGCGGCGTGCCGGCGCTGCCTGCTGGTCCGGGCGAGCAAGAGGTACTCGACTTGGGTCCAGGCGCACAGGCCGGGCACTGGTCGCTTCCCCCGCTCAGCTATCTCCCGCGCAGCACGGCGCAGACCATTAACAAGGCAGAGGTAGAGGCTCGCGGTCGCACCCTGGTCGAGTCCTTGGCGTCACACGGCGTCGACACGAAACTGGTTGGCCAGACAGTCGGCCCGACGGTCACTCGCTACGAGCTGGAGCTGGGCGCCGGCGTCAAGGTGGCCCGCATCACTAGCTTGAACCGCGACATTGCATACGCGATGGCGGCCACCGACGTACGCATTCTGGCCCCGATTCCTGGCCGCTCAGCCATCGGTGTCGAAGTGCCTAATCACACCCGCCAGCTGGTCAGCTTGGGCGACATCATGACTGCGTCGGAAGCCAAGACTGCCAGCCACCCGCTTGATGTGGCAATCGGCAAAGACATCGCTGGCCGGGCGGTGTTCCTGAACCTGTCCACCACGCCGCACATGCTCATCGCCGGCACCACCGGCGCCGGCAAGTCCAGCGGTATCAACAGCATTCTCACCTCGCTGCTCATGCGCACCACGCCCGAGCAGGTGCGCCTCATCCTCATCGACCCCAAGCAGGTCGAGATGGGGCAGTACAACCGGTTGCCGCACCTCCTCACCCAGCCGGTCACCAACCCGAAGAAAGCGGCCAACGCTCTCAGTTGGGCGTGCAAGGAAATGGATCGTCGCTACGACGTGCTGTCAGAGGTCGGCTTCCGCGACATCACCGGCTACAACGCGGCGTACGACCGTGGCGAGCTTGCCGCCGACCTTCACCGCGACCCCGATACGCCCACCTCCTACGACCGCATGCCGTACATCGTGGTGGTCGTCGACGAGCTGAATGACTTGATGATGGTCGCCGCCCGCGATGTGGAGGAGAGCATCACCCGCATCGCGCAGAAAGCTCGCGCCGTTGGTATTCACCTCATTGTTGCCACGCAGCGGCCGTCGGTGAATGTCATCACGGGCGTCATCAAGGCCAACATCCCGGCCCGCATGGCGTACGCGGTCAACAGCCTCACCGACAGCCGAGTCATCCTCGACCAGCCGGGTGCGGAGAAGCTGGTCGGTAAGGGCGACATGTTGCTGCTGCCCGGCAACAGCAATGTCAGCCAGCGCATCCAGGGTTGCTTCGTCAGCGAGGAAGAAGTC
>JANLPB010000078.1:0-6143 GCA_031366885.1 Ilumatobacteraceae bacterium
ATTCCCCGCTTCGGGGTGTCCGTCTTGTCGGGGTCCCCCGGGCCCGGGTTCGGCTGGTGCGTTCTGGGGGCCGGCAGGTTGCGCTCCGGTTCAAATCCCGACCCCGGGGGGGGCGGTCCCCCCCCCAAGACTGTTCATCGCGTTGAACGCGCCACCAACTCCCACCTCGATGCGTTGTCCACGCCAGCGATACGAGTGCGTCGTGGGCGTGACTTCCAGTTCGGTGATGTCTGCGAGTGAGAACGCGGTCATCGGAATCGACGCAGCGTCGAGCAGTAAGCGGCCGTGTGGGTCATCAGCGTTGCTCACACCATGTGCCGTGAGCTGCGGCTCGAACAGCGCAGCCTTCGCCGCGAAGTAGCGCTCGACCGTGCCGTGCAGGTCGAGGTGATCACGCCCGAGGTTGGTGAAAATCGACACTGCGAACCGGGTACCAGCAACCCGATGCAGGGTCATCGCGTGAGACGAGACCTCCATGACCACGGCCTGTTTGCCGTCCTCCACGAAGCCCGCCAGCTGCTCCTGCAGATCTGGGGCTTCGGGCGTGGTGTGCTTGCCGGTGAGCGTGCCAATGCTTCCACTCCGAACGCCCGCCGACTCGAGAACGGCCGCAAGGAGGCTGGTGGTGGTTGTCTTCCCGTTCGTGCCGGTGACACCGATGACGATCAGTGCTCTCGACGGATGCCCGAAGAACGCCGACGAGATCGGCCCCATTGCTGCGCGAGTGTCGGTAACGATCACTTGCGGCACGTCGATGTCCAGCAGATGGTCGACCAAGAGGGCGCTTGCGCCGTCGGCGACGGCGGCTGCTGCGAATGTGTGCCCGTCGGTGTTCAGACCGCGCAGACAGCAAAAGAGCGAGCCGCTGGTCACGCGCCGAGAGTCGTAGGCAACTCCCCCAACTTCGACTGCTGCATCGCCCACGGTACGAAACGAAATCGCGCGGTCCCCGCCGTTGACGAGTTCAGCGTCGGCAAGCAACTCACCGAGCGTGCGCACCACGTCGGGTCAGCCTGCGGCCGGGCAGCCGGTGTCGCCGGGTGTCGGGGTGATCTGCAGCTCGTGGATAGCCGCAGTCGCGATCGTCGCGAAGAGCGGCGCGGCGGCCTTGCCGCCGAAGCGATCCTTGGAGGTGGGGTCCGGCTCGTCGATGGTGACGAGGATCGTGACCTTGGGTGCCTGTGCGGGGAAGAAGCCCGCAAACGATGCGCGATACGCACGGGCCCCTGCTGCACCGTAGGTGTCGTTGTCCTGCACCTTGTAGGCAGTGCCGGTCTTGCCGGCCACCGTGATGCCGTCGATCTGAGCATCGTTGCCGGTGCCCTCGGGGTCGCACACCACAGACGTCATCATGTCTGTCATGGTGGCCGCGCTGGACGCCTGAATCACTCGGTGAGTCGCCGAGGGCGCAGTGTCGGAGACGGTGCCGTCCGCACCGATGGTCGCCTCGACCAGTTTGGGGGCGACATACACGCCACCGTTGGCAACGGTGTTGACCGCTGCCGCCAACTGCAGCGCGGTCACTGAGTAGTGATAGCCGAAGCTAGGAGTGACCTTCTCGGTTCCTTGCCAGTCGGATGCCGGCTCGTAGATTCCAGCGCTCTCGTCGGGGAAGTCGAGCGCGGTTTTCTGGCCGAAACCGAACGCCTCCAGATACTCGCCGAAGCGAATGGTGCCGACCTTCTTGGTCATCTCCAACGTCCCGATGTTGGACGAGTGAACGATGATGTCTCGCAACGACATTGGTTGCGTCGGGTGAGGTTCGGCGTCGGAGATCGGCAGCTCCCACGGAGTGCCCTTGTCGAAGATGATCTTCCCGGGGACGTCGATAACGGTGTCAGGGGTTGCAACACCGGTGTCGACGACTGCGGACAGACTGAACACCTTGGCGACCGAGCCCGGTTCGAAGGTGGATATGGCAGCGAGGTTTGCCGACGTCACCGCAACCACTCCGTCGTCGCCACGACTGACGTTTGCGACGGCGTAGATCTCGCCTGTGGCGGTGTCCATCACAACAACGGCGCCGCCCTTCGCCTTGAGTTCCGCGACGCGAGTGATGAGTGCTTGCTCCACCTGGAACTGCAGTGAGCGATCAAGGGTCAAGATGAGATCGTTGCCGGGCACAGGGTCGGTGGTCGTGGCACCGGAGCCGGGTATCGAACGGCCCTTGGCATCGTGCTCGCGGACCCGTTCGCCGTCGACCCCTGTCAGCTCCGCGTTGTAGGCCAGTTCGAGCCCGGCGGTTCCCACGCCATCGATATCGGTTCGACCCAACAGGCTGCGACCGACTTCACCGCTCGGCATGATGCGCTTGTCCTCGCGCAGTAGGTCGATCCCGCTCAGGTTCAGGGCCATCACCGAGTTGGCGATGTCGTCACTGATCTGACGAGCGATGTACACGAAGCTCTTGTCCTTGGCCGTGAACGCCGCAAGCAGCGACGCCTGCTTCTCCGCTGGCAACTGCAGCATCGTTCCCAGCAGTGCCGCCGCTCCTGCAGGATCGTTGATCAGCTTCGGGTTTGCGACCAATGTGCTGCTGGGAACACTCATCACCAGCTCACCGCCGTCGCGCGCAAAGATCGTGCCGCGTGGAGCGTGGAGCACCGCCTCAGAGACACGCTGCGCCTTGCCGGCGGCAACGAGCGAATCGGAGCCGACGGTCTGGAGGAATGCAACGCGGGCCACAACCGCGACGAACAGCAACACGCTGAGCACAAACACGGCGACCAAGCGTCGACGGGTATCACCGGCGCGAAAGGTGAGCGTGACGCCGGGCTTCGTTGCACGCTTGGTCTGCTTCTTCGCGGTGATCCGCTTCTGCATTGGGCGTTGTGAGCGAACGGGCGAAGCCGCAGTCTCACGGGTGGCTGAGCGATGGTTGCGAGCGGGACCCTGCCTCTTGCCCGGTTCTGCCGAGCCGGCGCGGGTGCGTGCACTCGTTGGGCCGGCGCTGGCGCGTGTGGTCGTTGAGCTGCCGCGGGCGTTGGCGACGGTCTCACGTCGGCCGTGCATGCGCTGCGGCGCTGCGTGATGTCGGCGACGAACGTCGGCGCTCATGGGGCTCCTCCGGCTTGCGCCTTCACGTCTGCGTATTGTTGGAAGTTCCCGTCAATCGGCGACTGTTCCCCGCCCAGGTCCGAGGCTCCACTGCGCTGAATGGTTGCGACCACGTCGGCATCGAGCATCACGAACTCGGTCTGGCTGGCGGGAACCATTCCGAGTTTCGCCGCCTCCTCTGCCAACCGCCCGGGTGAGCGCAATTCGGCGCGTTCGCGACGAAGTACGTCGTATTGCTCGTGAGCAGCGCGAATGTTTCGATCCATCGTGTCCATGGTCAGCTGGCGGCGCGCCAGCTGTGTCTGAAATGCGGCCGCACCGAGCATCAGGCCGAAGACCACGGTGCAGCCAGCGGCAATGAGACGGGCGGTGCGACGCTGGCGCGGCACGACGACCAGTTGCGGACGCGACGCAACATCAGCCACCGCAGATGTGCGCTTCACCATCACTCGTACGTCGCCACCGTCCGCGCTGTGCACGCGGCTGCGTACGGTCAGCGCCCGCTCACTGCGATCAACGGTTGCCAGTGCGCTTGCTCGGGCCATTCAGCGCCACCCTCGGGTCGGCGCGTCAGCGATTCGTTCGACTACGCGCAGTCTGGCGCTGGCAGCGCGTCGGTTCTGTTCTTGTTCGGATATCGATGGTGTTCGCGGCACACCGCGAACGAGACGGACCGTCTGTACCGCGTCACACACGCACGGCAGCTCGGGCGGGCACAGGCAGTCGCCCGTCGCCGCTGAACGCATCCGATCCTTCACAATGCGGTCTTCGCCGGAATGGTAGGACAACACCGCGACTCTCCCACCAGGCTCGGTGCGCTCCATGGCGGCGTCCAGGGCGGACGGCAGTGCGTCGAGTTCACCATTGACCTCGATGCGAATGGCTTGGAACGTCCGCTTTGCTGGGTGGCCGCCAGTTCGACGAGCGGGCGCCGGAATGGCGGAGACGACAACTTCGGCCAGGTGTGCGGTGGTCTGGATCGGTCGGGCAGCGACGACTGCGGCGGCAATGCGACGTGCAAATCGCTCGTCGCCGTACTGCTGGAGAACGCGGGCGAGTTGATCCGCCGGATAGCCGTTGACGACATCGGAAGCGGACCAGGGCTGGGTCTGGTCCATGCGCATATCAAGCGGCGCATCGTTTCGATAGCTGAAGCCGCGATTCGCGACATCAAGTTGGGGTGAGCTGACGCCAAGGTCGAACAATGCGCCGGACAGAGAGCTGACAGAGAGTGCTTCCATGGCTTCATCGAGGCGATCGAACCGGCAGTGGTACACACGCAATCGATCACCGAAGCGAGCAAGACGGCCCTGCGCGGCCGCAAGTGCACGTTCGTCGCGATCGATACCGAGGACCTTCAGGTGCGGCCAGCGATCGAGCAATTGCTCGGCATGACCACCCCCGCCCAGTGTGGCGTCGAGCACGAACCCGGGTGGCACATGCTCGTACAGCGCCACGATTTCGTGGACCATGACCGGCAGGTGATGGAAGGGTTCGTCACTCATCGGCGCTGGCCATAATCGTCCGTCCATCTGCAGCCCTCCGGTTCGCGGGTGCCGCCGGGATGTCTCCCCGGTCGTGCGAAACGGCAGCGGGCGGAAGTGGGCTGTCCATCGTGCTGGCCGGAAGGCTGCAGATGGGCGGACGATCGTGTCGCACATCGTGAGATGGCGACAATCGGTGCCTCGGTGTGAGTGTGCAGTGCGTAAGGCTGTGGTGCCTCATCCTCCTCTTGCTGGTCGTGATTGATGTCGTGTTTGATGTCGGGACTGAATCTCGTGGGTTCACTGCTCGTCACCAGCGAGGTCGCCGGTGCCGTCGTCGTTGACGAGTTGGAAGCGCTGGGTGGACCACAGCTCCAAGCGATCAAAACTGCCGGCGACCGTGACAGGTTCACCCGGCGCCAAGTCGGCGTATTCCCGTAGCTGCTCGTCGACGTTGACGCGCCCTTGCTTGTCCAGCGTCACGACGACCGCCGAGGAGGCAAGCGCTCGCAGTTGGTTGCGGCTGACCTCGCCCACCCCCACGCGGGCGGCCATGGCTGCTGCCTCGGCTTCGAATGTCTGCGCGGGCACGATCGTGACGCACTTGTCGCGCCCCTTCGCCAGGTAGCAGTGCTCACCCAGTCGGTCACGGAAGGTTGCGGGGACAGCGAGTCGACCCTTGTCGTCGAGCTGGCGTTCAAACACTCCAACGAACAACACGTCCCATCACCGCCTTTCGCCTGCCGAACACCTGCCTGCTGGGAACACAGATCACGGCGGTGTAGCCGATAATCCCCACTGCGCCCCATTCTGTCCCCTGATTTACCCATAGTCAACCATTGATCCCCATTTCTCTCCCTTCAGGCAGAAGAATCGCATCGCCGACCGATGATTTAGGCTGCGGGCTGCGCCGGACGCAGGCGCCGGAGGACGACCGACTGGAGAGAGATGGCACGACTGATCTACGCCGCGATCGCATCACTCGATGGATACGTCGAGGATGAGGAGGGCAAGTTCGACTGGTCGGCGCCCGATGAAGAGGTACACGCCTTCGTCAACGACCTCGAGCGCCCGATCGGGACCTACCTCTACGGGCGTCGAATGTACGAGACGATGGTGTTCTGGGAGACCGTCGACGTTGAAGCCGATGAATCGTCGGTGTTCCGCGACTATGTCGGAATCTGGCGGGCCGCCGAGAAGATCGTGTACTCACGGACGCTGCACACAGTCTCGAGTACAAGGACGCGGATTGAACACAACTTCGACCCCGGCCTCGTCCAGCGACTCAAGGAAACCTCGACAGCTGACATCACCATCGGAGGTGCCGAGCTCGGCGGCCATGCAATCGGCGCAGGACTCGTCGATGAGTGCCACCTGTTCCTCTGCCCGATCGTGATCGGCGGCGGCAAACGAGCGCTACCCGCCGACGTCCGTGTGCAACTCGAGCTTCTCGACGAGCGTCGTTTCGAAAACGGCGTCGTTCATCTCCGTGTGTGGCCGAGCGGCACCGGGAGAATTGTCCTGGAATCCTCCGCCAATCTCGAGGACTGGCGGCCGGTTTCGACGTTCGATTCGGCGCCCGGTGTGCTCGAACTCACGGAC
>JANLPB010000099.1:0-2155 GCA_031366885.1 Ilumatobacteraceae bacterium
GGGTTGTAGATGCTGTAGCGCTCGAAGTTCCCGCTGTTCTCACCGTCTGCGAACCACCAATCAGTGGAACCAGAAGGAGCACCCAGCGACATCGAATAGCCCTGACGCTCGCCGAGGTACTGCTGAGCGCGCCCAACCACCACGCGACCACGCGACGCAACGACCGACATACCGAGAACCGTCTCGTCCTTCAGGAAGAAGTCCTGATTGATGACCAGCACCGAGTGACCCGACACCGGGACGCCGAGCAGGCGCTGCGAAGTGGTCGTGCCGTTTTCGTTGCCGAACGCAAAGTCGACGATGGCCTGGTCGGGGAACGGGTTGGTGATGACGATGTCTTCCTTGCTGTCACCCAACGTGTAGTTGTCGGCGAAGTACCAGTTCGAGGAGGTGCTGTTCGAGCAGGGGCTCACAGCGCTGCCGTCGGGGTGGTCCGCTTGCTGCTCGACGAAGCCGCCGCCGCCGATGATCTCCACCATCGCCGAAAGATAGCTTCCGGCTGCCTGCACGCTGGGGAGGTCGACGACGAAGGTATCGCGAGCCGGCACTTCGAAGCGCTGCTCCACCGGCTGGGTGTCGGCGACGTCGTTGAAGACGGTGAGTTGGCCCGACAAGGGCACGTCCGAAGGGTTCGCAACAGTGACCGAGCCACCAAGCCCCGCCCCACCGACGGGCACGCCCGGGCAGAACCAGGTGGAGTTGATGAAGCCCTGATGGGGCACGAACGGCATCGAGGGCGAGCCCAACGAGGCGAAGGTCGCAACGGTGGCGGGCCGAGCCTCGCTGCGCGTGCCCGCAACCAGGAGCAGGACCGGCAGCACGACCGCAACAACAATTGCCAGCGCACGCCGGTTCATGAGGTTTCCTCATCGGTGACTACCCAGCCGAGTTCCTCGTTCGTGGGGGCCACCAGCGGTGCGGTGAGATCGGCCACAGGCATGGCATCGAGAACACGAACCGCCGAGCGGCGCCGCGCGCGGGGCAGGCTGAATCTGCCGGCCGCCACAATCAGCACTCCCCAGATGAGCGTTTGCAGCAGCAACCACAACACTCGCGAGAGTGGCGTGTTGTACGAGAGCGTGGCCCGCCCTGGCGTCGGCACGTCGAACGCGAGAGTCGAGCCGAAGGCACGTCGGCCGGGCACGTCGGTCCCGTCGACCTTCAATGACCAGTTGCTGTCATACGGGATAGCCACATGCAGCGTCCCGGCGGCCACGTCACCAGTGGCCTCGCCGCGGGCGGGTGCGCCGACTGCAAACGGGGTGGAACCGCGCAGATCGGCGCTGGCCATCGCCTCACCGCCTGCCTCGCGGCTGGCGGCGGCCCCAGCCTGGGTGAGGACCGATCTGGTAGGTGTGTACGCCGAGTTTTCGTAGATCAGAAAGTTGGGCGGCCGAGTCAGTGGGGCAGCCAGATCGAGCTGGTCCTCCAGCACGTCGACCAGACCGAACGGGGTCGGCAGCGGCGAGCCGACCGTTCCGTTGGCGCCGTCGGCAATTGGCACAATCACGTAGCGAATTCCATACTGCGCGAGCAGACGGCCGCCACGCAACGTCACGCCAGCCGAAATCTGCTGCAGCGCGCTAGCGACCTCGGTTTCCACGGCCGTAGGCCGGCCCGACCAGAAGTCGTCGATCGTCAGCGCACCGTCATCCGTGATGGCGAACCCGATACCTGGCTGATACGTGTACGGCGCTACCGGCATCACGCGGGGGTCGCCGATCCAGAGCACTCGATAGTTCCCCTCAGGTGGGTTGACCGGCAGTTGCGTCAACGCCGACACCAGCGTTCGGTCGGGCATCCCCCACCCGCCGTCGCTGACGGCGAAGACGCCGGGTATCACCCCAATGACGGCGCCGACGCCTGCGATCAGTCCGAGTGGTTGTCGCCAGCCAAATGAGCCGCCCAGAACGTCGTCTTGAAACGCGGCCGCCAGACACGCAGCCGCGAGGGCCACGCCGATAGCAACCGGAACCAGCAGCACGCCGGGCTCGGGCATCCGCACCGGAAGCGCCGCGCGGTCGTCCAAGATGGCAAGCGCCCCGAAACCAAACACCAATGACGCTGACCGAATTGCCCATGTGAACCGCCACGCCCGGGCGACCAACGGGCCGACCACGACGGGGACGAACAGCAACATCGCAACGGCACCGAG
>JANLPB010000115.1:0-4339 GCA_031366885.1 Ilumatobacteraceae bacterium
CGCTGTGCAACATGAGCATCGAGGCCGGCGCCAAGGCCGGCCTGATCGCTCCCGACGAGACGACGTTCGCCTATCTCGAAGGCCGCGAGCATGCTCCGAAGGGCGAGCAGTGGGCGGCCGCCGTCGCCGACTGGAAGGGTCTGGTCACCGACGACGGCGCGGTGTTCGACAAGGAGGTCGTGATCGATGCGTCCGTCCTGCGCCCGCAGGTCAGCTGGGGCACCAACCCGGCTCAGGTGATCAGCATCGACGCGTCGCTGCCGTCGCCCGACGACTTCGACGACGCAACCGCAGCCGACACCGTCGCCCGTGCGTTGGAGTACATGGGCCTGGCAGCGGGCACGCCCGTGCGCGACATCAAGGTCGACACAGTGTTCATCGGGTCGTGCACCAACAGTCGCATCGAAGACTTGCGCGCCGCGGCTGCGGTGATGAAGGGCCGCACGGTGACGGTGCCGCGGGTGATGGTGGTGCCGGGCAGTCACGCCGTGAAAGCGCAGGCCGAGGCAGAGGGTTTGCCGGAAGTGTTCCGAGCTGCGGGTGCCGACTGGCGTGAGCCCGGGTGCAGCATGTGCCTGGCGATGAACCCCGACAAGCTGGCGCCGGGCGAGCGTGCCGCCAGCACCAGCAACCGCAACTTCGAAGGTCGCCAGGGCCGTGGCGGTCGCACTCACTTGGTCTCCCCCGCCGTCGCAGCAGCCACCGCGGTTGCCGGCCACTTCGCAACTCCCGAGGACTTGGCATGAAGGCTGTACACATCATCACCGGCCGCGGCGTGCCGCTGAAGCGCAGCGACGTCGACACCGACCAGATCATTCCGGCCGAGTGGCTCAAGCGCGTCGAGCGCACGGGTTTCGAGAAGGGTCTGTTCAGCACGTGGCGCGACGACCGCAACTTCGTGCTCAACGACGAGCGCTACACGGGTGCTTCAGTGCTGGTGGCTGGCCCGTCGTTCGGCGTCGGTTCGTCGCGTGAGCATGCGGTGTGGGCCATCCAGCAGGCCGGGTTCGACGCGGTCATCGCACCAAGCTTCAGCGACATTTTCCGCAACAACTGCACGAAGAACGGCCTCGTGCCCGTCGTCGTGCCCGAGGATGTCGTCCATCAGATCTGGGCCGCGATCGAGGCCGACCACACGGTTGAGATCACCATCGACGTCGAGCGGTTGACCGTCGAACTGCCCGCCGTCGGCATCACCGCGACGTTCCCGCTCGATGCCCAGACGCAGCACCGCTACCTCAACGGTCTCGACGACGTCGGCATCACCCTCACCCACGCCGCCGCCATCGACACCTTCGAGACCACCCGCCCCGCCTGGCTCCGCTAGCCCGAGACCGCGCCAACATCGGCGTTGACATGCGGCACCACCGCACCTGAACGCCGATGTTGGCCGAGGCCGGTGGGGCAGACTGAGGCGATGCGTATCGACATCGACCTTGTCCGGCGGATCGAGCGCAGTTCAGCCGCCTTCGCCGCGCAGCAGGCGGAGGCGATTGCGGCGATCGCTCCGGAGAGCGGTGCCATAGCCGAGTCGTTTGATGGTGGGTCGCTCATCGCCGGGGGTCGCGGTCGGTACGTGAATCGGGCGATGGGCGTCGGACTCGGCGGCACTTCTGCGGACGACGTCGTGGCTGCGATCGACTCGTTCTACGGCGAGCGTGGAATGCCCCCGTCGTTGGAGCTCTCACCCTGGACCGACCCGGCCATCGTCCGACTGCTCGGCACCAACGGCTACCGAATCGACTGGTTCCGCAACGTGTATGTGGCTGCGCTGCCGGTGTGGGTGACGCAACCGATCGAGCCGCACGTCATCGAGCCAGTGACGGCCGCGACCGTGCCGGTTCGCCAAGCGATCCTCGCCGGTGATGCGGCAATCGGCACCGACGCCCGACGAATCTCCGATGAAATGTGCGAAACGGGACTCGTGTTGCCCGGCGCGCTCGACTTCCTCGCGCTGGTCGGCGGCGAGGCCGCTGCCTGCGGATCGCTGAACACCGCCGATGGCATCGGCTGGATCGGCGGTGCCGCAACGCTGGCGACGCACCGCGGACTCGGGCTCCAAACCGCGCTGATCGCGCATCGGTTGCGGCTGGCGCACGAACTCGGCTGCGACCTCGCTGCGGCCACCACCCTGCCCAACGGACAGTCCGCCCACAACATTCTCCGCCTCGGCTTTCAGCTCCTCTACACCCAGGTAGTCCTCACCAAACCCGCCTGAGTCGGCATTCACAATCGCACGTGTCGCGCCTCTGACCGGATCACACCGAGGTCAGCCTGGGACACGTGCGATTGTGAATTTCGAACCGGAGCTGCGCGGGCGCCGGCGATGACCAGCGCGGGCGTTAGACGTGGAAGTCGGGGAGGTGCTTCAGCATGGGGTTGTTGCTGAAGACTTCGATGGGCGGCGTCGGGTCGAGACGCATTGCCCGCTGCAAAATGCGGACCTGCGTGTGCTGGTTGTACTCAGCCAGGGTGACGGCCCAGCCGTCGCGACCGGCGCGCGCGGTGCGGCCGCTGCGGTGCAGGTAGTCCTTGACGTCGCCGGCAGGCTCGTAGTGGATGACCGAGCCGATGTCGTCGACGTCGATGCCGCGGGCGGCCACGTCGGTGGCGACCAGTACGGCGAGTTCGCCATCGGTGAATCGCTTCAGTGCACGCTCGCGCGCGGCCTGCGCCAGGTCGCCGTGGATGGCGGCGGCGCGAACGCCCAACTCCTGCAGGTTGCGTTCGACGCGGTCGCACGTGCGCTTCGTCTGGCAGAACACGATGGTCTTCGACATGCCACTGGCAATCGAGGCAACAACCTTGTCCTTGTCCATGTGGTGCACGGCGAGGAAGAGGTGGTGCATGGTGCCGACCGTGTCGTTGGCGGCATCGATTGCCACTTCCTCAGGGTCGTTCATGTACCGCGTGACCAGGTGGCCAACGTCGCCGTCGAGCGTGGCGGAGAACAGCATGGTCTGGTGCGGAAGGGTGACCTTGCGCATGATCCACTCGACCTGCGGGGTGAACCCGTCGTCGGCCATGCGGTCGGCCTCGTCGAGCACGAGGATCTCGACTGCATCGAGCTGCAGTTCGTTTTCCTTCAGCAGATCGATGAGGCGCAGCGGGGTGGCCACGACCACATCGACGCCGGCCTGCAGTGCCTCGATCTGTTGCTGGCGAGAAGCGCCGCCGTAGACGGCGAGCACGGTGCGACCGCAGGCGATGGCGACGGGTGACAGCACCTCGGCAACCTGCAATGCCAGCTCGCGAGTAGGTACGAGCACGAGGGCGGCGGGCCGACGGGGTTCGCCGTCCTTGGTCAGACGGGCCAAGAGCGGCACGCCGAACGCAAGCGTCTTGCCAGAGCCGGTCTTGGCGCGGCCACAGACATCGCGGCCCGTGAGGGCAACCGGGATGGCCTTGGTCTGGATGGCAAACGGCGTGGTGAACCCGGCGGCAGCGAGGCCGAAGTCGACGTTCTCTGGCACGCCGAGCTCGATGAAACCGGTGGGCACGTAATCGTCTTTGGAAAGTGTGAGCACCGGCGCAACGGCTGCGTTTCGGTACTCGGCGGGCCGGGTGGCAGGGCGGGAACGCCGCGGCGCGCGCTGAGGGCGGTTGTTGTCAGACATGTCGCCGGCCAGGGTACCGAACGTTGCCACCGAGCAGGCGTGATGTGCAAGAGCGCCGAACAGCGCCTGCTGACGCGTGCGACATTCGCGATCGGCAATGATGGCGGCATGAAGGTTGCATTGACTGTCAACGACTTCCTCCGACGTGCGGAGGAGGTATACCCGCACCGCATCGGCGTGGTCGACGAGCCTGACCAGCCGGCCGAGTCGTGGGGTTCGTTCACGTACGCAGAGATGGCGGCGAAAGCCCGCGCCCAGGGTGCTGCACTCGACCAGCTCAGTATCGCTCAGGGCGAACGAGTCGCGATCGTCAGTCAGAACTCGGCCCGACTCTTGACCGCACTGTTCGGCGTCAGCGGCTCCGGCCGTGTGCTCGTCCCCATCAACTTCCGGCTCGTTGCCGAGGAAGTGAAGTACATCATCCAGCACAGTGGAGCACGGGTGCTGATGGTCGACCCCGAGCTGGAAGACGCTCTGGCGGACGTGGAATGCGAGTTCAAGTACATCATCGGCAGCGCGCACGATTCCCCGCGAGAACACGCTGAACCCAAGCCGTGGGTGTACGACGAGGACGCAACCGCGACCATCAACTACACCAGCGGCACCACCGCGCGGCCAAAGGGCGTGCAGCTCACGCATCGCAACATCTGGCTGAACGCCACGACGTTCGGCTGGCAGCTGGGCATCAACGATCGTGACGTATATCTGCACACGCTGCCGCA
>JANLPB010000119.1:0-2225 GCA_031366885.1 Ilumatobacteraceae bacterium
TCGAGTCGATCCTCGCGGCGTTGTTCATGTCAGGCCGGTTTGCCGGCAACCGGGCCGACTACGGCGACCCCTCGAACTCCTATCTCCACCGGGTGCTCGCCTCGGGCCTTGGCATCCCGATCACGTTGAGTGTGTGTGCGATCGAGGTCGGACGGCGTCTCGACGTGCCGATCCAAGGCGTCGGCCTGCCCGGCCACTTTGTCATCATGTGTGACGGCGAGTACGCAGATCCGTTCCACGGAGGCCGGCGGTACAGCGCCGATGAACTCGAACCTGCCTGGCGCCGCATCACCGGCATGAATGGCGCACTCGATGCGGGCGTTGTGCAGCCCACTCATACACGGTCGATCCTGTTGAGGATGCTCAACAACTTGAAGAACATTCTCGTCGCCATGGATGAGCCCGGTCCGTTGAGCGTGCTCGCTACCATGCGCAGCGCCTTCCCTGAGCTGGCGCAGGAGCGAGCAGAACATGCTCGCTGGCTGCGACACTGGAACTGATGTCAGATTCAGCAACGACTTCCTTGACGGCGGGCCCGCCCCTCGAGGCGCCGCATTACCCCGTAGGCCGTCGCACCATCACACTCCTCGATTCGTCTCGCGACGATCGGACGCTCGCTGTCGACCTTTGGTATCCAGCGATGCCGTCCGATGCCCCGCCGTCGACCTATGAGGTGTTCCCGGGCGTCGCGTTCAGCGCGGCTGCGGCTCAGCACAACGCGCCCGTGCTCGCCGGATCGTTCCCGCTCCTTGTGCTGTCGCACGGCCGCACAGGGATGCGCCTCTCGTATTCGCTGGTCTGCGAGGCCCTCGCGGCTCGCGGTGCGATCGTGGTGTCGTCCGAGCATCCGGGCGACACGCTCTTCGATTGGCTCAGCGGAACTCAGTCCGACGACCGCACCAACGAGGTCGATCGCGTTGCCGACTGCTGGTTCGTTCTCACGGCTCTCTTGAACGGCCAACCAGACGTGCCGGGCGATGTGTCGGCCGCCATCGACCACGGACGTGTCGCGCTCGCCGGGCATTCCTACGGGGCATACACGGCGTTCGCGGTCGCTGCAGGCAGCAGGGGAGTGCCCCCGCACCCGTCGGTGCGGGCCGTCATCGGTTTTCAGGCCTACACGCGGTCGATGAGCGACGCGCTGCTCCAGCGGGTCACCGTTCCCGCTCTACTCATCGTCTCAGAGTTGGATCAGGTGACACCGGCGACCATTGACACCGATCGCCCGTGGGCGTTGCTCAACGGCCCGACCTGGCGCGTGGACTTGGCCGGCGCCGGACACCAAGCGATCAGCGATATTGCTCTCTACGCCGAACTGGCGGACCACATCACCGAACTGCCCGACCTCGTCCGCGAGTACCTGGCCTACACCGCCATGGGCACCCAGGAGGCACACGGCCGCGGTTGGCGTGCGGTGGAGCAACTGCAAGTAGCAGCCGCTTGGGCGTTCCTTCAGGTGGCTCTGGACATGGATGTCGCGGGTGGCAACACGGCTGCAGCCGCGCTTGCGGATCTCTCCGGCGTGACGCTGCAGCGGCGCTAGTCCACGCCCCCGCTTCGGCCCCTTAGCCGAAGGGCAACTATCGTCGCACCCGTTCTGCGCTGGCCGTGTGGCTCGCCCTCAAGATCTGGAGTCAACCGATGACCGTCACCGACACCCCGCTGAATACCGACGAGCAGCAGGTCAGCGACTTGGTCGATGAACTTCTGTCGGAGTTCCCGCCAAAGACCACCGATGTCGTCACGTTCCTCGGCGCCCAGTTCGACAAGGGGCTCGCTTGGGTGAACTTCCCGGTTGGCCATGGTGGGCTGGACCTGAACCCGAAATTGCAGAAGCTGGTCAATGAGCGCATCTACGCGCAGGGTGCCCCCAACCCGATGTATCGCAACCCGATCGGCCATGGCATGTGCGGCCCGACGGTTGCCGTGTGGGGCAGCGAGGAGCAGAAGTCGCGCTATCTCCGTCCGCTGTTCACCGGCGAGGAGATCTGGTGTCAACTGTTCAGTGAGCCCGGCTCGGGCAGCGACTTCGCCGGGTTGTCCAGCAAGGGCGTCAAGGACGGTGACGAGTGGATCGTCAACGGTCAAAAGGTGTGGACCACGCTGGCTCACCTGTCTCGCTGGGGCCTGCTCGTCGTGCGCACCAATCCAGAGGCCGTCAAGCACGCGGGCCTCACCGCCTTCGTCGTCGATATGCACGATGCAACGGTGCAGACGCTGCCGCT
>JANLPB010000161.1:0-17333 GCA_031366885.1 Ilumatobacteraceae bacterium
GTCGACTTCGACGTCGTCGCGGGTGGCGGCAGCGCGCACCACGGTGCGGATGCTCTGCGCAGTGCGGCCACGACGGCCGATCACGCGGCCAAGGTCGCCAGGCCCGACGCGAACTTCGAGCTTGACCCGGCCACGGCTCTCGGCACCCTCGACGATGACCAACGAGGGGTCGTCGACGATGGAGCGCACGACATGCGTGAGCACGGCGGTCGCAGTGGGGGCCAACACGGGCTGATCTTCGGTGACGACCTCAGTCATGACGGAGGATTACTTTGCCGCGCGAGCGGTGCCGAACTCGGCCCAGGCGCCCGAGATCTCGAGCAACTTCTTGACCCGCTCGGTCGGCTGTGCGCCGTCCATCAGCCACTTGACGGCCTTGGCGTTGTCAACGGTGAGCGACGAGGGCTCGGTGCGGGGGTTGTAAGTGCCCACGATCTGGATGAACCGACCGTCGCGAGGCGAACGGCTGTCAGCCGCCACGATGCGGTACTGCGGTTGCTTGGTCTTGCCGACCCGAGTGAGACGCAGCTTTACTGCCATGCGACTTCAGTGCTCCCTAACAAAAACGACGTCGAAATACGAACTGCGTAAGGCTATCAATTGAAGTTGGGGAAGCCACCCGGCGCCCCGCCCATTCCAGGCGGCAACCCGGGCATTCCGCCGCCGGGCATGCCGGGCATGCCCGGGAAACCGCGGCCGGGCTTGCCCTTCTTGCCCTTCTTGCCGGGACGGCCACCCATAGAGGCGCCCATCCGCTTCATCATCTTTTGCATCTCGCTGAACTGTTTCACCAGGCGATTGACGTCGCCGACGCTGGTGCCGCTACCCAGCGCGATCCGGTTGCGGCGACTACCGTTGATCAGTTCCGGCTTGCGCCGCTCCAGCGGGGTCATACTGCGAATGATTGCCTCGATCGGCTTGAGCTGGTCCTCGCCGACTTCCGCGCCCTTCAACTCCTTGGGCATCCCGGGCATCATGCCCATCAGGTTGCCCAGTGGGCCCATCTTCTTCAGCGCCTGCATCTGCTCCAGGAAGTCGTCGAGTGTGAACTCGCCTTCCATCAGCTTGGTTGCGGCGGCCTCTGCCTGGTCCTTCTCGAAGGCCTGCTCGGCCTGCTCGATGAGGGTGAGCATGTCGCCCATGCCCAAGATGCGCCCGGCCATACGGTCGGGGTGGAACTGCTCGAATTCGCTGAGCTTCTCACCGGTACTGGCGAACGCGATTGGGCGGCCGATGATTTCCTTGACGCTGAGGGCGGCACCACCGCGAGCGTCGCCGTCCATTTTCGACATGATCACGCCGTCGATGGCGAGCGTGGCGTGGAAGGCCTCGGCCACGCCGACTGCGTCTTGGCCGGTCATCGCGTCGATGACCAGGAACGTGTAGTCGGGCTGCACGGCCTGCGAGATCAGGCGGACCTCCTCCATCAACTCGGCGTCAATGGAGAGTCGGCCGGCGGTGTCGACGATGAGCACATCGCGACCGAGGCGGCGTGCCTCTTCGAGACCGCGGCGAGCGGTGGAGACCGGGTCGCCAGGCTCACTGAACACGGGCACGTCGATCTGACGGCCGAGGGTGCGCAGCTGCTCGACGGCGGCGGGGCGCTGGAGGTCGGCGCCGACCAACAACGGCTGGCGACCCTGGCTCTTGAACCAGCGGGCCAGCTTTGCCGAGTTGGTGGTCTTACCCGAGCCCTGCAGGCCCGCCATCAGGACGACGGTGGGCGGCCGTGAGGCGTAGGAGATCTTCAGCGTCTCGCCACCGAGCATGGCGGTGAGCTCGGCGTTGACGATCTTGATGACCTGCTGGCTGGGATCCAGCGCCTCGCTGACGTGGCTGCCCACTGCCTGCTCGCGGATTCGGGCGACGACGTTGCGCACGACGCCAACGTTGACGTCGGCTTCGAGCAGCGCGGTGCGGATCTCTTTCAGCATCTCGTCGACATCGGCTTCGGTCAGGCGGCCTTTGCCGCGCAACCGCTTGACGATGCCTTCGAGGCGGGAGGACAGCGAATCAAACATACGAGTCGAAACGCTATCCGGCAGGACGCGTCAGCCGATGCTGATGATTCCAGTCACGACGCCGTCAACCACTGACACGTTCAAACGATCGGTGCGGAAGTCGGCCGTGGCCACCTGATCCACACCGTCGATGGTCAGCGCTCGCACTGCGAAGCCAGCGGCGTCGGCAACCGAGGTGGCCTTTTCGAGCGTCAACCCGATGACCGACTTGCCGACTTCCTCGGCGGCTGCCTGACTGTCGTCAGCACTGATCGTGTCGTCAGCACTGATCGTGTCGTCAACGATGATGGTGTCGGTGGGCTGGACCGGCGCGGTGTCGATCGGCATGGTCTCGATGGGGTACGGGGCTGGAAGCTGGATGAAACTGTCGTCAACGGCGATGACCGTGTACTCGCCACCATCGGCGGCACTGAACGAGTACGCCGGCAGCAACCAAATGGTGTTGTCGGCGGCCCAGATCATCGTCAGGCTCATCTTCACGTCGGTCAGGTGCACCGTGACCGGCTCGGCCGGCGTCGCGACTGCGCAATCGGTACCTGGCTCGCATACCGGCTGTGTGGGCGCACCAACGACCACGTCAGTGGCCAGGTCGCCTTCCATACGCGCCATCGGCGTCGGCCCGCCCCAGTAGCCGCCCCATTGGCCGGTCTCGTCGTTGAGGCGCACGACCCCACCATCGACGCCGACCAGTGGGTACTCCCCCGCCGCTACAGGAGCGGCGAGCGAGCCGGAGGCCCAGGTCACTGCGCTGTCAGCACCAAAGCCGACCGACAGCGAGATTGGGCTCCGCATGCCGTCGAGCAGCAGGTAGGCGGTGACATTGGCGCCCCACTCATCTGCGTACACGTCGTATTCGTAGCTCGAGTTGTCGTAGCCCATGTCGGCGAACAGCTGCTTGGCCTTCGCCAGCGCTGAGGCCTCGTCGGGCACATTCGCCGGCGCGGCGGGGCTCTCGCACCCGGAATCGGTCGGCGCAACGGCCGCGTCGCCGCCAATCGTGCTGTCGGCGACCGCCGTGTCGAGCGGCACGACGTCGATCGCGGGATCGACGGATGCACACCCGACGGAAGTCATGGGTGCAGCAGGAGTCGGGTTGAACCACCAGCTCAACATGCCGTCGGCACTCACGGTCAGCGTTGCAGTGCTGTAGTCGGCGGCTCCGATCATCCATCCGCCGCCTTGGTCGGCAGGCAGCTGGCGAAGCTCGCCCTCAACACCCAGCAGCTTCGCCAACGCGGCGACTCGATCGGCGTCAATAGTCTGGCCAGCCGGAAGGGACCATGCCGAGCCGGCCGCCCCCACCGTCGAGGCGTCGCCGTCGAACACGAAGGTGAGGTCTTGCACCGGCATCATCATCTTGTCGGCGGACGCGGCCTCGGCGCCGCCCGCGGCTGCGGGCACCCCGCCCAACTGGATGACGACGGGGGTGTTACCAGCCACGGTGCGCGGGCTGGAGTCCCCACATGCGGACAATCCGGCGAGCAGTGCTGCGGCGGCGAATGCGAAGCGGCGTGAGCGAAGCATGGTGGTGATCCTTCTGGGTGCGGATGGACCCACTCGGTGGAGAGCAGGTGTTCACTCGTTCGACGACGCGGACCGTGGTATCGGTTCCCGACAATTCAGTCGAGACTGACGAGCGCCTCGACGAACTCGCTCGGCTCGAACGGCACCAGGTCGCCAATGGTCTCACCGAGACCCACCAGCTTCACCGGCAAACCCAACTCGGTTTCGATGGCGAACACGATGCCGCCCTTGGCCGAGCCATCCAGCTTGGTGAGCACCACGCCGGTGACAGCGGTGGCATCGCCGAACTCGCGGGCCTGGGTCAGGCCGTTCTGACCGGTGGTGGCATCGATCACCAGCAGCACTTCGGTCACACGGCCCTTGCCCTTGGCTGCAACTCGGCGCACTTTGCGCAGCTCGTCCATCAGGTTGGTCTTGGTATGCAGGCGACCAGCAGTGTCGGCAAGCACCAGCTGGATACCCCGTGCACCGGCACGCTCGATCGCATCGAAAATGACGGCGCTCGGGTCGCCACCTTCGTTGCCACGCACGATCTCGGCACCGCTACGTTCGGCCCACGTCGTCAGCTGTTCGGCAGCGGCAGCGCGGAACGTGTCGCCCGCGGCCATCAACACGCTGACGCCAGCCTCGTGCTGCAGCGCCGCCACCTTGCCAATAGTGGTGGTCTTGCCGACACCATTGACGCCGACGAAGAGCCACACGTTGGGGCTGTCGGGGTCGCCGGGCTCGAGGTGTAGTGAACGATCAGCTCCTTCCAAGCGCGAGGTCATCTCGGCCTGCAGGGCAGTCAGCAGCTGGCCGGGCTCGGTGATCTCCTTGGCCTTCACCCGAGCGCGCAAGCCGCCCAACAGCTCGTCGGTCACGCGCACGCCAACGTCGGCGCGCAGCAATGCTTCTTCCAGATCGTCCCATGTCTCGCTGGTGATGCCCGTACGCCCGGCGATGCCCAGGAGTGCGCCGGTGAACGCCGAACGCGCCTTCGACATCCGCGACCGAAAGCTGGGCCGCTCGAACTCGTCAGGAGTGTCCGCAACCATGTCGTTGTCGACGACCACCGAATCCTCGACGACTGCTGAGTCCTCGACGGGTGCTGGAACGAGCGGCGCAGGCCTCGCCGGCAGCGCCTGGCGATCTGGTGCCGCGGGCGCGGCAGCCCGACGACGATTGACGACGACAACGCCGAGACCGAAGACGAGGACGGCGATAATGAGTACGAAATAGATCCACAACATGGCGCCGCCACGCTACCCGTGTCGCTCCCCGACCCTCAGTTCGGCTGTCGTGTCACGACTGGTGTCACGACTCGTCGCCGCCGTCGCTGAGACGTTGGGCCAGCCAGGCCAGCGGAATCGAGACCAACATCACGAACGTCGCCATCACATTGACCAACGGCACGTTGTTGGGCCGACTGAAGTTGGCGTAGATCCACACCGGCAGGGTCTCGAAGCCGGAGCCGGCGGTGAAGGTGGTGACGACGATCTCGTCGAAGCTGAGGGCAAACGCGAGAATGCCGCCGGCCACCAGCGCCGAGCGCACCAACGGGAAGGTGACGAAGCGGAACGTCTGCGAGCCATGTGCCCCCAGGTCTGCGGAGGCCTCCAACAGGTTTGGCGACGACCGACGCAGCCGGGCCACCACGTTGTTGTACGCAACGACGACGCAGAACGTGGCGTGAGCAATGATCAGCGAATGAAAACCGAAGCCGACCTTGAACGAGAACAGTCCGAGGTCGATGGTGCGCGAGAACGTGTTCTGCAACGCAATACCGGTCACAATGCCCGGCAGTGCAATCGGCAGCACCAGCAGGAACGACACCGAGGTCTTGCCGAAGAACCTGAACCGCGTCATCGCGAAGGCGGCCAAACTGCCCAGCACGAGCGCTATCAACATGGACGCGAATGCCACCTTGCACGAGTTGATCAGCGCATCGCGTGGCCCGTCTGCCTCCCACGCCTTGCCCCACCACGAGGTGGTGTAGCCACGCCAGCCGGGCCACGACACGGACTTCTGCGGGTTGAACGACAAGCGAGCCACCACTAACAGCGGCAGGTACAGGAACACAATCGTCATCACCGTCATCGCACACAGCGACGCACGAGAGAAACGGGACAGCCTCATCACAGATTCTCAAATGCGCCGAGGCGCTTCATCGCGAACAGATAGAACACCACGATCAACAGCGGCCACAGCGTGTACGCGGCCGCCAGCGGCTGGTTGGGCGCTCCCAGGGTGCTGTTGATGAGTGTGCCGAACATGAACTTCTCTTTGCCGTTGTTGACAAGCTGCGGGACGATGTAGTCGCCAAGTGTGAGGGAAAACGTGAAGATCGACCCGGCCGCCACCGCAGGCAAGAGCAGCGGCAACATGACGGTCCGGAATGTACGAAAGGGCTTCGCGCCCAGATCGCCGGCGGCGTCGAGAAGCGAAGGGGAAAGGCGTTCAATACCCGCGTAGATGGGCAACACCATGTACGGCAGCCAGAAGTAGACGAGTGTGATGACGATGGCAGCGCGGCCGTACCCAGGCGTCCAGCCGAAGGTGCTTTCGAGAAAGCCGCCGCCGCCTTTGCCGTTGGCAGCAAAGCGACCGCCGGCCGGGGCAACCATGGCACGCCACGCATACCCCTTGACGAGGTAGCCGGCCCACAGCGGCATCAGCATTGCGACCACAAGGCCGCGACGAGCGCGACGCCATGCGATCTTGGAGATGAAGAACGACACCGGGAGGGCAATCAGGAAGCAGATGATGGTGACACCCAGCGCCAGCATCGTGGTGCGCACCATTACCCAGATGACGCTGGGGTTGGTGAACGCATCGCTGAGGTTGGCCAGCGTCAAGGTGTTGCTCGGCTTCTGAGTGACCGAGTCGAGCTCGTACAGCGAGCTGACCATCAACAACAGCAGCGAACCGACATACACCCCGAGCATCCACAGCAGCGGCAGGCCGAGGGTGCTGGCAACGCCGAGGCGGCGCCGCCCGAAGAAGGCGCGATTGATCCTGCGGAATGGACCGGCAGGGCGAAACGGGGGGGAAGGCCCCGCGGCCTTCCCTCCCTCATTCGCGTCGATCAGGACCGGAGTGCGGTCCAAGCATCCACCCATTCGGTGTAGGGCACACACTTCACGTCAGTGCGGCCGTCGAGGCACTCCTCGGTGGCGGTGGTCCAGTACCACACGTCCTTCCAGTAGGCGTCGTCCGATGCGTGGAAGGTGGCACAGTGCTCGGCCATGCCATCGAGATCGCACGACTTTGCGTTGCTGGGTGCTTCACCGAACCACACAGCAACCTGCGAGTTGGCCCACGGTGAGGCAATCCAGTCCATCCACAGCTTCATGCAGTTGGGGTTGGCTGCTTTCGACGAGAGCATCCAAGTATCCGACCAGCCGGTGGCACCCTCGACGGGCTTGACCGCGTCGATCTTGGCGCCGTTGGCCTGCGCCAGGTTGACGATGACCTGCCATGTCGTCCCCGCGAGCACATCGCCGTTCTCCAGCGAACTCTGCTGCACGGTGTAGTCGCCCCAGTACTGGCTGGTCAGGGCCTTTTGATCATTGAGCAACTTGATCGCCGCGTCGAACTGCGTCTGGTCCAGCGCGTAGGGGTCGGTGATGCCAAGGTCGGGCTGGGTTGCCATGAGGTACACGGCCGCGTCGGCGATGTAGATGGCGCTGTCGTACACCGAGACTGCACCGTCGGCCGGGCTACCGGGCTCGAACATCACACTCCACGAGTCCGGGGCCGCGTCTGCAAACGCCTCGGTGTTGTACACCAACAGGTTGGCACCGCGGCCGTGAGGAATGCCGTACGGCTTGCCGTCGACAGAGTTCCACGGCTGCAGCTTGAGGCCATCGAAGATGTCGGCGTAGCTGGAGTACTCAGCCGTGTCGATGGCGACGACTTCGTCGCCGGCAATGAGACGCTGCGTGGCATCACCCGATGCGGACACGCCGTCGTACTCGCCGCTCTGCATCAGCTGCACCATCTCGTCGCTGGACGCGCCCGTCTTGACGTTGACCGAGCAACTGGTCATCTTCTCGAATGGTGTCACCCAGTCGTACGCAGGATCGGTGGAGCCATCCTCGGCGTATCCGGCCCAGGCCACGACATTGAGTTGGCCCTCCGCGCCGGCAAGCAGATCGGCGTTCGGTGTCCACATGTAGTCGACGTCGCCACCGGTGGTATCGGGCGTGGCGGTGTCGGTGGTCTCGCCAGCCGTCGTCTCGGGCGCCGCCGTATCAGCGGTGGTGACGGCAACCGTGGTCTCAGCAGCTGTCGTGCTGGCTGCCTCCTTGTCATCGCCACATGCGGCGGCGACGATCGACAACGACGCCAGCAGCGCCATTGCGGTTCTTGTGGTCCTCATTGGTTTCCCCCTTCAGAGGTAGTTGTTTCTTCGACTGTGTAGGCCGCAAATCGCGACCACGCCAGGCGGATAGGACCGCCGATGGCAACACCAACGAGCCCGTCGCTCGGCACGCTGGCGAGAAGGTGATCTCCGCCGGGGAGGTCGACGCGGATGCGGCTGTCCGCACCCAGATACTGCAGATCGCTGACGACCCCGCTGACAGAGATTTCGCTGTCCGAGGCGACCTCGTGTACGACTCGAATTCGTTCTGGACGCACACTGTGGATGGCGTCGATGCCCATCAGTTGATGCGACAGCGCCGCCGAGAGCACGTTGCTGGTGCCAACGAAACCGGCGACGAACGGGGACTCGGGTCGGTCGTAGATCTCTCGCGGCGTCCCGACCTGTTCGATGCGACCCTGGTTGAACACGGCAATGCGGCTGCTCATGCTGAGCGCCTCGCCCTGATCGTGCGTCACGAACACAAAGGTGATTCCGACGTCGCGCTGAATCTCCTTCAGCTCGACCTGCATCTCCTCGCGCAACTTGGCGTCGAGCGCTCCCAACGGCTCGTCCAGCAATAGCACCTTTGGTCCGTTGACCAGTGCTCGTGCCAGGGCGACCCGCTGGCGCTGGCCGCCACTGAGCTGGTTCGGTTTGCGCTGACCGAAACTGCCCAGGCGAACCGCCTCCAGCATTTCGTTGGCCAGCCCGCGACGGGTGGCCTTGCCGATCTTCTTCACCTTCAGGCCGTACTCCACATTTTGCAGCACGGTCATGTGCGGGAACAGCGCATAGTCCTGAAAGACCGTGTTGACGTCGCGGTCAAACGGCGCGAGCCCGGTGACATCTCGGCCCTGCAGCAAGATGGCACCTGCAGTGGGGCTTTCGAAGCCGGCGATCATGCGTAACACGGTGGTCTTGCCGCTTCCCGACGGACCCAGCAGCGAGAAGAACTCGCCTTCCTCGATGCTGAGGTCGACTGAGCTGACGGCCACCACCTCCTGCTCTCCGGTGCCGAAGGACTTGCGGAGGCCAACGAGTTGGATTGCGGGCGATTTGGGGTTCGACATAGGGATCAGGCAGTCAGTGTTGGCTGGTGAGTCGGTAAATCTTGAGTTCGACCAGACTAGCCCACGCCGCCGCGGCGACGGATGGACCGCCAGGCTGGACCGCTAGGAGACGGTGCTGACCTTCTCGACGACGACCTTCGATGAACCGCCGGGCTGCATGGTGACCCCGAGCAAGCTGTCGCCTGCCTCCATGGTGCGCTTTTGGTGGCTGACGATGAGGAGCTGGGCCTCGCGTCGGAACTCGTGGACCAGGCCAAGAAAGCGGTGCAGGTTCACGTCGTCGAGCGCGGCTTCCACTTCGTCCATGACATAGAACGGCGAGGGCCGGCTGCGGAACACGGCGAAGAGAAACGCCAGAGCGGTCAAGCTGCGCTCGCCACCCGACAGCAACGACAGCTTCTTCACGTTCTTTCCACTGGGCTTGGCTTCGACCTCGATGCCGGTGTTCAACAAGTCATCCGGGTTCGTGAGAATCAGCCGGCCGACACCACCGGGGAACAGGGTGGCGAACAGGCTGGTGAAGTGCGAGCTGACGTCCGCAAACGCCGACGAGAAGACCGTCTGGATTTCCAGGTCGACCGCCTTGATGACCCGCATCAAATCGCGACGCGTGTTGCGCACGTCCTCCAACTGCTCCTCCAGGAAGCGGTGACGCTCCTGAAGCTCGTTGAATTCTTCCAAGGCGAGCGGGTTGATTGGGCCCATCAACCGCAGCTCGCGTTCCAGGTCGCGGACGCGGGCAGCGGGGTTCGTGCCGTCGGCCACGACTGGCATCTCGGCAGCCTCAGCAGCGCTCGGCTCGAGGTCGTGGTCGCGCCGCAGGGCCTCTACCGCTCCCTCCATGCGCATCCGGACTTCTGCTTCATCGATTTCGACGCGACGCGAACGCTCGCGGCTTTCCTCGAGCTCTTTCTCGGCGGCGCTGCGGCGGCGGCGCAACGAATCGAGGCGCTGCGCGATTCCCCGGACCTCGTCGCTCTGACGACGACGGATTTCGAGAAGTTCGTTATGACGCACCTCGACGACGTGGCGATGCGAGTCGACGAGCGCGACCAGTCGTTCGACTGCCTCGAGACTGCGCTCGACCGCGAGTCGGCGCTGCGCAGCCTCCGCCCGGGCAACCGTGTCGGCTTGTAGCCGGCGCTCGGTCTCCTCCAGACGCCGCTCCAGAAATGTGTGCCGCTCGTGGAGGCCCGCATTGCGTACTTCCAAGTCCTGGCGCTTGCTCGCCAGGCGGGCGGCCTGCGCATCGAGACGAGCGCGGGCTTCGCCGCGAGCCCTGGCCGCCTGAGCTTCCGCCGCTTCGTCGGCCTCCAACGCAGGAACCAGCGTTTCCAATTCACCGATGCGGGCGCGCTCACGATCGGCGCGCTCCTCAGCATCCGCAAGGCCGCGCTCAACAGTTTCGATTTCCGCCTGGGCCTCACGGCGTTCGCCCTGAGAACGCGTCAGCGCCTCACTGTTGGCTGTGAAGCCGGCGTCGTGCGCGTCGAGCCTGCGCGTCAGTTCGTTCTCCGCGTCGCGGGCAGCCTGCAGCTCGGTCTTGGCGGCAGCCAGCGCGGCGTCGCGCTCGGCAAGATTGGCGGCGGCAGTCGTCGAACGATCCTGTGCTTCCTCGAGGGCCGCGGCAGTCGCGCCGCCACCCGCTGCGCCAATTCGCCAGCCGGTCGGGCCGAAACGATCGCCATCAGGTGTCACCACCACGGCGAGCGGGTTGCCCATCGCGACATCGAGCGCTTCGTCCCATCGCGAGACGCGAACGGCGCCGCCGAGTACCGCGTCGAGTAGTTCGGGCACGCCTGCATGGCGGCTGCGCACGTGCGGGCGTACCGCGTCGCCACCACCGGTGGCTGCCGGCGCCCCCGCCGGCCGAGCCCCGAGGGCCAGGACCGCGCCATGCACGTTGTTGGCTTGCAACGACTGCAAAGCGGTCCGCCCGGCAGCTGGGCTTGCCACAACGACCGCCTGCAGTGCTTCGCCGAGGGCGGCCTCCACGGCCGGTTCCCAGCCCGCGTCGATTTCGATGACATCGAGCAACGTACCCAACACACCGTCGACGCCTGCGAGGTGTTTTGCGCCGGCCCGAGCACGTGCGCCTTCCAGCGCCAGATGCAGTGCCTCCGCGCGCGCCTTCCAGCGCGACGCGTCTTCGGCAGCCTCTTGTCGGCCAGTGACTGCCGAGTCGTGCGCCGCATCTGCCGCCAGGCTGCGGGTCTCGGCGGCCTCCACGTCGGCAACGAGAGACGCCTCGGCGGACTGAGCCGACTCGCACTCCACTCGCAGCCGTTCACACTCTGCGTCCAACCGTTGGGCGCGCTGGCGCAGCGAGTCCAGCCGCGCACGCTGACGACGAAGCTCGACGTCAGCGCGTTCAAGGTTGCCGCGCATCGATCGCAGCTCGCCGCGCACCTCCGCTGCGGCGCTTGCCGCCGACGTGCCGTTGGAGATGCCCTCGATCGAGGAGAGCGTCTCGCGACGCTGGTCGCCGAACGTTGCTTCCTCGGCGACGAGGTCGTCGGCTTCCGGACCAACGGCAGCGAGATCGGCGGCGACTGCCGACAGCTCGTCACGTAGCCGCTGTGCCTCGGCTTCCAGGTTCGCCACCAATCCGCTGTCCATCAATTGGCCGCGATCGCGTTCCATCGAGCGCCGCCGCTCAACCAACACCGCAGCAATACCGCGGGCGCGTTCGCGGAGCTGCTCGACGCGAACCATTTCGTCACTGAGATCGGTGTCCCCACGAGCTGTCAGCTCTGCTTCGGCCGCCATGACACCTGTATCCAGCGCGCTCAGCTCCGCACGGAGCGCCTGTTCCGCCTCGGCGAGTGTGACCTTATCCCCCGCCTGCGCGACCATCCGGGTACGCAACGCTGCGATTTCTCGGCCGGCCAGGAAGATGAGCAGCGCGTCGAGCTCGGCCACAAGATCGCCGTGACGGCGAGCCGCGTCGGCCTGCCGCTCGAGTGGTCTCAGTTGCCGACGGACCTCACGGAGGAGGTCTTGGACGCGCAGCAAACTGGCCTCGGTGGCGTCGAGGCGGCGCTCGGCCTTCTCTTTGCGACGGCGATACTTCAACACGCCCGCCGCTTCCTCCACAATGCCGCGCCGGTCTTCGGGACGGGCGTTCAGCACCGCATCGATCTGGCCCTGACTCACAATCACGTGCTGTTGACGGCCAACGCCCGCATCGCTGAGCAATTCCTGCACGTCGAGCAGACGACAGTTGATTCCGTTGATTGCGTATTCGCTCTCCCCGGTGCGGAACAAGGTGCGACTGACGGTCACTTCGGTGAACTCGATTGGCAGCAGACCCGCCGAGTTGTCCAATGTCAGCACCACCTCGGCGCGGCCAAGGGCCGGGCGCTTGGCCGTGCCGGCGAAGATGACGTCGTCCATCTTCTGGCTACGCACGGCACTGGGCGCCTGCGCACCGAGCACCCACGCAATGGCGTCGACCACGTTCGACTTCCCCGACCCATTCGGGCCAACCACGACGGTCACCCCCGGCTCCAACTGGAGCGTGGTGGCGTCGGCGAACGACTTGAAACCTTTGAGGGTGAGCGCTTTCAGGAACACGGCGTCGGCGACGTTATCAAGCGGCGGCACCGCCCGCCGCGGTCAGGTTTGGCAGCGGGGGCAAAAATGAGTGCCTCGACCGGCGACCGCAACCCTCACAATGTTGGCTTTCCCGCAGGTCACGCAACGTTGCCCCGCACGGTCGTAGACCCGGTGGTTGAGCTGGAACCAGCCGCTCTCACCGTCCACGCCAACGTACTGAGTATCGGCGAGAGTGCTGCCACCGGCATCGATGGCGTCGCCGAGAACGGTCATGATCGCCGAATGCAGTCTGGTGATCTCGCGCGGGCTGATGGCGTCGGACCGACGGTCCCAGCGCACACCCGCCAGGTGCAGGCTCTCGTCGCAGTAGATGTTGCCGATGCCGGCGATGACATGCTGATCGAGCAAGAGCGCCTTGATCTGACGCGACCTGCCTCGCAGAATGGCTGCCAGTTGTGCCCGCGACAAACCATCGGCAATTGGGTCGACGCCCATCTTCGCCAACTCGGGCAGCTCCACCGCGACGTTGGCGGGGTCGAACACGACGACTTCGCCGAACGTGCGCGGATCGACGAACCACAGCTCCTGAGCCGGTTCACCAGCCAGATGCAACACCACGTGAGTGTGCGGCGGACGTTGCGTACCAGCCGCGGCGACCAACAGGCGGCCGCTCATGCGCAGGTGCATCATCAGCTCGTCGCCGGTATCGAGCGGGCACAGCAGGTACTTCCCACGACGATTCACGCTCGTGATCGTCGAGCCGGTAAGGCCGTCGATCACCGCCTGCCGTGACGTCCGGCGAACCGACCGTTCGCGCCCAACCTCGACGCTCGTGATTCGTCGACCCATCACCTGGGCTTCCAAGCCGCGGCGAACCGTCTCAACCTCTGGCAGCTCGGGCACGTGTCAGTCTTCGTGACTCGAGAGCGCCATCCACGCCTGTTCGGCGGCAGCCTGCTCGGCGGTCTTCTTCGAGCGGCCTTCCCCCATACCCACGGTGCGCCCGGCGACGATCACTGTCGCCGAGAAGCGCTTCTCGTGGTCCGGCCCCGTTTCGCTCAGCACGTAGACAGGAGCGGTGTCATGAAGGCGTGCCGTCAATTCTTGCAACACCGTCTTGTAGTCCAAACGGTCCAGTCGCAGCGCCGCAATCGACATTCGTTGCGTGAGGAGTCGCTCGATCAGCTCGAAGGCGGCCGCCGCGCCGCCGTCGATGTACACGGCGCCGAGCACCGCCTCCAGCGCATCGCTCAGAATCGACGGCTTCGACCGACCACCTGCGGCCGCCTCGCCCTTGCCGAGAAGAATGCAGTCGCCGAGCTGAATTTCTTGCGCCACCTCGGCGAGCGCTGCGGCATTGACGACGCTCTTACGAAGGTCGGTGAGCCTGCCTTCGGTGAGGTCGCCAAAGCGTTGGTACGCCAGGTCGGCCACCACCCAGCCAAGAACGGCATCGCCGAGAAACTCCAAACGTTCGTTACTGGGAAGGCCCCCAACCTCAGCGCACCAACTTCGATGCGCAAGCGCGCGCATCAACAACTCTGGCTCGTGAAACTCGTAGCCGAGGTGCCGCCGAAGCTCGGTGAGATCGGGTGCTGACCGAAGTGAGATGTCAGCTGCCCTTGACCCGGTCATACACGTAGTCGACGGCGTCGCGAACCGTCTTGAGGTCGACGAGGTCTTCGTCCTCGATGCGAAAACCTACGTGGCGTTCCGCGAGGTCTTCCTCCAGCGCCTCCACCAACTCGATCAGCGCGAGCGAATCAGCGTCGAGGTCGTCGACGAACGACTGCCCCTCGGAGATGGTGGACGGGTCGATCTCCAAAATGTCGGAGAGGTTGGCGCGGACGATCTCGAAGACGCCCTCACGATCAAGGGGCTGCTGGTCAGCGTTGGTTTCTGCGGGCACCGTGTACTCCTGAACTGGGCGGATGGGCCGAGGCTAGCGCCGACGGGCCGCCGACGAGTTCACGATCATCCCCCCGTGGCCGCGGCGATAGTGGTCGCCGTGGCGTCGCCGCCGACGCCGCTACCAGTGCTGAGAACGTCCTGCGTCACCTCCAACGTGGCCAGTGCCGTTCCGTCGGCAGCAAGCAGCACGCCGGTGCCGGTAGTGGTCACCCCCAGCGCCCCGGCCGTGAACGACCAGTCGCTGCGCACAACCTTCAGCGCGACCTCCGTCACCGCGCCGTCCGTTGCCGTGAAACGCAGCGTCGCGGCCCCCAGATTGTTGGGCACCGTCGCCACCAGACCGACGGCCTCGCCTCCATTCAGGCTGAGTCCGTCATTTGCAAAGATGGCGGGCACGTCCACCTCGCGTCGAGAGCCGCAGCCCTGCATCATGCTGCCGTCAGTGCCGATCGCCGAACTGCACAACGCGAAACCTCCGTCGTCATCCAGCCCACCCTCGATCAGCCAGGTCGTCGAATCGTCCAGATCACCGGCACCGATCAGCCAGCTTTCGCTGACGCCATTGGACATGTTGCCCATGTTTGCCTGGCTCTCCTGGACCAGGCTCGACCAAGTGGCAGCGTCGGCAACCTCCACCTTCTCGGCAGCAGCGAGCAGGTCGTCGATGTCGCCCGCCACCGAAATCGTCCGGCCGCCTTCCACCCAGACCACCATGTCACCGCTGAACTGATTGCTCCCCTTCATTGCCGGCAACCCGTGCACCGTCACCTCCTCAGCGTCATCGAACGCCAACGTTGCGACGGCGGCGAAATCCACACCGGCGAGTGACACATCGTTCGAGACGGACACCGTCTTGCCGTCCTCGGTGAGATATGACACCGAGGTCGCCGTTGGACCAAACCCTCCGCCGAGCGCCGACAGTGCGTTGCCGCCGCCGGCCCCACTGAAGCCCCACACATCCTGCTCAAACGCAGCAATCGGCTCGAGGCCAAGCTCCGAGACCATCGGGCCGAAGACGGGTGTCGCGGTTGCATCGCTGGTGTGCTCGTCAAGCGTCAGTTCCTCGGCGATCGACATCAGCTCCGGCTGGGTGAGGCCTTGCGAGTTCAGCCCCACCGCGAAACCGTCGTTGACCGGACCAAACAGCAACAGCGTTGACCCAGTCCAATCCGAGTCGAGGTAATACCCCTTGTTCGTACCAACAGTCACCGAGTGTCCGCCGGAGTCACCGATGTAACTCTGCGGGTCGAACGACTGCCGATCCCAGCGGTCGAGCAGCTCGACATCGACCCACAGCCACGGGCCGTCAGAAGTCGCGCCGGGCTTCGCCAGCATTGCAATCGTCCGTCGGCCAGTCGGCTTCCCCATCTGATCGCCGTTGGTCGCAGCGTCGCTCGCCCATTGGACTGTCAGTGGCTGGCCGATGTCGCCGAGCACCAGCAGGTTGGACAATGTGGCTGCCGGCGCGTGGTCGTTGCGTGAGAGCGACGTCTCCGCGGCCTGACTAGTCGACGAGGGGTCCCCCGCCCACGGTCGCGCGATCACTAGCCCCGCGCCGGCCGCGACGACGGCGACCGCAGACACCGCAACAATTCGGCGGGCCCGGCGGCCGTGGGCCTGGCCCGCGTCGGTTTCTTGCCAGTCTTCGCCTTTGTCAACCAATGGTTCCGCCATGGCGAAACAGTAGTTCGCGGGCTACGGCGCGGACGCGAACGCGGCCGTGATTTCAGCGACCAACCCGGTGTGCACCATTTCTTCGGCCAACTTGATGGCATTGACCATCGCAGTTTCACCTGACGATCCGTGGCTGATGATGCAGATGCCGTCCACCCCGAGGAGCACGGCTCCACCCTGCGTATCGGGGCTCATTGCGGTGTGCAACGGCAGCAGCGCAGGGAGGAGCGCGTCGGCGTGCTCCTTGTACTCCGGCTTGCTGGCGAATGCCGTGAGCAGCGCGCCGAACAGCGTCTTCAGGCCGCCTTCAAGTGTCTTGAGCGCCACGTTGCCGGTGAAGCCGTCGGTGACGATCACGTCGGCCGTCTTCCTCATCAGGTCGCGACCTTCGACGTTGCCGATGAAGTCGATTCCCGGCGCATTGACCAGCAGCTCGTAGGCCTCCTTGCGGAGAGTGTCGCCCTTCCCGGGCTCCTCGCCGATGGAGAGCAGCCCGACGGTGGGGCGCTCGATCCCGAAACGATGACGGGCATAAATGGCGCCCATCGTGGCGAACTGCACCAGCCACTCGGCTTGCACTTCGGAGTTGGCACCGGCGTCGAGGAGAATGTTGGGGTGTGCGCCCGGCACCGGAATGGGCGTCGCGATGGCGGGGCGGTTCACGCCTCTCACACGGCCCATCCGCAGCAGCGCGGAGGCCATCGTGGCGCCCGTGTTCCCCGCCGAGACCATGGCGCTGGCCTTGCCGTCGCGGACTGCCTCGGCGGCGCGAACCAGTGTGGAGTCCTTCTTGCGACGCACGCCCTGCGCAGCGTCATCGTCCATTGCGATGATTTCCGACGCGTGGATCAGCGGGAGGTCGCCACAGCCCTCGAGCCCCTCAGGCCCGACGAGAACAACTGGAATTCCCAGCGCAGCGGCGGCGTGCGCACCGGCGAGGATCTCGCCTGGTGACCGGTCGCCACCCATCGCATCAACGGCGATCGGCAGCATGGCAGCCTCGCGGCTCAGCCGACTTCTACAGCGACGCGGTCCTTGTACCAACCACAGCTGGGGCACACCGTGTGCGGCAACTTCGCAGCGGCACAGCGCGGGCAGATGCTGCGCGACGGGGCGGCCAGCTTCCACGCGCCAGCACGGTGGCTGCGGGTCTTCATCTTCGACTTTTTCTTCTTGGGAACAGCCATGAGGACTCCCGGAATCGGACGAGGGAACGCTTCCCTCGGC
>JANLPB010000162.1:0-7997 GCA_031366885.1 Ilumatobacteraceae bacterium
GCCATCAGAGTCCGGGATCAGGCGACTGGACGACGGCGATGTTATTGCCGTCGGGGTCGCGCATCATGAAGAGCAGAGGCGCGCCCGGAGTTTCCATCGGTTCGGCATCGAGGTCGATATCACCGATCGCGCTCAGCCGGCGATGCTCGGCAAGCACATCGGCCGTCTCGACGCCGATGCCACCGCCGCCGGGTGTGCCGCCCATCGGCTCGTTCAGAGCCAGGCGGGCGTGCGATCCGGGAGGGGCCACCTCCACCCACCGATACTCACCGTTCGGTCCAAAGCGGGTGTCGGACCTCAGCTCGAACCCCAGCTTCTGCGTGTAGAACGCGATGGCCGCGTCTTGGCTCGCAACCGTGAACATTGCAACGCTGATGTCGTCCATATCTTCTGAGTTCCCTCGCTCCTAAGATTCCAAACCCGACGTTCGACATATTGAGAAACTTGGACCGCCCGAAGTCCACGCACGGAACCGGATTGGCGATCACGCAAGCGTTGCGCATGTCGGGGGTCTTAAGGGTCGGCGATCCTTGCGGGATGCTGAAGCCGCATCGGCGGGGGTGTGCTCCCGGTGCCTGGTGGCCGCCCACCGAGTCACCCCGGCCCTGACCGGCGGGCCACTGGCCAGGGACGTGTCGGGGCGATGCTTCTCTTTAGCAACGCGCACCCCGCTCCGAACTGCCGCTCTGATCGCTGGACAAATGGCGCCGCACCGGGCAATAGGGCGCCACTCTCGGATATCAGACCCCCTGACCCAGCGGCGGTAGAGCTACTCGATACGCGCGCCGTCGATTCTTGCCTGTAGCGCAGGCGTCCAATGTCCGCGGTAACGCTCCTGCAGTTCGCAGACTTTCCAATCGGCGCTCGTCACCGTTGTCCGGCAGTGGGTCGTTCTGCAGTGACACGCCATCTGAAACCCTTCGGCACCAGAGATGGTGCCGTAGTCGAGGGTGGCCTCCTCACCGGCCGACACAGCTCGCCGAGCAACGATCTCGTACGGCCCGACAAGCCAAAGGTTTGGGTCGCAGCTGTGGTTGCCGAAGTGGATCGGTGTGCTCGGCGGAAGCACAAGTTGAACACCGTTGTACACCGTGATCGTGTCGACGTACGGCGCGTTCGGATCCGCCTCTGCACGGCCCATCAATACTTCGAGTTGTGCCGACGATACGAGCTGCCCTCCAAGGCGAATCAGGGTCTTGCCGGCCGGGAACGCTTCTACGAAGAACAGCCCACGACCCTCGATCGGAGAGTCCTGGACAGCGAGTCGGTGATCGATCCAGACATCCGCGGGCGCCAAGCTGTAATCCTTCACGACTCCAGTCTGCCGCTTCGCCCGCGTCGCATTGTCCCGGCAGCACGACATGCACGCAGAGTTGCCGATCGGGCGCTTGCGCTGTGCGCCTCCAGTTGGTCCCCATCGTGGTTGCCGGATGGGAGGGCGCTACCCTTCTGGCGGTGGTCACGTTCGCGAACAAGCCGACGATCGTCGGCCGTCGGGTGACCCTTCGGCCAATGGTCGCCAGCGACGCAGACGATGTCTGGGCCGATCTGCACGACGCAGAGGGAATCTGGATGACCGGAACCCACATGACGTTCGGCCGTGACCAGATCGACTCGTGGTGCGCCACGCGTGCCGAGCAGGCCCACCGGCTCGACCTGGCCGTGATCGACCGCGAGAGCGGAGCTTGGGCGGGTGAGGTCGTCGTCAACGACTGGGACGGTGACAATCGCTCGTGCGGCTTCCGGATCTCGCTCGGCCCGACAGGTCGCAATCGTGGACTCGGCCGTGAAGCGACGATGTTGATCGTCGACCACGTTTTCGACGTGATCAACGATCCACCGGTGAACCGGCTGTCACTCGAGGTCTACGAGTTCAATCAGCGCGCGATGGCGGTGTACGAGAGGGTCGGGTTTCGACGCGAGGGCGTGTTGCGTCAGGCGCTCCGGTGGGGCGAAACCTTCCACGACGCCGTGGTGATGAGCATCGTTCGTTCCGATCGCGTGACCTAAAGAACGAGAGGATCAGGGGCGGTGAGCGGGCACTCAGCTCAGTCATCGGCCACGCACCATCGAGCTGATCGAGCAATCCATATGCGACGCTTGGATCGAGTACAAACCTGCCGCTCTGCTCGCTGGACAACGTCGGCCGCTTGGGGCACTCTGAGACCCCATATTCGGTCCAGTTGCGGGAGCCGCTCGGCCAGCGTGAGCTCGTCGACTCCAATGCCCGGACGCCCTAATTGCTGCTCTGCTCGCTGGACAGCTCCGCCGGGATGGGGCACTATGCGCCGGTGCTATTGGCGGTGAGGACGTTGGCGAGGGTGGGGTTGACAGTCGCGTTGGTCGGCGTGGCGGGGTGCTCGACGGACAAGAGCGCACCGGTGTCGCGGGTAGCGCCCGCGGACGTTCCAGCGGACCTCGCCGGTCAGGTGAGCAAGTTCGTCTACAACGACGAGCCCGGCGCGGGCTCGTTCACGATCCTCGGCCTGCCCGGTGGTTCCCCGTTCGGTTACAAAGACGCGGTTATCGAGATCAACGATCACTCCATCGCGGTCGTCCAAGCTGGCGACACCATCCGCGGCGGAGTCGCCGCAGTAGTTGCCGAGACCTCGATACCAGGGGGCACGAGCCGCTCGGTGGCATGGAACGAGGACGGCACGACACTTCTGACGGCGAGCAGCTTGACACTCGACATGTCCGAGCTGAAGGCGCTCGTCGAAGACCTGACGATCAGCCACGACCACGACGTGTCGCTCAGTAAGTCAGAGGCAGGCCTTCGCGTGCTGGGGGTCGTGCCATTGCCGATCTATACGTCGGGCTACAGCATCACCTACGGGTCCGGTGACCGATACCTGTCCATCGACGTGCACCCAACGAGCGGCGACGAGATGCTGCTCTACGAATGGGGGCCGACCGAAGCTGATTCCATCGACGGTCGTTCGGTGTTGCGGTTCCGTGCTGATCGTGGAGCGGTGCCCGGCTATGTGTTCGAGTACCGGCCCGGCCTGATCGTCAAAGTCGAAGGCTCGGTGTCAGATGACGAGCTACGCGCCGCCGTCAGCAGCCTTCACCCAATCAGCGACGACGACTACGCCGACATCCCCGAGGGCACCTGACCCGCCCATACCTGCCGCTACGGGCGCTTGACGCGGTGACTCGTCCGAGCGCAGAGTCAGCGCATGAGTAGTGACGGGACAATGAGAGTTGTGTGCTGTAGCAGCCGGTTTTAACGGCACCGCCGTGCGCGCAAGGCCAGCCCGCGCCTGGGGAGCCGTTGCCGTACCAGAAGCATCACAACATCGCGCACCTCGTCACCACCATCTCCACAGCCGTCCAAGGAGACCGCAGTGATCGAATTTCTTCCCGTGCATCTGCCCGCGAACTTGAAGGGCATCCAGCCGGGCGATCTCGGACCATGCCAGATGCGACCGGTGTGGTTTCCCGGCGTCGGCAACCTCGACCTCCATCACCTCGCCGCCGACGCCTTTGACCTGATGGCGCTCATCTGTAAAGCGGAGACCGGGCACATACTCACCACAACCGGCGCGTACCGGTCGCGCCAGCAATGCCTCAATGTGTTCAATGAGCGCTACACAGCCACGTACCTGCCGCTCCGCAACGTGCTCACAAGTCGGCGAACCGCCCCAGACGGGACGAAATGGTTCCTCCGCAAAAACAAGATCCCTGTGGCCGGCTTCACCAATGGCGTGCCCGACTCGAACCATGCCAAGGGCCTCGCCTTCGACAACGCCATCTTTCTGAAAACCGGCACCAACTGGTCCGTGGTCCACGTCCAAGACCAGCGAGCCACCTACCGCGACTCCAACAACAACGTACGTCTCGCGTGGGACTGGCTGGTGGACAACGCGGTGTCCTTTGGCTGGTCATGGGAAGGCGCCAACCCAGGCGAACCCGGCTGGGAGGCGCACCACCTCCGCTACGTCGCAGGCGACACGATCCCAGTGCGAATCCTCGAATTCCAAGCGTGGGTCGCAGCATCAACCGCCACAGCTTGATTCAAGCATTGTCAGAGAACAGCGCCGAACTGTCGATCTGGTCGCTGGACAAGACGCCCCGTTTCGGTCATTCTGCTGGCATCAGATGGCATCACTATCGACGTTGGCGAACGAGGACAAAGCGCCTCCTCGTTCTCGCTGCACTGGGCCTCTTCGCTCTGCCGGGCGGCTCGTGCTCATCGTCCTCCAATTCGTCTGCGGCGCAGTCCAGGTCATCGGCCGTCGCGCCTCCAGAAACCCAAACGCCTGGGTCGACGACTTCATGCTTGGAGTACCCAGAAGGGACTCTCCCGTCCTCCGATAATCCCGGCGTGATCACATCCTTCTACGTCGGCGTCTTCCCGGAGGGCCAAGGGGTACAGCTGGGCGACGGAGCAAGCGAACCAATGACGCCCTCCCTGACAGCCGCCTTCGAGGAAGCGCGCAACCTCGTCCCGGATCCGCTGCCGACACCGCTGCCGCAGTCGTGCTGTTCCGGCGGCTACGCAATCACTCTCGATTACTCGAACGGCGAGCATGCGTTCTACGGGCCATGCGACCTGCCCGCCCCGATGGATACGGTCCTCCGGCTCATCTGGGACGCCTATCTAGCCAACAGGCACTGGTTGCGTCCGACGACGACAGGCTAAAAGCGGACCACGTCACAGCGGTCGCCCCTCGCGGCAACGGCTCGTACACAACCGCCATTGCTGCCGATCTGCGCACTCAGGAGGCTTCGACGACTGTGCCGTAGCGCGGTTGAGCGGCCTGCGCTGAGGTGCCGAGGAGCGCGCCGATCTTCTGCCAGGAGAGGCCGGCGCTGCGGGCATTGACGACGGTGTCCATCAGTTGCTGCTCGCTGCGGGCGCGTGTGACCACGGCGCGTTGGAGGAGGTACTCCTCGACCCGGATCTCGTCGGCGTGGTTGGGGTCGCACTCTTGGAAGCGTTTGGCGAGTTCGTCGGCGTGGTCGAGGATGTCTTGGATCGAGCGGGCCATGGTGGTCACCTGGTGAACTGGCCGTGCGGGCATGGCGTGGATGATGAAGTCGATTCCTTCGGCGCGGCTGACGCCGATCTCGAGGAGTTGGCCCGTCTGGCTGGGGCCGATGAGCATGACGAGGTCGTCGAGTTGCAGGACTCGCGTCGGGTGGCCCTAGGCGTGGAGGACGTGTCGTCGTCGTGCACGCCGTGATTACGTGTGCTGGCAAGGTTCACCGGGCCACAACATCAACTCGTCTTGATAAGCAGTCGGGAAACCCCACGCGCCGAACTGCCGCGACGCAAGCAAGACACTCCCCGGCGGCTACCGGGTGCGACGATTGCTGCTGCCATCGATCACCATCGAGGCGATCCTTCGGGCGGGAGCTGACAGTGCGTCATCGATGCTGGTCGTTGAGAACGTGGACTGTGCACTCGACGCGCCGTGGGAGTTCACCACTGCCAGCCGCCAGCTGTCGGGCGGGAAGGCACCGAAGGGTTCTTGGTCGGTTGCCAGTTCGGCCGACCGCAACCAGCGGCGACGTTCGCTCGCGGGTACGTCGGTGGCGAGTTCTCTCATGCGTGGCCACCAGCTGTTGGCATCTAGGTTCCTTCGCCATTCAGATTCTCTTGCCTCGTAGCGCGGCTTGGCCGAGTGGACCACCGAAACCGCTCCTGCGACAGCGTCAGGCGAGACCAGTGCCGCCGCGGCGCTGTCTGCCCGATAGGCGACACACCATGACTCGTGCTCCGTCGCCCGAGCGACCAGCCGCGACCAGGCCTCCAACGGCCAACGGAGCAGCATCTTGCGCTGGGTCACCCGTGGCGCCGCACTGTCGGCATGCGCGGCCGTGCGCCACTCTGCGCGCATCTGTTGCGAAAGACCACCGGCTCTACGGTTCGTGTAGTCCAGCCGGGAAGCGGTGGCCCACAACGCGACCATTCGTTGGCACGCCACATCGAAGCAACGACGCAGATTCCGTGTGCGGCGAAGCGAATAGGCCTGCTGCGCCAGCACAGCACGGCGTTCCTCCGGGCGCAGCGACGCCCACAAGGGCAGCCCGATCTCCAGCGTGCCGCGTGAGTCGGCGAGCACAGCGATCAGCCATCGGTCGCTCACCTCGATGCGACGGGGAGGTCGAGCGCCGAGCGCCTCAGCGATGTTGCCCACAGCCGAGAAAAGCTCTTGATGCTCGTCCGGCACCAGCTGGACAACTCGGTCTGCGTGGGCTGTCCGGTGCAACACAGGCATCAGACCCAACAGCACCAGCGGCCCCCCAGCGACGAAGCGCCAGACCAGCGAGGAAGACCCGGTGAACACAACAATGCCTGCCACCAGTGCCACGAGGTGGAAGGCGAACAGCGGCAGCACCAGAGCGAACAAGGCAAACGAGGCCCCACGGCGGGGCAAGCCCTCTGGACCTTGGGCGAGTGACACCTCATACAGCTTCCGGGCACGAGCAACTGATGCCTGCTCATCGGCACCAAGCGGCCCCGACGCGCGGTGTAGCGGGTCGACGTTCCAATCGCAGCGCTCACACCAGCGGACGTGTGCCGCCTCGCCGACGAGTTCGCTGTCGCACATCGGGCAAACGGTCACAGATGCAGCACGTTAGGTGACGACGACGTTTCGCTCACGCCGCGCACCCGATAGGCGACCACCACCAGTACGACGCCCCCGGCACATTTGCCGAGGGCGCTGGACAAGCGGCATCGCAGCGGGCAAAGTGTCCACATGCCGTGGTCACACCTCGCGTACCTGGCAGCGGCAGTCGCCGTCGTGGTTTTCGCGATCGCTACGGCGTGGAGGTTCGGCGCGAGTGTCGTACTCGAAAACCGAACTTGGACCCGTGCATGGTTGATCTTGCTGTCAACGCTTGCTGCGGGACCTGGAGGCTGGCTCGTGCCTTTCGGCGCGGTGTACGTCGTCGCCCGCTACGGCAAGATCTCTTCGACGACGTGTGGGCTGGACAACACGACGCAGGCGGGTCGTGATGTCGTCAAGGTCCGGGTTGGATGCGGCGACCCACACGACTAATTCGTAGATGTCATCGTTCGAGGCTCGTGACGCCCCGATTCCATTGAGCTCAAGAAACACCGCTATGGCCAGCCAACCGAGTCGCTTGTTGCCGTCCACGAGTGCGTGGTTGTTCACGATCGACTGCAGGAGTGCCGCCGCTTTGGAGAGCAGGTCGGGGTATGCGTCCTCACCAAACGCGGTGGTCTGCGGTCGGGCTGCGGCGGAGCCGAGTAGGCCGATGTCGCGGATCGGTGGCGGGTCACCAAGCAGGTCGCGGGCGAGGCCGACGAGGTCGTCGAGGTCGAGAAACTCGATCGATTCGCTCATTCGCCCAGGCGTCGCAGGGCGTCGGCGTGCCTTTTCAAGACCAATGCTGCCGCAGCACTGACTCGGTCGCCGTGCTGACCGCGAGAGACGAACTCTCGAACGGCTCGACGTGCGGCCTCCTGCATGGAGATGCCCTCCGCCTCGGCGCGCTCGCGTAGAGCTGCTTGCTCGGTATCGGTGAGGCGGAGGGTCATAGCCATCCGCCCATGGTATCAGTCCGATACCGCACCTATCTGCAGACTGAGTGGTGGACACGACGTCAGCATCGACAGCCGTACCGCGTCAGACCGAGTGCTCCGTAGCCACCTGAGTCGGCTCGCCCCGCCCGGAAATCGGGCCTCGTGGGTCCTGTTACCGTCACATCGGGGGATTGACAGACGAGGAGGACGGATGAACACCGGATGGACGAGACGGAACTTCGTCGAGTTGGGTGCAGCAGGTGTGGCATTCGTCGTGACTGGAGGGCTCACGGCGACTGCAGCAGGTGCTTCGTCCGGACCGAGCACGATCGACAGGCGCACGACACCATGGATCGAGGGCAGCGTCACTGAGTTGCAGAGGTTGATGCGCGAGCGAAAGCTCACCTCGTTCGAGCTGACCAAGGGGTATCTCGATCGCATCGCCGAGCTCAACCCGGTGTTGAACGCAGTCATCGAGACGAATCCCGATGCGCTC
>JANLPB010000166.1:0-3945 GCA_031366885.1 Ilumatobacteraceae bacterium
CCTTCGCCAACGCCGCGACGTCGCCCGGCGGCACCAGCAGCGAGTCGATTTCGTCAGTCGCTACATTGCGGTAACCGTCGAGCGAGCTGGCCACGATGCACGTGCCGGCGGCCATCGCCTCGATCAGCACCACACCGAACGACTCGCCGTGCAACGACGGCGCGCAGAACACATCGGCCCCCTTCAACCGTGCGATCTTCTCCTCGTCGCTGAGCCGCCCGAGCCAAAGAATTCGGCTATCCGCGGAGGTCTGCGACCGCAGCCGCTCGGTGTCGGGGCCGTTGCTCGCGATCCACAGCTGCACATCGGCGCCCAGTGTTCCCATTGCCGAGAGCAGAACCTCAAGACCTTTTCGTTCCTCGTGACGACCGCAGAAGAAGATGGTCGGCCCGGTCGTCGGGTACGGCTTCGCGGCCCGATACTCATCGAGTTCGACGCCGTTGTACAACACCTCGTACTCGCCGGGCACCGCAGCCTGCACCAACGCCAGTGCATCTTTCGACACCGCGATTCGACGCGCGATGTTTTTCGCGGCCGCCTTCATTGGGGCGCTGCCGTAGCGATAACTGGGGCTGTCACCGGCGGCGTGGAATGTCGCGATGACAGGGGCGGGATGCAGCAACATCGACGTCATCGGTGGCCCTGGAGCGAACGGCTCGTGGAGGTGCAACACATCGAACTGTTCTTCGAAGAGCACTCGCATCGTGCGGAGGACGCACGCCGGGTCCGGTGCCAGCGGGGCCACGGAGCCATTCGTCGAGGTCGGGAGGCTGTTGCCCAACGGCGTGACGAAGGTTGCCGGCGGCGGCCCGTCGCACGGGCCGAGCACTCGCACTTCGTGCCCCAACCGGCGCAACTCGCGGGCCAGGCCCATTGCTTGCATCTGCACGCCGCCTGGCACAGAGAGGCTGTACGGACTGACCATCCCCACGCGCAACATGCGCTTCTCGTCCGACACGGTGGGTGACGCTAGCGGATACAACGGTGGTCGCGAACGAGCAAATGCCACGCTGCGCGCGCCGGGAGACGGGCCGAACGAAAGCGACACGCGCGGACACTGCGGGTCTGCGAAACTCCTGGGAACCCGGAGGGGGTTACGTGCGTCAGAGGTGGTACCCGTGCGGCTGACCAGATGGAGGTTGTCGTTGCTCGCTGTTCCTCGCGCGCTCGCGCGCCACGCCACTCTCAGCCTCGGCCGACTCGCTGCCGTCGCCGTGTTTGTTGCCGTGTTCGTTGCTGCAATCGGCGGCATGGGGGCCGCGCCGGTCGCGGCCACAGCGAACGCGACCTTGACCGTTGAGGCCGGTCTACGCGGCTGGTACGACCCGGGCGACCACGTAGTCGTGTCGGCGCACGTCAGTAGTGATGAACTCTTCGAGGGTCGCGTGGAGATCATCGCCAGTTCCGGAGCGGTGGTTTCGAAGGACATTCAAGTCGCCGGCGGCACCTCCAAGACCTTTCTTCTGGTCGCATCGACTTCAATCGATAATGCCCCCCTCGAGGTTCGTCTGTTCAGCGACGACGACGCCATCGTGGCCAGCAAATCAATTGCGCTCAAAGTGGCCGAATCAGTCGAACTCGTGGGTGTGTTGCCGGCCCTTGTTACCAGGGTGGGCTCGCTCCCCGATCTCACCACGATGGCGACGGACGCTGGTCGAGTCGCACTCGCCGAAATCGCACTCGACCAGTTGGCACTCGGGTCAGCCGCACTCGACGTGTTCGACAGCATCGCCAGCACGGCCGCCGACATTCGCTCGCTGCAGCCAGAACACCTGGCGGCCCTCCTGGGTTGGATCAACCGCGGTGGCCGCCTGCTCTTGGACGACACCGGTGATCTCTCGGCGCTGCCCAGTGCGTGGCGGCCGGGGCCGGTCGGCTGGGCCCTCGCCGGCCGCGGAGAAGTGCGATTCGTCAATGGCAAAGCCTCCGGCGGACAGTGGGCCTCCATCATCGAACCCAGCGGCGGTTCCGCAAGTGAAGTCGGCGGGTTCTTCGGCACGACCGAACAGTCCGGCACCGTCCAGGAGGATCTGGCCAGACGAGCCGGAGTGAAGTTGCCGTCGATGACGCCACTCCTCGTGCCCCTTGTCGTGTACTGGGCGGTCGTGTCAATCGCAGTATTCGTCGTTCTGAAGGCGCTGCGCCGGCTCACGCTGGCCTGGCTGGCCATTCCAGTACTCGCCGCTCTCACCGCCGGGGTCGTCGTGTGGTACGGGCAGCAGTGGCGAGCCGAGGGCACGCCAGCGGTGGCAGTCTTCGTCGACGGGTACCCGGGCGGTGGCGACGGGGTCGCCACCCTGCTGACCTTCAGCCGCGACGGAGGGTTGGCGAAGGCCACGTTGCCCGCAGGGTGGCAGAGCGACAGCGAGATCGCCAGCATCTTTGGCTTTCGCACCATCGTTCCGACGGTGAAGCCAGTTGGTGACGCCACGCTGCTGCAGGTTCGCCTCGAACCCGGCCAGGTCACTACCGCCAATGTTGTTGGCCCCACCGCCGATTCGGGCTTGGCTACCCGAGCGGTGGTCCAAGGGGGCAAGGTGGTCGGAACAGTGACGAACAACAGCCCCATCACACTGTTCCAGGTGGCCATCTTCGGGCCGGGTGGCGCCGAAACGCTCGGCACGCTGCAACCAGGAGAAAGCAGCGATTTTTCGCTCAGCGCCCGTCCCATCCCTGGTGGGATGCCGCGTGCCGACGGCGTGTGGGATGGCACGTCCGGTGCTCGTGTCAAGCCGGGAGACATCGCCGAGTTGGGAATCTGGACGAATGCGTCGCTCGGGCGTGTGCTCTACCCAAGCGCAATGGTCCGTGCCGCAGGCTGGACGACCAAGGCCCGCAGCGGTATCCAAATGTCCGGTGGCCTCAGCACGACCACAGTGCTCACCAGCGTCGCTCCCATCGAGTTCACGGGCCGCGAACTGCCGGAGGCTGCCGTACGTTGGTCAATGACCCGCAGCCCGTTTTCCCAGTTCGGTAATGGCACAGCCGACACCGTCTATCGCTACGTACTGCCGCCGAACACCAGCACCATCCAGCGACTGGTGATGGAACTGCCGACGGGCCTCAACAAGATCGAATTGTGGAACGGCTCGGGATGGATCGGCGTCGAGGCGACGAAGGGGCTACTGGTAGTTCCTGCGAACAGCGTGGTGTCGGGCGTCGTCATGTCGCGGATCGTCAACGACGGCAACTTCTTCCCTGCCGATCTGGCGCCGGTGCTGCGTGGCGCAACGGCGAAGGATCCGACATGACCGACTCCAGCAGCACGGTCGAGCCCAGCAGCACGGTCGAGCCCAGCAGCGACGCTCTCACGACACGCGACGCTCTCACGACTCATCGACTCACCAAGCGGTACGGCAACTTGATCGCGGTCAACGAGCTCGACCTCGTCGTGCCACGAGGTTCGATCTTTGGCCTCATTGGCCCCAACGGCGCCGGCAAGAGCACCACCTTTGCAATGATGTCGACCCTGCTTCGGCCGACTTCCGGTCACCTCACCGTGATGGGCGCCGATCCGGCACGCAAACCGCGCACGGTACGACGACGCATGGGCTACATGCCCGACAACCTTGGGGTGTACGACAATCTGCGCGTCGACGAGTACCTCGAATTCTTTGCAGCCTCGTACGGAATCGCGCGTACGGAATGGCCGGCGCTCATCGATGGTCTGTTGGAGCTGGTCGATCTCGGTGTCAAACGCACGGCGATGGTCAACTCGCTCTCACGGGGGATGAAGCAGCGCCTCAGCCTCGCTCGGGCGCTGGTCCACGACCCCGAGCTGCTGATTCTCGACGAACCCGCGAGCGGTCTCGACCCGCGGGCGCGCGTGGAGCTCCGCGAACTTCTGCGGGCTCTCAATGGCATGGGCAAAACCATCGTCATTTCGTCGCACATCCTCGCCGAGCTGGAAGAAATGTGCACCGACATCGCCATCCTCGAAGCTGG
>JANLPB010000200.1:0-21161 GCA_031366885.1 Ilumatobacteraceae bacterium
CGCAAGCTCGCGCAGCAGCCTCCATTCGCGTTCAGCCAGTGGGTCGGGCAGCTCCTTCACCACGTAGGAGATACGGCCTTCCACCATGCGCACGACGTGGCGGTGCAGCCCGGCCACCCGTTGCATACCATCGATCGACCACTCGGCGAGAGGTTCGTCGAGTGGCCAATTGACGATGCTGCCGTGCTCGGCAGCCTTGACGAGTTGCAGGCGCATGGTTCAGTTCACGATGCGCCCGAGCGTCGCGTGGCCGTCCTATTGACGGCCGATGGCGTCGCCGGTCTCCAGATCGAAGGCATGCATGCGCAAGGTGTCGACAGTGAGCTGCACCCGGTCGCCAACCTTCACAGGGTGGCGCGGGTCGAGCGAGGCAACGATGGTGGATTCGCGTTGGTCGGAGATCTCGACGCCGGAGTCGATGGCGCGCACCGCGGGTGCCTCGACCGTGCAATGCACAAGCAGTTCCGAGCCGAGCATTTCCACGAGATCGACATTGACCTCGACGATGGCCGTGCCGTCGCCACCCAGTGCCTCGGAGCGGATGCCGACCGCAATGTCACGGCCGTCGTAGGCGCGTAGCCCCTGCAGACGAGCCGCGGCTTCACCGGAGAGGCGGATGCTTTGTGCGCCCACCTTCAAGTCGATGTCGTCGCCACTGAGGGATACCGTGCCGCGAACAACGTTCATCGACGGCGAGCCGATGAACTGTGCCACGAACAGATTCTGCGGTGTCTCGTACAGATCGGTGGGGCTGGCGCACTGCATCAGCACACCGCGACGCAACACGGCCACGCGATCGCCCATGGTCATGGCTTCGATCTGGTCGTGCGTGACGTACATGGTGGTGACGCCGAGGCGCCGCTGCAGCTTGGAAATCTCCGCACGGGTCTGCACGCGGAGCTTGGCATCGAGGTTCGACAGTGGCTCGTCCATCAAGAACAGCTTTGGGTTGCGCACGATGGCGCGACCCATTGCAACGCGCTGACGTTGGCCACCCGACAGCTGGCCGGGCTTGCGGTCGAGCACGGCCGTCAGTTCGAGAAGATCCGCGACCTCGGCGACCTTGGCTGCCATCTCGGTCTTGTCGGTCTTGCGCAGCTTCATCGCGAACGCGATGTTGTCGGCGACCGTCATGTTCGGGTACAGGGCGTAGCTCTGGAACACCATGGCGATGTCGCGTTGCTGTGGCCCCATGCCGTTGACAACGACCTCGTCGATCAGCAGCTCGCCGCCGCTGATGTCCTCGAGGCCGGCAACCATGCGCAGCACGGTCGATTTGCCACAGCCGGACGGGCCGACAAGGACGAGGAACTCGCCGTCGTGGATCTCGAGATCGAGACCGGGAACGGCTTCGAACCCATTGTCGTAACGCTTCTGAAGATTGTTCATACGGAGCGTGGACATGACTTACCCCTTCACACTTCCGGCCAGAAGGCCACGGACGAAAAAACGCTGCAAGGACAGGAACACGATGAGCGGAACGATCATCGTCACAAACGCACCAGCGGTGAGCAACTGCCATTCGTTGCCTTTGTTGCCCACCATGTCGACCAGCGCGACGGTCATCGGCTGGTTCTCTACACCACCACCGAAGACCTTCGCCACCAGGAGGTCGTTCCATACCCACAGGAATTGGAAGATGGCAAGCGATGCCAGCGCTGGTACCGAGAGCGGCAGCACGATCTTCATGAAGATGGTGAGGTGCGTCGCTCCGTCGACACGAGCGGCCTCGATGACTTCGCTGGGCAACGAGCCGATGAAGTTCTTCAGCAGGAAGATGGCCAGCGGCATACCGAAGATGGCGTGGGCGATCCAGATGGTGGTGGTGCCCTCAAACGCGTCGGGGAAGAAGTTGCTGCCGAAGAACTTCAACAGCGGGATGAGACACATTTGCAACGGTACGACCATCAGGCCGACGATCACCACGAACAGCACATCGCGGCCCTTGAACTTCATCCACGAGAATGCGTACGCCGCGAAGGCGGCGATGACGATGGGGATGATGGCGGCCGGAATCGCGATACGCACCGTGTTCCAGAAGAATGAGCTGAACGGGATACCGCCGACCTGGTGCTTCAGCACGCCGCTGTAGTTGTCGAGCGTGACGTTGGTGGGCTCGGTGAACCACGTCCACCAGCCGGTTGTCTTGATGTCTTTCTCCGGACGGAACGAGGAGATGAGCAGGCCCATGGTGGGCACGGTCCAGAGTGCCGCGAGCAGCCAGACGAATGCCCTGCCTGTCGGGCTGGATGCCTTCCGTGCGACCTTCGTGGCCAGCGGGGTGACATCGACCGGAGGCGCCTCATTGATGGTTGCGGTCATGTCAGCGACCCTCCCTCATGGCTTTTTGGTTGCGAGCGTTGACGAACACGATGGGCACGACCAAGACAAAGAGCAAGACGGCCCAGGCGGCACCGAGCCCCTCGTTGTCTTGAGGGAAGCCCTGTTCGTACATTTCGTTGGCGATGGTGCTGGTGCCAAACGAGCCGCCCTTGCCCATCGTCTGAATGATGTCGAAGATCTTCAAGACGGCGATGGTGGTAGTGGTGGCGACCGTGATGATGGTGCCCTTCACGTAGGGCAACACGACTTTGTAGAACGCTTGGCGGTCGGTGGCGCCGTCGATCTTGGCGGCCTCCACCAGATCGTCGGGCACGCCCTTGAGCGCCGCCGAGATGACCACCGTAGAGAACCCAGCCTGGATCCAGATGATCACGGCCATGATGAAGAAGGTGTTGGTACCCGGGATGAAGCTGCTGTCGAGGCCGAAGAAGGTGTTGTCCTGCAGCCAGAACTGTGTCTTTTGATCTCCGGGCAACAGCTGCCACAGCGAGTTCAAAAGGCCGTACTGCTTGGGTGAGTACACGAAGTTCCAGATGATGCCGGCACCCACCATGGAGATGGCGGTGGGCAAGAAGATGAGCGCCTTCGCAATCGGTTCGCCGCGCATGCGGTCGGCGAAGCGGGCGATGATCACGCCCATCACAGTCGCTGCCAGAGTGACCATCACGCCCCACCACAGCGTGTTGCGCATCACGATGAGATTGTCGGAGTTCGTGAAAATGTCGACGTAGTTGCGGAAGCCGTACCAGTTGTCGTTGCGGTCGTTGAACGAATAGCGGAAGTTGATGACCGCCGGAAGTACCAGCCCGGTCAACAGCAGCAATGCCGGACCGACGAACACGGCGACCCGAGCACGCTCACGCCACGGCTCTTTCAGTTGGCTCGCCAGCCAATACAGCCCGCCGAGGATGGCAACGAATCCGAAGATTCCGGCGCCGACGACGAACAGCGTTTTGAGAATGACAAACATGCGCCCCCCATTACACGATTCAAGAAAGCCGGCACACCCGAAGGGGCCGGCTGGAAAGGAAATCTACACACACTCCACCTCGGGGGTGAACCGGCGAACCGGTCCACCCCCGAGAGAGGGGAAACATCAGCTGGTCGGCCAGCTGTCTTCGATCTTCTGCAGAGCCTCGTCGGTGGTGGAGTGACCCACGACCCACTCGACCATTTCACTCCAGAAGGTGCCTGCGCCCACCGGGCCGGGCATGAGGTCCGAGCCGTCAAAGCGGAAGATATCCGAGCTGGCGAGCAGCGAAGCGAATGTCTGCTCCAACGGGTCCGTGACCAAGGCGATGTTCGCCTTCTTGTTCGGGCTCAGCCAGTTGCCGAGGGCGAGACGTGAGTCTGCGTACTCTGCGCTGGTGAGGTACTTGGCGACTGCTTCGACTTCGGGCTTGTCACTGAACGCCGTGATCAGCTCACCGCCGCCGAGCATGACCTTGGGGTCATCGGCCTTGACGGTGGGCAGGTAGAAGGCGTTGATCTGGCCGTCGGGGCCTTTGGTGGTGCCCTCCGGGAACTGGTTGCCGTAGAAGCTGGCCTGGCGGTGCATGTAGCAACCACCGTCGAGCAGCGGCAAACCGGCCTCCTGGAAGGAGGTGCTGGGAATGCTCTCAGCGCCACCGAGGACGAAGTCGTCGTTCTTGATGATGTCGCCAACAGCGTTGACGGCAGCAACAATCGCGGGATCGTTGAACGGGATGGTGTGAGCGACCCACTTGTCGTAGGTCTCAGCGCCAGCCGTGCGCAGCACGACGTCTTCGACCCAGTCGGTGAGGACCCAACCAGTTGCGCCACCGGACTCAGCACCCACGCACCACGGCGTGCCGCCATCGTCCACGATCTTCTGGCTGAGGTCGATCATTTCCTGCCAGGTGGTGGGGATGGTGTAGCCCTTGTCCTTGAACGCTGCCGGGCTGTACCACACCAGGCTCTTGATGTTGGCGCCGAACGGCGGGGCGTAGAACTTGCCGTCGACCGAGCCGAAACCGACCCAACCGGCGATGTCGTTGGCCTCTACATCGGCCTGCAGATTCGTCAGCGGCACAACCTTGCCGCCCTTGACCAGCGTGGCCAGCAGACCGGGCTGCGGCACGAACGCCAGGTCGGGTGCGTTGCCGCCCTCGACGCGGAGCTTGAGGTCATCTTCGAAGGTCGCGGAGCCCTCGTGCTTGATGTCGATACCGGTCGCATCTTCGAACGGCTTCCACGCAGCTTCGAGGCGCTCTGCCTCGACGTCGCGGATGGAGCTGAAGATGGTGACGGTCTTGCCTGCGAACGGCTTGTCGCCGCCGCTCACGCTGTTGCTGCTGCTGCTCTTGTCGTCGCCGCATGCAGCGGCGAGCAACGAGATGGTCAGCACGGCGGCCATTGTGGCCAAACGTCGTTGTGACGCCATGTGGAACTCCCCCTCAGGAAATGTCGAGTACGGGACGCACTCGACGGTATGTAAGCGCTTGCAGAATAGAACAGCAGACGGGCCGCGTCAACAGAATCTCGCAACGTTGACGAAATGTCAGCGTCTGGCCCCTTCGCGGACAGCCGTTTACGCGGGCGGCGGGCCGCAGGTGATTCGTTCGACGAGGCTCAGCTCGATCGGGTGATGCATGATCGTGCCGAAGCCCTCGAGGTGATCGAGCATCAGGCGCGCGCCGAGCCTGCCGATGTCGCGGACGGGCTGACGAATGGTGGTGAGCCCGAACGCATCGGAGGCCGGGTGATCGTCGAAGCCGATGACCGACACGTCGCGGCCGACCACCAGACCAAGTTCGCGGAGTGCATGCATGGCCCCGAAGCACATCTCATCCGACATCAGCCACACGGCCGTCGGTGGTTTTCTACGGCTCATCAACGCGTGCATTGCCTGGCGGCCGCCCTCGATCGAGAAGTCGCCGTCGACGACGAGCTGTGGTGGCAGCCGCAGGCCGGCTGCTTCCAGCGCGGCCGCAAAACCAGCAGCTCGTTCGAGTGGCACGTTGTGGACGACATCCATGTGCGCGTGGCCGCCGACAAGGCCGATGCGCCGGTGCCCAAGCTCGATGAGATGGCGTGCTGCCATTCGTGCACCCCGCTCGTTGTCGACCGAGATCGAGGTGACGGACGTCAGGCGTTCGCCGAGCACAACGGCGGGCGTGTCCAGCGCAGCAAGCTGGCTGGCGCCAAGCTCCGAGCAAAACACGTCCACCAGAATGACACCGTCGATGCGTTGCTGAAACCGTGCGTCGCCGCGAAAAATTCGTTCCCGCGCCAGCGGGTTGGCGGTGCCGATGAGAAGGTCGTAGCGGGCGTGGGCGAACACTTCCTCCACGCCGGCAACGATCTCGCTGGTGTACCAGCTCGTCAGCAAGGGAGCCAGGAGACCAACGGTTCGGGTCTGCCCCGAGGCCAGCGCGGCCGCATTCGAATTGGCGACGTACAGCAATCGCTCCGCGGCTTGCAGAACTTTCCGGCGAGTCGGCTCTGCCACGTACGCGTGGTTGCGCAGCGCTCTGCTGACGGTTGCCGTGGACACGCCAGCGGCGCGCGCGACATCATCGATGGTCGCTCTGCCTACTGTTTCGCTGCCCCCGTCGCTCATGGTTACCGGCGTGACTAACTGCCCGCGAGACGGGCAACAACGGTGGCTTCGCTGGCTACCCACGTCACACCGTCGATCACCTCGACCGCGTCGTTGGTGGACTGAAAGATGAGCTCGGCAGCCTCGAGCGCGGAGACAGCGATGGGCGCACCGGACAGGTTGCCGACGATGCGCAGCGTGCCACGACCGACGGTGATGTGGCCCGGGCCGTGTTCGATGAGCTCGAACGGTGCCTGCCAGAGCGAGGGGAACCGTTTGCGCAGGCCGACCAGCTCGCGGTACTTCTGCCAGGTGGAGTGGGGCGAATCCACCTGAAAGTCGGCGGTGAGTTCTGCGGGCAGCGGCTCGGTGTGCAGCCACGCGACCGGTGCGGAGGTGAAGCCCTTGTCCGGGTCGGTGCTCCACGGCATCGGCCCCCGGGCCACATCGCGGCTCCACAGCCCTTCGCCGTTGCGGGCGCTCATCGGGTCTTCGACGTGCCCCAGCACTTCCGCGTCCGGCAAGCCCAACTCCTCGCCCTGATAGACGAACAGCATTCCGTCGAAGGCGCCCATCAGTGCGGTCAAGGCCAACGTGCGGCGCAGCCCTTGCTCTCCGCCGCCGTAACGAGAGACTGCACGCGCCTGGTCATGGTTGGAGACCTCCCACGCGGCGCCACCGTTGGACTTTGCCTGGTACTCCAGCATCGTGGTGATGGTGGCGTCCGGTTCCCAGATGCTGAGGCCGACCTGTAGCACGAACGCGGCGTGCAGTGCGTTCCCGTCCTTCACGTACTCCGAAAATCTGTCGACGTCGCGGGTATCCATCTCGCCGACCAAAACCGCACCGAGGTCCGACACTGCGTCACGCCATTGTTGGAAGAGCACGGCGGTCTCGTGCCGGTGGAGATCGTAAATGTGCTGGAACGACGCGAAGACGTCCATCGGGTGCATGCCGTCATGGACCTCGCGCAGCTGTGGGTTGTCGCGCAGGGCGGGGTCCTTCGTGAGCCCGTGGGCGACGTCGATTCGAAAACCGTCGGCACCCCGCTCGCACCACGTACGCAAGATGGTGGCGAACTCTTCCATCACCCTCGGGTTCGCCCAGTTCAGGTCCGGCTGCTCCGGGAGGAACAGGTGGCAGTAGTACTGGCCAGATCCGCCTGGATCGAGGCTCCACGCAGGGCCGCCGAAGTGGCTGACCCAGTTGTTGGGCGGCCCACCGTTGGGCGCCGGATCTGCCCACATGTAGTACTCGCGAAACGCGCCGGTCGGGTCGGCGACTGCGCTGCGGAACCATTCGTGATCGCTGGAAGTGTGATTCGGCACGATGTCGACGAAGAGACGGAGGCCCAGTTGCTTGGCCGTCGTGGACAGATCGTGCCAATCGTCCAGCGTGCCCAGCATCGGATCGACGGCCAGATAGTCGGACACGTCGTATCCGTGATCCAGGCCGGGGCTGGCGAAGAACGGTGTGAGCCACACCACGTCGACACCCAAGGCCGCGAGATACGGCAAGCGCTTGGTCACACCCGCCAGATCGCCGACCCCGTTGCCGTTGGTGTCTTGAAAACTGCGGACGTACACCTCGTACCCGACCGCGCCTCGCCACCAGTCCGCGCCTGACAGTCGGGGCGGTGCCACTGACTTGTTCCCGTCTGTCCCCACGACGCGGCCACTGTGTGTAAGCGCTTGCATTGACCAGACAATACACTGGTATCCGTGGCGTGGCACGGGGAGACTGCCGAGAACGGGCAGCAGAGGTCAATGCGGCGGTCCGTGCTCGCGGCGCGCATGGCCCGCCAATGGGCAACGGTCGAGCACGGCATCGCCGCGCTGTATCCCGACGGCGGCGACGCGTTGGTGGCCACGTTGCGCGAAATGGTGTCCGCATCTGTAGCCGGCCGACGCCCGGACCTGTTCGTGCGCGATCTCGAGCGCGAGGCCAACCCGGGCTGGTTTCAGTCGCCCGACCAGGTTGGTTACGTCTGCTACGCGGACAGGTTCGCAGGAACGTTGCGGGGCGTTGGCGAACGGCTGGACTACCTTTCCGAGCTGGGCGTGAGCTACCTGCACCTGATGCCGTTGCTGCGCTCGCGGGAGGGTGCCAACGACGGCGGCTATGCCGTTGCTGCGTACGACGCGGTCGAGCCACGGTTGGGCACGATGGAGGATCTTGCGGAGCTCACCGCGGCTCTGCACGGACGTGAGATGAACCTCTGTGTGGATCTTGTGGTGAACCACACTGCGGCGGAACATCGCTGGGCGGCAGCGGCTCGGGCGGGAGATGCGCGCTACCGCGATTTCTACTTGTTCTACCCCGATCGCTCGTTACCAGATCTTTTCGAGGCGACGCTGTTGGAGGTCTTTCCCACATTTGCGCCGGGCAACTTCACATGGCTGCCTGACCGCAAGGAATGGGTGTGGACTACCTTCCACGAGTTTCAGTGGGACCTGAACTGGGCCAATCCTGCGGTGTTCGAGGCGATGTTCGAGGCGATGCTGCACCTCGCCGAGCAAGGAGTGGACATGTTGCGGCTTGACGCCGCACCGTTCATGTGGAAGCGGGCGGGCACCATCTGCCAGAACCTCCCCGAGGTTCACGTCCTGCTCACCACGTTGCGGGCGCTGATGTCGGTCGCGGCGCCGGCGACCGCGTTCAAAGCGGAGGCCATCGTCGCCCCCGAAGACTTGACGCCGTACCTCGGCGCCGGCGACCCACCAAGGCACGAGTGCGATCTGGCATACAACAACCAGTTGATGGTGATGCTGTGGAGCAGCCTTGCCACTGGCGACGCGGAGATGATGGCTCATGCTTTGCGTCGGATGGGTCCGATTCCGTCGCACGCGGCGTGGGTGAACTACGTGCGCTGCCACGACGACATTGGATGGGCGATCATGCCCGCCGACGCGGCGTCTGTGGGTTGGAACCAGTTCACTCATCGAGACTTCTTGTTGCAGTTCTACTCGGGCGAATTCGCGCAATCATTCGCCACCGGTGAGGTGTTCCAGTTCAACCCGGAGACCCTCGACGGGCGAACGTCGGGGAGCGCCGCCTCACTGTGCGGCATCGAGCGGGCGCTCGCTGATGGCGACAGAGTGCACCTCGACGTTGCCTGCGCCCGGCTGGAGCTGTTGTACGCCGTGATCTACGCGTTCGGCGGTATTCCATTGCTGTACATGGGTGACGAGTTGGGTCTCTGCAACGACCACGGCTACCTCGCCGATCCTGCAAGAGCTGACGACAATCGCTGGATGCACCGACCCCAGATGGATTGGACGGTGGCAGCGCGTCGGCATGTCGCCGACACCTTGGAGGCTCGGCTGTTCGCGGTCTTCTCCGGCCTTGCAGCCGATCGGGCGGCCATCGGTTCTCTGCGCGCGTCGGGCCGCCTGACGATCGTGCCGTCGCCTGATCGGCGGGTGCTGTGTTTCTCGCGCACGCACCCCGCCCACGACAACTTCACCATGGTCGCCAACTTCGGCCACGCGACGGCGGTGGTTCGACTTGCCGATATTGGGGCCGCCGGCGCCTCGATCGCCCGTTCGACCGGCGCTGGCGTCACTGTCGACGGCGTCGCCCAACTTGCGCCCCAGGGCTACCTCTGGCTCACGACACCGTGAACTTGGCCGGTTACGCAGCGGGTGCTTCGGCGGGTGGGATGAGTTGCTGGAGGAAGCTGACCAGGAAGACGGCCGGGTCGGCACCGCGTTTGAACGGCACGACGATCTGCTGCTGCTCTTCCTTGTAGATCGAGTCGCGGGCGAGGCGACGAAGCCGCATCTCCTCGCTGAACTTGAGGTTCAGCGGCCCGAGGCGCGCTTGCTGGCCAACGATCTGCACATCGCGCAAGCCGAGACGAGTGCACTCGGCGCGTAGCGAACCGACGGCCAAGAGTGCCTCGGCGGCCGCTGGCACGGGACCGTAGCGGTCCTCCCATTCGGTGCGGATGTCGGCGACTTCGGCGGCGCTGGTGACGGCGGCCAGCCGACGATACGCCTCCAGCCGCAGCTCTTCCTTGGCAACGTAGTCGGTCGGCAGGAACGCATCAGTGGGCACATCGAGCTTGAGTTCACTGACGACCTTGGGCGGCGGCTCGCCCTTCATCTCGCCGACAGCTTCGGTGACCATCTGGCAGTACAGGTCGTAACCGACCGCCGCGATGTGCCCGCTCTGCGACTCGCCGAGAAGGTTGCCGGCGCCACGGATCTCCAGGTCGCGCATCGCGATCTTGAAGCCGCTGCCCAGCTCTGTGGCTTCGCCGATGGTCTTCAGCCGCTCGTAGGCCTCCTCGCTGAGGCGGGCCTCGGGCGGGTGGAACAGGTAGGCGTACGCGCGGGAACCACTGCGCCCGACCCGGCCGCGAAGCTGGTGCATCTGGCCAAGGCCCAGCAGGTCGGCGCGCTCGACGACGAGCGTGTTGACCGTTGGCATGTCGATGCCGCTCTCGATGATCGTCGTGCACACGAGTACGTCGAAGCGGCCTTCCCAGAAGTCGACGACCACTTGCTCCAGCGACCCTTCGTCCATCTGGCCGTGAGCGATTGCGATGCGCGCTTCGGGCACCAATTCGCGCAGTCGGCTGGCGGCCATGTCGATGGACTTGACGCGGTTGTGTACCCAGAAGACCTGACCCTCGCGGAGCAACTCGCGTCGGATGGCCTCTACCGCAACGCGTTCGTCGTAGCCGCCGACGAATGTGAGGATGGGCTGGCGATCCGCCGGAGGTGTTTGCAGGAGCGAAAGATCGCGGATGCCGACCAGGCTCATCTCGAGCGTGCGCGGAATGGGTGTGGCGGTGAGCGTCAGCACGTCGACGTTGTGCTTCAGCTTCTTCATTGCTTCCTTGGCCTGCACGCCGAAGCGCTGCTCTTCGTCGACGACCAGCAGCCCCAGGTCCTTGAACACGACGCCGTCCTGCAGCAGGCGATGGGTGCCGATGACGCAATCGACCTCGCCAGACTTGAGACCCTCGATGACCTTCTTCGCTTCCTTCATGGTCAGGAAGCGGCTGAGCACTTCGATGCGTATTGGGTAGCCGGCGAACCGGTCCGCGAAGGTGTTGCCGTGCTGTGTTGCCAACAGAGTGGTGGGCGCGAGCACTGCGACTTGTTTGCCATCCTGGATGGCCTTGAACGCGGCGCGAATGGCGACCTCGGTTTTGCCGAAGCCGACATCACCGCACACCAATCTGTCCATCGGGAAGGCTCGTTCCATGTCGACCTTGATGTCGTCGATGGCCTTGCGTTGGTCGGGTGTTTCGACGAACGGGAAGGCTTGCTCCATCTCGTGCTGCCACGGCGTGTCCAAGCCAAACGCATGCCCGACGGCGTTGACTCGCTTTTGATAAAGGACCACCAACTCCTGCGCGATTTCGCGGACTGCACTGCGGACCTTGCTCTTCGCCTTCGCGAAGTCGCTGCCGCCGAGACGGTGCAGTACGGGCGTCTCGCCGCCGACGTACTGGCGCAGCGCGTCGATCTGGTCGCTGGGTACGTACAGCTTGTCGCCGCCCTTGTACTTCAGCAGCAGGTAGTCGCGTTCGGTGCCGCCGATGGTGCGCTTGACCATTCCCTCGTACTGGCCGACGCCGTGCTGGTAGTGCACGACGTAGTTGCCGGGCTTGAGGTCCTCGAAAAGTCCGGTGCCCTGTCGCTTACGAGGGCGAGCCGTGCGGTGTGCTCGTCGGCGTCCGGTGAGGTCGGCCTCGGCGACGACGGCCAGCTTGGCGGCGGGCACGCTGCACCCTCGGTGCAGTGGCGACGTGACGATGTAGCCGCCGGGCTTGTTCAGCTTCGTATCCGGACCGACGTGATTGAAGCTGAGGCCGCGGTCCAGCAGCAGGCTGCTCATCCGCTGCGCCGACCCCTCTCCATCGGCAGCCACCACAACGGTGAAGCCCTCGGCCAGCAGCTCGCGCAGTCGGTTGGCCAAGCCTTCGCCGTCGCCCACCACCGGCCCCCAACCCATCGCGTTGACCATCGGCGAATCGGGTGTCTCGGGCACATTGCTGATGGTCCACATCGCCTGACCCTCGGCGAGCAGGCGATCGGTGTCGGCGTGCAGTCGTGGGAATGTCTTGGTGGCATCGCGGGCCCATGTACCGGCCAGCGCGCGGGCCAGGTCGTCCTCCTCGGCGAGCAGGTCGTTGGCGCGGTCGCGCATGCGGCGCGGCTCGACCAGCGCCACCTTGGCTGTCTTGGGGAGGACGTCGGTGATCAGCTGGTCGCCGTCGACCAACCACGGCAGCCAGCTCTCCATGCCGTCGAACAGCGTGCCCTCGGCAAGCCGTTCCCAATGCTCGCGGCCCCACGGTTCGGTGCCCACCAGAGCGCCAGCGCGGGTGCGTACGTCGTCGGTCGGGATCAGCTCGCGGGCGGGGAACACCAACGCCTCGTCCAGATCGAGCGTGCTGCGCTGGTCGTTGACGGCGAACTCGGTGAGGCGGTCGACTTCGTCACCCCAGAGGTCGATACGGATGGGTGCGTCGGCGGTGGAAGGGAAGATGTCGATGATGGCGCCGCGCTGCGCGACCTCGCCGCGGTGCTCCACCAACTCTTCGCGTCGGTAGCCGAAGTAGATGAGCTGCGCCATCAGGGCATCGGGATCGAGGATCGCGCCCTTGCCGACATGGATGGGGTTGACCTCCGTAGCACCGGGCCCCAGCCGCTGCAGCAGTGCTCGTACTCCGCCGACGATGATGGCCGGGCAGCGCTCGGGGGAACGCAGCCGCCACAGCACCTCCATTCGGTGCCCCATCGTTTCCACGCTGGGACTGACCCGTTCGAAGGGCAACGTCTCCCACGCGGGAAACAGCACGACCTCACCCGCCGGCATGTACTGCACGAGATCGTCATACAGCTGGCCAGCGTCGGTTCCCGTCGGGCACGCAACCACCAACGGACGCTTGTCGCCCAGCTGTGCGAGCGCCGCTATAGCCAGCGCGCGTGCAGATTCGGGCACCGCCACGAAGCCGGTTGGGTTGCCCAACGCTTGCGTCAGCGCAGGTTCGTTGCGGAGCAACCGGGGGAGAGACGCAAGCGACATGGGGTGGTTCAGGGTACCGGGCTAGGACAGGCCGTTGAAGCGCTGCATCGCGGCGTCGGCGCCCTCAGCGACGATGACCTCCACGATGTCGGCGGCGCGTTCGATCATCACATCGAGGATTTCTCGTTCGGCTTTGGGGACGCGCGAGAGCACGTGGTCCGCGCCCTGCTCCTTGCTGCGCGGCTTGCCGATGCCGATGCGCACGCGGATGTAGTCCTGCGTGTGCAGGTACTGGGTGATGCTCTTGAGACCGTTGTTGCCGGCCAGGCCACCGCCCACCTTCACACGCACAACGCCCGTTTCGAGGTCGAGTTCGTCGTGAACGATGATCAGCTGCCCGGGCTCGACGACCCGGTGCCGACGCATGAGCGCACCGACTGCCTGGCCGCTCTCGTTCATGTAGGTGGTGGGAAACGCCAGCACCACCCGTTTGTCACCGATGCGTGCCTCGGCCACCAGCGCCTTGTCGCGACTGGCCTTCAGGCCTTCGCCCAGGCGCTTACACAGCAGCGCGACAGTTTCTTCACCCACGTTGTGGCGGGTGCGCGCGTAGTCCTTACCCGGATTGCCCAGGCCGACGATGATCGCGTCGATCACGCCGGCGTGCGATCACTCTGCGGCGGGGGCTTCGTCGGCCGCGGCGCCTTCGGCGGCCTCGGCCACATCAGCTTCAGCTTCGGCGGCCGACGTGATGAGAATGGTGACAATCGGCATCTCCGGGTCGCCCAGTGCAGTGACGCCCTTGGGCATCGGCACGTCGGCGAGGCGGATGACATCGCCAGGCTGCATCTCGGTGACGTCGATCTCGAACGCGTTGGGCATGTTGTTCGGCGTGCAGCTGACCTCGATGGTGTCGACAGCAGCGTCGACCAGGCCGCCTTCGGCCGCAACAGCCTTCGACTCGCCGACGATGTGCACGGCGACCGAGACGGTGATCTCTTCGTTCATGTTGACCTGCAGGAAGTCGATGTGGGCCACGGTGCGACGGATCGGGTGGCGCTGCATGTCCTTGACCACTGCGGGGTAGCTCTTGCCGTCTACCTCAAGGGTGAGGACGGTGTTCGAGCCGGCCGGGCCACTGAGGGCGAGGCGCAGATCGCGGCGCTCGACAGTGACGCTGACGGGGGTCATGCCCTGGCCGTAAATGACGCCGGGGATGTGCCCCTCGGCGCGCAGACGGCGAGCTGCGGGGGAACCCGTGGTGGTGCGGGGAAGGGCGGCGAGCTTGGTGTTGGACATGACGAGGCCTCGATCAGAGCGTTACAGAACGACGGAAAATGCTACCTGGGTTGCGACCAGAACGGCCACGCGTGTGGTTCAGATGTTGCAGCCGACCAGATGGGCCTACGACTGGTTTTCGCCGCCGAAGATCTCGCTGACGCTGGTGTCGTCGAAGACTGCACTGAGGGCATCGGCGATCAACGGGGCGATGGACAGCACTTCGATCTTGGCGATCTGCTTCTCGGGGGCCAGCGGCAGTGTGTTGGTGACAACAACGCGCTTGATGACCGACTTTTCAAGGCGCTCGATGGCGGGCCCGCTGAGCACGCCGTGGGTGGCCATCGTCCACACTTCGCGGGCACCGCGGGCCATCAGCACATCGGCGGCCGAGCAAATGGTGGCACCGCTGTCGATCATGTCGTCGGTGAGAATGCACAGGCGACCTTCCACGTCGCCCATGACTTCCTTGGCTTCGGCAACGTTGGTGGTGCCCTTCGGGCGGCGCTTGTAGATGAACGCGAGGTCGGCGCCGCGGTCGCTGAGGTGCTGCGCCATCCGTTCGGCGACCTTGATGCGTCCCGCATCGGGGGAAACGATCACGGGCGCATCGGCGTGCTGACGAAGGTAGTTCTCCAGTACCGGCATGGCGGTGAGGTGGTCGACCGGACCCTCGAAGAAGCCTTGGATCTGACCGCTGTGCAGGTCGATGCTGACCATGCGCTTGGCGCCGGCCGCCTTGAACAGGTCGGCCACCATACGGGCGGTGATGGGTTCGCGGCCTTCGGCCTTGCGGTCCTGGCGGGCGTAGCCGTAGAACGGGCAGACAGCTGTGATGCGCTTCGCCGAGGCCCGATACGCGGTGTCGATCATGATCAGCTGTTCCATGATCGAGTCGTTGATGCTGCGCCCGTTGTGGCTGCAGTGCGTCTGCATGATGAAGACGTCGCTGCCGCGAATGCTTTCGCCGAATCGAGCGCGCACTTCACCGTTGGCGAACTCGACGAGGCCCGGGTGGCCCAGGTCGATGCCCAAGTGGTCGGCCACCTCCTGCGCCAGCTCGGGGTGCGTGCGCCCCGAGTACAGCGACATTCGCTTCGTAGTGACCTTCTCCATCGCTGCCCCGTGTTCGGTCATGTCATCCGTTGTCGTCGTTGTTGTTGGTCTCGGCCGCTGCAGTGTAGAAGGCGCCGGTGACTGCGCCGGACGCCACTGAACTTCCGCTAGGAAGATAGGCGTAAGGGCCGACTCGCGCCGAAACGCCGACTTCGCTGTCCACGCCGACCGTGTTCTGCACGGTGGCGCCGTCGCCCACAGCGCAGTCGGTCAGGCGGGTGTCGGGGCCGATCTCGCACCCGTCGCCCACGATCGTGTCGCCTTGAAGAATGGTCCCGGGGTAGAGCGTCACGTCGCGACCCAATTGCACGGTGACGTCGATGAACGTCTGGCGGGGGTCGAGCATGGTGACGCCGTTGAGGAGCCAGTGACGGTTCGTTCGGTTGCGCAGCTCGCGCTCGGCGAGTGCAAGCTGCCAGCGATCGTTGACGCCCTGAGTTTCGGCCTCTGGCGCCTGCACGCAGCCGATGCGATGGCCCATCGCCGCCAGCGAGCCGATCACGTCGGTGAGGTAATACTCGCCCTGCGAATTGTCGGGGCTGAGATGACGCAGGGCCGGACCCAGCAAATCGCGGCGGAAGGCGTACATGCTGGTGCACACCTCTTGCACGGCGCGCTCATCGGCACTGGCGTCGCGCTGCTCGACGATGCGCAGCACCCGGCCGTCGCCGGCTTTCGATGGTGCCCTGATCACACGGCCGTAGCCGGTGGGGTTGTCGAGTACCGACGTGATGAGCGTGGCGGCGTACTCATTGGCGTTGTGGGCGACGACGAGCGCGTCGATGGTTGCGGGCTGCAGCAGCGGCGTATCGCCTGGTAGCACAATGACCGTCGACGTGTCGTCGAGGTCGTCGCCGGGGAACGCGCCGAGGCCGACCATTGCCGCATCGCCGGTGCCGCGCTGCACGGTCTGCTCGGTGAAGGTGAGGTGCGCCCAGTTCGGGGCGTGCTCTTGCACTTTCTTGGTGACGCGCTCGGCTCCGTGTCCCACCACCACGACCGTACGTTCTGGGGCCACGGTCTCGAGTGCGTGGATGACGTGCATCACCATTGGCCTGCCGCAGATCAGGTGCAGTGGCTTGGGTCGTGAACTGCGCATGCGCGACCCCTCGCCCGCGGCTAACACAATGGCCGAAACTGTCATGTCGTCGTTCTATCGCGCGGAGCGGGTGCTGCCATGGGCGGCAGCGCGCGAATTGCCGTCGGGCCGAAGGTCGTTGCGCAGTGACGGCACCAGAACCCCTGCTCCAATTCAGTGCCGCACGGCGCGTGAACGAGGACGATCTCGGCGCTGCCGTCTGCGAGGTGGTGTTCGCCCCACTTGATGAGGGCCACAAGGGCGGGCGAAAGCGCGACGCCTGCTGGGGTGAGGCGGTACTCGTACCGAGGCGGGTGTTCCTGGTAGCGCTCCTTGGCCATGACGTCGCCGGCCACCAAGCGTTGGAGTCGTTTGGTGAGGATGGGGCGCGCGATGCCCAGGTCGTCGGCGAAGTCGTCGAACCGGCGGATGCCGCGGAGGGCCGCCCGGATAATCAGGATGCTCCACCGATCGCCCACCAGTTTGAGCGTGCGCTCGAGGGTGGTGTGGTCGTGTGCTTCGTCGCGTTGCTGGTCTGAGGGTTCGGCGTTCACAGGCGGTCGAACTCTAGCGTCGAGGGGACTGGGTTCTGTTTTGGTACTCGCACTGGCTAGGGTGCTCTGATGCCGCAGGAACTGCTCGCCGCTCCACTCGCCGAACTGATGGCGCGAGCGCGAGTGGTGCGTGATCTTGCGCATGGCACGCGCATCACCTATTCGCCCAAGGTGTTCATTCCGCTGACGATGCTGTGTCGCGACAAGTGCGGTTATTGCACGTTTGCGCAGCCGCCCGCTCGGCTGCAGTCGCCGTATCTGTCACCCGAGCAGGTGCTGAACATCGCGAGGGATGGCGCTCGCATGGGTTGCCATGAGGCTCTGTTCACTCTTGGCGAAGCGCCCGAGGAGCGTTACGAAGTGGCGCGCGCGTGGCTGCGTGAGAACGGCTACGACAGCACTATCCACTACGTGCACGCGATGGCGAAGTTGGTGCTCGACGAAACCGGATTGCTGCCGCACGCGAATGCGGGCGCGCTCGACGAGGATCAGCTGCGGCTGCTGGCCGAGGTGTCGCCGAGCCAGGGGATGATGATCGAGACGCTGCGCGGCGACCTGCCGTGCCATCGCGGTGCGCCTGACAAGACGCCCGAGCGCCGACTGGCGACGTTGGCGGCCGCTGGGCGTGCTGGCGTTCCGTTCACGACCGGCATCTTGGTGGGCATCGGCGAGACGCGTGCTGATCGCATTGCTGCGCTGGAAGCGATCGTTGCTTCGCATCGTGAGTTCGGGCACGTGCAGGAAGTGATCGTGCAGAACTTCCTGCCCAAGCCGGGCACCGGCATGCAGCACGAGGCGCCGTGCCCGCAGGACGAGTTCCTGTGGTCGATTGCCGTCGCGCGGTTGATCCTTCCGCCGGAAATTCACCTGCAGGCGCCGCCGAACCTCAGCGACGACTTTGGCGTGCTGTTGGACGCGGGCATCGACGACTGGGGTGGCGTCTCGCCGGTCACGCTCGACCACGTCAACCCCGAGCGGCCGTGGCCCGGGCTGGATCGGCTTCGTGATGTGACGGAGGCGGCCGGGTTCGCACTCGCCCCGCGCCTGACCATCTACCCCGAATTCGTGCGCAAGCCCGAGCAATGGCTGCACAAGTCGCTGCGGTTCCGCGTGATGGATCGCAGTGACGCGGAGGGTCTTGCACGCGACGATCCGGGTGCGATCTGGCCAGAGAAGGTGACGGCCGCCGACGTGGTGCTCGATGGTGCGGAGGTCGTGCTCGTCGGGCATCGCAGCACTCAGTGGTACTCGGGTGCCACCAACCCGCCGCCGGTGTTGTTGCCGTCGCTGCGTGCCGGTCGTGCCGGTGGTGCGATCGCCGAAGTTTTGGCGGGGGTCGAAGCCGGGCAAGAGGTCGGCCACGACGAAATCGTGACGTTGTTCCGCGCTCGCGGCCCGGAGGTTGTCGCGGTCGCGGAGTTGGCTGACCGCCTACGTCACGAGACAGTGGGCGACGCGATCACGTGGGTGCACAACCGCAACATCAACTACACGAACGTGTGCACGTTCAAGTGCAAGTTCTGCGGCTTCTCGAAGGGGCCGCTCAGCCTCAATCTGCGTGGCACGCCGTATCTGCTCACGCTCGACGACATTGCACAACGTGCCGTCGAGGCGTGGGAGATGGGCGCCACCGAGGTCACGCTGCAGGGCGGTATTCACCCCAGTTTCGATGGCAACTACTACATCGACGTGACGCACGCGGTGAAGAGTGCGGCGCCCGACATGCACGTGCACGGGTTCACCGCGTTGGAGGTCACCGAGGGCGCGAAGCGTTTGGGCGAAGACCTGCACACGTACCTGCGCAGGCTGAAGGACGCGGGTCTTGCCTCGCTGCCGGGAACCGCCGCAGAGATTTTGGACGACGACGTTCGGGCCATCCTGTGCCCCGACAAGATCAGTACCGACGAGTGGCTCGACTGTCACGCGGCAGCGCACGAGATCGGGCTTGCATCGAACGTCACCATCATGTTCGGCTCCATCGAGCATCCCGAGTCGTGGGCGAAGCACATGGTGCGCACTCGCGCACTGCAGAAGGTCACCGGCGGCTTCACCGAGTTCGTGGGTCTACCGTTCGTGCATATGGCCTCGCCGATCTACCTGCAGCATGCTGCGCGCCGTGGCCCCACCTTCCGCGAGAACCTGCTGATGCATTCGGTCGCGCGCATCGCGTATCGCGGGCTCATCGACAACATCCAGCTGTCGTGGGTGAAGATGGGTGCGGCTGGTGCGGTGCAGCTGCTGCAGGCGGGGTGCAACGATTTGGGTGGCACGTTGATGGACGAGAACATCTCGCGGGCGGCCGGCGCGGCGCACGGCCAGGGGATGACCGAGGCGACGTTCACCGACATGGTGGCGCCGTTGGGCCGTCGCCTTCAGCAGCGCACCACCACCTACGGCCGTGTCGACACCGTTCATCTCTAGCGCTTCGGCGCGATGGTCACCCCGCCGCGTCCGGCTGGACGACGTTGCTCGCGGCGTTGGCTACGAGTTCTCGTCGCCCTCTGGGGTGTGGGTTGCGGTCGATGTCGACGACGTCCTTGGTGTGATCTCCGCGGGTGAAGCGGCGGCCGAGGAGGGCTCGTGGGTGGTCGGTTTCGTGACCTACGAGGCGGCTCGCGCATTCGACTCCGCCTACCCACTGGCCGTGGCCGGTGGAACGCTGCCGTTGGCGTGGTTCTGCTCATTCGGGTCGCGGGTCGAGGTGCCGTTGGTGGAGGCGCCGAGCAGCGGTCCGTTCGTCGACGGTGTGGTACGTACGCACGGCAGTCGTTGGTACCGCGAGGGTGTGCAGCGGGTGCGCGAACTGATCGAGACCGGTGGCGTCTACCAGATCAATCTGACGGATCGGGTGCGTGCGCGTCTGGTCGCCGACCCGTTCGATCTCTACCGATCGATGGTCTCCACGCAGGGTGGATCGTTCAACGCGTTTCTCGATCTTGGTGAGGCTGTGGTGGTCAGTGCGTCACCCGAACTGTTCTTGGAGATTGCCGGCGACACGGTGACGGCGCGACCGATGAAGGGCACCCGTCGCCGTCACGGTCGGGCGGACGCGGACCTGCAGATGGCCGAGGAGTTGCGCGCGTCGGAGAAGGACCGTGCCGAGAATGTGATGATTGTCGATCTACTGCGAAACGACCTGTCGCGCTTGTCGTCACCCGGGGGCGTCAACGTGCCGGAGCTGTTTCAGGTGGAGCGCTACGAGACGGTGTGGCAGCTGACGTCAACCGTGCAGGCGAGTCTTCGGCCCGAGGTTCGACTGGCCGATGTGTTCCGCGCAACCTTCCCGTGCGGCTCGATCACGGGTGCGCCGAAGGTGGCGGCGATGCACGCGATCGCGCGGCTCGAGCCGTCGCCCCGAGGGCTGTACTGCGGGACAATTGGCATGATCTCGCCGTCCCTTGACGGCGCGCGGCCGGCGTCTATTTGGAGTGTCGCCATTCGAACTGCCGTGATCGACGCGGCCGACGGTCGCGTGGAATTCGCGTCGGGCGGCGGCATCACCTACGACTCTGTGCCGGCCGACGAGGACGACGAGTTGGAATCGAAGGTCGCTGTCTTGCGGTCGGCGCGGCCAGCTTTCGAGTTGTTCGAGACACTGCGCTTCGACGGATCGGGCGCGCACGCCTTGGAACGTCACCTCCGCCGGCTTGCTGCGTCGGCGGACTACTTCGGTTTCGCGTGCGACCCCTTCGCGATCGCTGCGGGCGTTGCTGCGCTTGGCGTGCCCGACGGGCCGCGGCGGTTGCGAATCGTGCTCGACCGCCGAGGGCGCCATCGCCTGGAACTCGTCGCGCTCGACGAGTCCTCGCCGTTCGTGCGATTGGCAGTGGCGACGGCGAGGGTGCGCAGCGACGACCCGTTCATGTGCCACAAGACAACCCGTCGCGCCGTCTACGAGCGTGCTCGTTCCGCCCACCCTCTGGCGGACGACGTGCTGCTGGTCAACGAGCGTGCGGAGGTCGTGGAAACCACGATCGCCAATCTGCTGTACCGCCGCGGCGATGACTGGTTTACCCCGCCTCTGGACAGCGGAGGTTTGCCGGGCATCGGGCGTGAAGTGTTGGTGTCGTCAGGCGCAGTCAGCGAGCGTGTGTTGCTGTTGGCCGAACTCGGTGCGTGTGAAGAGTTGGCCATCGTCAACTCGCTGCGCGGCCGCCGGACAGCAGTGATACTTGGCCTATGAATCCCGACCAGTTCCTCGCCGCGCTCACCGGCTCGAACGAGGTGCTGTTGATGGGTGTCG
>JANLPB010000219.1:0-26534 GCA_031366885.1 Ilumatobacteraceae bacterium
TGGAACTTCGAGAAGTTCCTCATCGATCGCGAAGGCAACGTCGCCCAGCGCTTCGGGCCGATGGTGACGCCAGACGACATCGCACCGCACGTGGCGCAGTTGCTCTGACACTCCGATAGTCTCCGAAAGAACGGCTTCCCCCCGGATCCAGCTCTCCTCACTGTGGAGGCCACCATGCCGTCCATCCCACGCTTTCGCGTGTCACGCCGCCAGCACCTCGCCCTTCGCCTGCAATCGGGTGACTACAGGTGGCACATCTTTCATCCCGACCCCGACGAGCCAATCGTTCTCGCCGGTTTCGGCGAAGCCGCCATGCTGGCTACCGATGTTCTCGACCTTCCGGCCCGTCACGAGGTCGTCGTGTTGCTCGACGAGCGTCGGCGCGTGACCGCGCTGCTCCTCGACCCTCCAGCAGAAATTGGGCTGCTGGTGGGCCTCGCCGAGCTGCCGGGGCTCGACGCTGCGTTCTGCCAAACAATGTGCATCGTCCTCACCAGCGAGGTGTATCTCGGCCCGCCGCGCGACGCGGACCGGCGCGGGTATCAGGCACTGCGTCGCGCCCATATGGCGCAGGGCTTGCTGCTTCTCGACGTGATCCTCACCGACGGCGACACCGTTCGCAGCCTTGCAATCGGGTGCGACCCTGACCCGGTGTGGTTCGAAGAGTTCGAGCCACTCCCCGAACACTCGGCCGCGGTGGTCGACCCTGCGGCCTAACGCGGCGCTACCGCCTACGCTCGGCGGTCATGAGCACCATCTCCGTCGTCACCGGCGCCAACAGCGGCATCGGCCGCGCGACAGCCATCCACCTCGCCTCTCAGGGTCACGTGGTGTTCGGCACCGTCCGCAGTCTCGATCGGGCCGGCAAGCTGCTGGCCATGGCAGCGGATGCGGGTGTCGAGATCAACCTCGTCGAACTCGACGTCGCCTCCGACGAGTCGGTTCGCGCGGGCTTCGCCCAGATCATGGCGGCCACCGATGGTGTGGTCGATGTGCTGGTCAACAACGCTGGCATCGGCGGGAATGCAACGGTGGAGGATTGCTTCGCGAACGACCATCTGGAGGTCATCAACGTCAACCTGTGCGGTGCGGTGCGCTGCCAGCAAGAGGTGCTACCAGGCATGCGTGCGCGCCGTAGTGGGGCCATCATCAACGTGACATCTGTGGTCGGTCGTATAGCGGCGCTCGCCCAAAGCTCGTATGTGACGTCCAAGTGGGCGCTCGAGGGCCTCAGCGAGCAGTTGTCGCAGGAGGTTGCTCGCTTCGGAATTCGAGTGGCCATTATCGAGCCCGGCATTACCAAGACCGCGATCTTCGCCAAGAACCCCGACATTCCAGCGGTGACCGGCGCCTACGACGCCGACTACCGGCGGATGTTCCAGATGTACGCGGCGGGTCTCGCGCACGCCACCGACCCCTTCGAGGTCGGCAAGCTGATCCATCACGCCATCACCACTGACCAACCCAAGCTGAGGTACGCCGTCAGTTGGGGCGCCAAGGAGCTGATCGAAGGCCGTGCGGAGATGACCGATGAGCAGTGGACCGCCATCGGCCTCGCCGCTACCGACGACGAGTACTACGACGCGTTCCAGGCTGCGTTCGGCTTGAACCTGCGCGACCTGGGGTAGTACAGCTAGTGCGGGTAGAACAGCTACTCAGCGCTGATCGCTGGGCGGTGCAAGACGGCATGCTCGGCCACGATGACGATCACGTCGTCCTCGATGGAGGCAGTGCCGTCCACGATCAAGCTGTGCTCACCTTGCACAGGGTGCGGAAACACCATCGTCACCTCTGGACGAGCCGCGATGTTGTGGCGAGCCGAGCGCCCACCGGCGGCCCACAACACGCGCCCGTCGAAGTTCGTCGGCACGGCCAGAGAGTGCGCACGCAGGTCATCGCCAACAGTGACCAGGTACCCCCATGGGTACACAGCCAGCGCGACACCCAGCTCCGGCAGCGCGACGGGAATGCTCATCAGTACACCTTGCACGCCGGTGGTACGGGAAGCAACATCGGCAACGGGTCTACCGCGGCGCCGCCGCCGGGATGGACTTCGTAGTGGAGGTGAAAGTTGCCGGCTCCCGCATTGCCGGTGTCGCCGACGTACCCAATGACCTGCCCCTTGGACACGGTGCTGCCCTTCGTCAGGCCGGCGGCGAAGGCGGAGAGGTGGCCGTAGACGTAATAGGTGCCCCCGGTCGCGGCGGTAAGCCGCCACAGGTTGCCCGACAGGCTGGCGCCCACCGAGCCGCTCCCTGCGATTGCCTGTGCGGTCAGCGTGCCGTCGACCATTGCGTAGACCTCCTGGCCCAAGGTGGCGAGAATGTCGATTCCCTCGTGAAGGCGACCTCCGCTGCGGCCGTCGCCAAAGTTGTTCAGAATGTCGCAACGCGGGCTGGGCGCCATTGGGAAGTTCGGCGGCGGAACCACTCGCAGTCGTTGCGCCGGAGCGTTGGCAGAGGCCGCCGTCTCCACGGCGAGCGGCGTGAGTGTTGGGGCAGCATCCGCGGCAAACGTACCGAACCCACACAGGCTGAGTGCGGCGCCCGCGCCAACAACAGCGCGCAAAGAGTGCGATCGAAGAAAGCGAATGCCGAAGGCTACCCGCGCCCACAATCCCGGTTCCCGTCGCCTCCCAGCCCGCCGCCTTTGGGAAGTGGTTGGTCGGCCGCGTCAGGGTTCAGGGGCGTCGGCGAAGTCGGCTTCGATGATGTCGCGGTCCTCGACATTCGCGACCGGGACAGCTTTCGCCGCGGCCCACGCGGCCAAACCCTCCTCCTCGCGACCCAACTCGCGAAGTGCCCTCGCTCGGGCTTCGTGCGCGTACGCCAGGTCGAAATCGCCCATTCCATGACGCACGGTTTGGTCAAAACACGCATCGGCATAGTGCAGCGATCGGGCGGGCTGCCCGGTCAGCAGGTGCACCTTGGCCAACATGTACAGCGCCCGCGCTTCGTTCGCGGGGCCGGCGCCGCGGGCGCGCTGCCAGTGATACGCCGAGCTGTACGCGCGGCGGAGCATCTCCTCATCCTCGGCTGCGGTTCGATCGTCCTTGCCGACCAGGTCCCAGATGCTGTTGTTGCACTCGACGCCCTGCGCACGATGCCAATCCCCCGCGGCGTCGACGATCGCTTCGTCGGGGAACGTGACCGAGGCAGCGGGTAACGCCTCGCCGGTCTCTAACAGCGTCTTCAACCCGTCGAGAATCCACTGCCAGCCAGCCTTGGTGTGCGCCCACGTCAGCGGGCTGCGGGCAAGGTCGCCGTGGATGACATCAAGCCGGGTGAGGCCGTCACCCGCTTCGGCCAACGTCCACTCCACACGCGACGGTGGCTCGGCCTCCATCGCAGCGTCGTACAGGACATGCCAGGTCTGTACGAGCCGGTGAGGTGCCTGCAGCGTTTCGATGGTGCCATCGACCGCTGGCCGACCGTTGTCCGTCGAGGTGCGGTACGGCTGACCCTCCACCGGTGTCTGGTCGAATGCGGTGCCGTGGAAGTAGCGGCGCGTAAACGTTGGGTCAAGCAGTGCGTTCCACACCTGCTCGATCGGCGCCTTGATGAAGATGCGGTACTGATGTCGGGTGATGGCCATGGCGTGTCCTTTGTGCGTCCTCAGGAGGCGGTGTGCTGTTCGAGTTCGGCTTGCAGCCCGACCAATGCACGCGTGAACGGTTGCGCGTACTTACTGATCCACCGGTCCGCTAGCTGCTGAATAGGGATGGGATTGAGAGAATGCAGCTTCGTGCGGCCCACGCGGCGCGAGGTCACCAGGTTGGCGGCTTCCAACACGGCGAGGTGCTTCATCACGCCGAAGCGAGTCATCTGCGGGAATGCCTCACACAGCGCGACCACTGTCTGCCCATCGCGAACGAACAGCGCATCGAGCAGTGCCCGACGCGTGTCGTCGGCAAGCGCTTTGAAGACGAGTGGCTCGTTCATCGGCCGGAACCATACGTGACCATTTAGTCACCTGTCAAGATCCGCGAGTCATTCTTGACTGGAAAGGTCGGGTATCTCGGGTAGCGTGGCGATCACCAGCACGTCCGACAGCACGCCAGTTCCAAGGAGTTCCACCATGACCGTTCGTCTCGGCGACACCGCCCCCGACTTCACCGCTCCCACCACACAGGGCGAGATCAACTTCCACGAGTGGCTCGGCGATTCGTGGGGCGTACTGTTCAGCCACCCGAAGGACTTCACGCCGGTGTGCACCACCGAGCTGGGGTACGTCGCCAAGATCAAGCCCGAGTTCGATAAGCGCAACGTGAAGGTCATCGGCCTGTCGGTCGACAACGTGGAAAGCCACCTCAAGTGGGAGGGAGACATCGGCGAGACCCAGGGCACCCCGGTCAACTTCCCGATGATCGGCGACCCGGACCGCACCGTTGCCGACCTCTACGACATGATCCACCCGAACGCCAGCGACACGATGACCGTGCGCTCCGTGTTCGTCATCGGCCCGGACAAGAAGGTCAAGCTGACCCTCACCTACCCGGCCAGCACCGGACGCAACTTCGACGAGATCCTGCGCGTGATCGACAGCCTGCAGCTGACCGCTCAGTACAAGGTCGCCACGCCCGCCAACTGGAAGGACGGCGACGATGTGATCATCGGCGGGGCCGTCAGCGACGAAGACGCCAAGGCGCTGTTCCCGCAGGGCTGGACCACCGTCAAGCCCTACCTGCGGGTTCTCCCCCAGCCCAACAAGTAAGTCGGGTCAACGTTTCCAGGGTGGCCGGTTTTCCTTGCGCATGACGAAGCGCAGACCGCTCCACACGTCGTCGATGGCGCACACCTTGTTGTCGACCCAGCCGCTCTTCAACAGCGTGGCGCGCAGCACGTCTTCGCTGATGTCGGTCGGCACGCCGCTGGCCTTCTTCGGCCACGCCACCCACACACCACCCGCCGGCTGAGCGGCCTCGGTGAGCGACTTCCACTCGTCGCGCAGTGCCACCTTCTCGGTATAGAACGAGACGATCACATCGATCGGTGGCATCAAGTTGCGCTGCCAGATGGCGTCGCCGGTGTCACCGAGCTCAGCCATAAATGCCGGCGGTGCGTGCAGCACGGTGAACACAACATCGCCGACGATGCCCAGCTTCTTGTTCAGTGGTGTACCCGAATAGCCGGCGCTCATTTCAACCCGCTGCTGCACATAACCCGGTCGACCTCGATCTCGATCACGACCCGATCGTCGCGAACCTTCGGTTGACGGTAGCGCTGCGCGTAGGCGGTCACGGCGCTTGCCACTGCAACGTCGTCATTCAGAACGCGAACTGGGCCCTCGAACGTCACCCAGCGTGCACCGTCGATTTGCGTGACCGACGCCCTGCCACCGCGGCGGGCGTTGCGCACCTTCACCGACGGGGCGAATGTGATGACTCGCACGACACCACTCGCGAACGTGAAGCCGACCGGCACCGCATGAGGCGTGCCATCGGCACGTTGGGTGGCCAACACGGCGAGGTGGCGTTCAGCGATGAACTCGGCAAGTGCGGGCGATGGTGAGATCATCCCTCGGCCGCAATCGCGTTCAGGATTCCGAGCCGCGTCGCTCGCCACGCAGGAACGACGGCCGCCAACACACCGGCGCCGAAGGCCAGCACCATGATCCAGATGATGCTGGTCACGGGAATCGAAAACTCGGTCAACCCCTGATCGCGCAGTGCGATGATGACGACGTAGCCGAGCACAAGCCCCATCATCACACCAACAGCCGCGCCGTAGAGCGACGTGATCACACTCTCCCACCGCACCGTCGTGCGCACCTGGCTGCGCGTCATACCGACGGCGCGCAACAGACCGGTCTCGCGTCGACGTTCGTAGACCGCGAGCAGCAGCGTGATGACGATGCCGAACAGCGCGATCAGCACCGACAGCATCAGCAGGCCGTAGATGAAGGCGAGGCTGCGATCGATGATGTCGGCGCGACTGGCGATGAACTCCTGCTTGTTCTGCAACTCGCCAATCCCGTAGTCGTCCACCAGACCCTGCACGACGGTCCGGAACTGAGCTTCGGACACGTCGGCCGCACGCGTCACCGACACAATTCCTGCGGGCGCGGCGATGCTCGTGTTGAGAAATGTGTCTCGGTGATATGTACGCGACGGAATGAAGTCGGTGCTCTCGTACACGCCCTGCACGGTGAGGGGCACATCCGCACCATCGATGAACAGCACCAGTTGGTCACCGAGCGCCAGACCTTTGCTCTTCGAATCACCCTCGGAGATCAGCACGCCCTGCGGAGTCAGCGCGGACATCGATCCCTGCAGGAACGTCAGGTTCACAAGGCCTTCGGCGGTGACCGGGTTGATGACCGCACCCGGCGCTCCCTTCCCGTCGGCAGTGGCAACGAACGCGAACCCAAGGCCGCTGGCAGTACCGACCTCGGGCAGTTCGTTCAGCTGATCTACCAGTTCCTGACTGAAGCTGAGGCTGCCACCATTCGTCGAGTTGATGACGTACTCGCCTTGAAAGGTGGCGCCGACCACATCGCTGATCTGCGCCTTGATGGACGCAGCAAACACCGACGCGCCCGTGACGAGCGCGACCCCCAGCAGGACGGGCGCCGCCGTTCGGGCCGTGCGTCGAGGGTTGCGCTGCACGTTGCCACGCGCCATGGTGCCCGTGACGCCGCGGAACCGCTGGACGGGCGCACCGATGAACCGCGCAATCGGTTTGGCCAGAACCGGGCCAAGCAGCAGCAGGGCGGCGAACAGCCCCACGACGCCGACTGCCAACAACATCGCGTCGACGCCACCCATTACCGCGGCAACGGACGCCGTGCCGATCACCCCGGCCACGGTGGCCAGGATCACCCGTCGGCGGACAGAGCCGACCTTCTCCAAGATGGCGTCGCTCATCGCCGCAACCGGCGGTATGCGACCAGCGCCAATGGCTGGCCCGACCGCCGCCAGCACTGTCGCCGTCGTGCCCGCCAGCACGGTGATCACAACAGTGCGCGACGCGATGGCCAGACCGCGAGCCGGGATCACGTAATCGAGCGCATTGAGGAGCGCCTTGATCCCCGACGCGAGGCCGATACCACCAGCGAGACCGATCAGCGAGCCGACCAACCCCACGAGTGCTGCCTCGATCATCATCGACCACGTGATCTGGCGCCGGCTGGCCCCGAGCGCGCGCAGCAATGCGTTCTCCCGCTGACGCTGAGCGGCGGTGATGGAGAACACGTTGTAAACAACGAACATGCCAACGCCGAGGGCGATGAACGAGAAGATCGCGAGAAACACGGTGAGGAAGCTGAGGCTCTTTTCGATCTCTGTCTGGGTTTGTGCAGTGATCTCCGCCGAGGTCAGCGTCTCGGCCACCTCAGGACTCAGAGAGTCGCGCAGCCGCTGCACCAGCACGTCGGACGTGACAGATCCATCGCCCTTCACCAGCACTGCGTCGATGAACCCGGGCTTGGCGATGAACTCCTCCGCCGTTTGCTCATCGAACAGCGCCCACGTTGCGTTACCCGGGGAGATGATGTTGTCGAACTCGACGATGCCAATCAACGTGAACGTACGCGAGCCGCCCTCGGCGTTGACTTTGACGTCGTCACCGATTGCGAAGCCACCGTCGTCAGCGGTCAGCGAATCGAGCGCGACTTCACTGCCACCGCTCGGCAGCCGACCCTGGGCGACACGCCACAAGGACAGATCACCGGGGGCGATGGCGGCGCCGAAGGTGGGGGCCGTGGGACGCTCGATCGGTTCGTTGTCCTTGCCGATGACGACCGCGTCACCCTGGATGACAGCCTGGACCTCACCCACACCAGCAACCGCGCGAACGTCGTCCAACACGCTGACGGGCAGCCGGTCGCGTTGCTCGAGGCCAAACAGGTTCTCGACCGAATTGCTGCTCTGAACGTAGCCGTCGACTCGTTCGTACACGTCGGCAAACAGGGCGTCGAAGGTGCGCTCGATCGTGTCGCGGAAGATGAACGTGCCAGAGAGAAAGGACGTGCTGGCCACGATTGCCAGGGCGGTCAACAACAACCGCGGCCATCGGGCCAGCACACTCCTCAGTGCAAGTCGGAACACGGCCAGCCGTTCGTCGAGGGGATGTGTTCGGGGCACACGGTCACGTGGTCGCGATCGCTTCGAGCATGTTGGCCTTCGAACCCTTGCGTCCCGGTATCCAGGCCGCCACGCCGGAGAGCACGACGAGCGCGCCCGCCGACACGAGAATGGTGCCCGTCGGCAGTTCGAACACTCCAAGTCCGTCGTCCTCGAACGCCTTGACGATGATCCAGCCGAGCACGGTGCCCAACACCACACCCATCACCACACCGACAATGCCCGTGATGAGGCTCTCCCACAGCACGCTGCTGCGCACTTGTCGTTTGGTCATGCCCACCGCCCGAAGCAGACCGATTTCTCGGCGACGTTCCCACACCGCCAACCACAGCGTGATGGCGACGCCGACGATTGCGATGAACACGCTCATACCCAGCAACGCGTAGAGGAAGTTGAGGAAGCCGTCGATCTGACCGCTCTGCGCATCGATGAAACCGTTGCGGCTCTGCACCTGTGCGGTGGGGAACTGCTTGACGATTGCGTCCAAGGTCTCCTTGGTGGCCTGAGTTTCGCCGTCGGCACCCTTGACGTAGATCTGGAAGTACTGCATCAGCGTCGGCGTAGCGGCGAACAGATCGCGGGCCACCAGCACGTCGGTGAAACCGCTGGTGGTGTAAACGCCTTGCACGGTCAAGTCGGTAGCCGACTGGCCGATCAGCGTGATTGGCACGGTGTCACCGACGCCAACGCCCAGAGACTTCGCCTTGTCGTCTTTGAGGAGGATGCCGTTCGCGGTGAGGTCGGTGAAGCCGCCCTGCGTGAAGTCGAACGTGAACAGGGTCTCGGCGTCGGTCGGATCGATGGCGACCAGCAACGCACCATCGGTGGAGTCACCCACGGTGCCGAAGCCGGCGGCAATCGACAACACATCGCCGACGCCGGAGGCTTCGACCTTGTCGACGAGTTCGACGGGCAGCCCACCCATCGAGTTGCCCTGCTGCTTGGGCGAGATGATGTAGTCACCGATGAAGCTCTGGCCGATGGCTTCGCGGATGGAGGCCTTGGCGGATGAACCCAACGTGGCCACACCGATGATGAGCGACAAACCGACGGCGACGGCACCGGCGGTGATGGCGGTTCGTTTCGGGTTGCGGGCAGCGTTGCGCCCTGCCATCGTGCCGGCGGCGCCGCGAGTGGCGCCGAGAACTGGCGTCGCTGCCTTGGAGATCGGCGATGCAACGAACGGTCCGAGTGCAATCAGCGCGACATAGAAACCGGCGACACCGACTCCGAGCCACTGCGCTGCCCCGCCCCGTAAGCCCTGAGCCACAGCACCGACGCCCACCACGAGAGCAAGCCCGCCGATGACTTTGCGGATTGTCGACACGGCCGCGCGATCGATTGCCACATCGCGCATCGCAGCTAAGGGTGGCACGCGACCGGAGCGAATTGCGGGAGCGACGGCGCAGACCAGCGTGACGAGTGTGCCCACCACGATGGTGATGATGAACGGGGACATGTTGATCACCAGGTCCGTCTCACCGGGACCGAAGCCGGCCGCGTTGAGGAACGCGAGGATGGCGCTGGCGAGCCCGACGCCACCGAGGCAGCCGAGAATGGAACCTCCCACGCCCACCACGAGAGCTTCGATGAACAGCGAGCGGGTGACCTGAGCACGACTGGCGCCGATGGCACGCAGCAATGCGTTTTCCCGCTCGCGCTGCGCGGCGCTGATGCTGAACACGTTGTAGATCACGAAGCTGCCGACGAAGAGAGCGATGAGGGCAAAGATGGAGAGGAACAGGGTGAGGAAGTTGAGGCTCTTCTGCGCCTGACTCTGCTCCTCCTTGGTGATCTCCGTGCCCGTCAGCACCTCGATCGAATCGTTGCCGACGGCGGAGCGGATGGCCCCACTGAGTTCCGCCTCAGACATGGAGCCGTCGCCTGCGACCGAGATGAAGTCGATCTTGCCGACCTCTCCCAACACGAACTCCTGCGCGGTGGGCAGGTCGAACAGGGCAAAGGTTGCGCCGTTCGCTCCGTCAGCCCCTGCGAACTTCGCCAACCCGACCACCGTGAACTTGCGGGTGGCGTTTTTGGTGGTGATCGAGACGGTGTCGCCAAGTCTGACGTTGCCCTTCTTCGCAGTGGCGACGTCGATGACGACCTCCGTGCCGCTGGTCGGCCCCGTGCCGTCCTTCAGCGTCCATGGCGACGGCGCTCCGTCGTGCCACACGCGGCCGAATTGGGGCGGACCATCGCCGCCGATGATCTTTCCAGCCGCACTGGTGATCGTCGCCGTTGCGCTGATTTCGGCCTGGGCCGACTTGACGCCGGGCACCGCCGCGACCACGTCGAGCAAGCCGGCGTCGATGCTGGCACGAAGATCCTCGCCGAATTCGCCCTTGATGACGTCGGAGGACCTGACGTACGCGTCTGTATTGGAGTAGGCGTCGGCGAAGAGGGAGTTGAAACTGCCCTTGATGGTGTCGGTGAACACGAACACGCCCGAGAGGAAGGCCGTGCCCGCAATGACGGCGAGCGCAGTCAGCACCAGACGTCCTTTACGACTCCAGATGTTTTTCAGACTCAGTTTGAACATCGCTCACTCACCGAAGCGCTTCATGCGATCGAGGACGCGCTCGGCTGTAGGGGCAGTCATCTCGTCGACCACCTTGCCGTCCGCAAGGAAGATGACGCGGTCGGCGTAGCTGGCCGCATTGGGGTCGTGTGTGACCATCACAATCGTCTGGCCCAGCTCGCGCACGGCCAGCCGCATGAAGTCGAGAATCTCTGCGCCGGTCCGGCTGTCGAGGTTGCCGGTGGGCTCGTCAGCAAAAATGATGGTCGGCTGGCTGGCCAACGCGCGGGCCACGGCGACACGCTGCTGCTGGCCACCGGAGAGCTCGCTGGGGCGGTGCTTCAGCCGTGACCGCAGCCCCACCGTGTCGATGACGCGGTCGATCCACGCCTGGTCACCCTTGGTTCCGCCGAGCAGCAGCGGCAGCGTGATGTTCTCCTCGGCCGTCAGCGTGGGCACCAGGTTGTACGCCTGGAAGATGAAACCGACCGCCGTGCGGCGCAGCTCGGTGAGCTGCTTGTCGTTCAGCGTGGCCAGGTAGGTCTCGCCGATGTACACGGCCCCGCTGGTCAGCGAATCGAGCCCAGCCAAGCAGTGCATCAGGGTGCTCTTGCCCGAACCCGACGGCCCCATGATCGCGGTGAACTTGCCGGTCTCGAACTGCACGGTCACACCGTCCAGCGCGCGAACCTCACTGTCGCCGCCGCCGTAGATCTTCGATGCGTCAACAGCGCCAGCGGCTGCGACAAGAGTCTGGGAATCTGTCATGCACTTGTTGTACCCCGACAGTCGCCGAGATTCATCCCCTGCGAGGGTGACGTGCGTCAGCCTGCCGGTTGATCCGGCGAACCGGGGGTGACCAGGCCGCTCTCGTACGCAACCACGACCGCCTGCACCCTGTCGCGCAGGCCGAGCTTGGTCAGCACGCGACCGACGTGGGTTTTCACCGTCGCCTCACCCAAGTACAGCTGACCCGCAATCTCGCTGTTCGACAGACCGCGGGCCATCAGCTTCAACACTTCCAGTTCGCGATCGGTCAAATCGGCGAGGCCAGGAGCCACCGTCGCCGCGTGGACGGCGGGGCGACGCGACACTTCCTCGATCAGCAGTCGTGTCACCGACGGCGCAAGCAACGCATCGCCCGCGGCGATCACGCGCACGGCATTGATCAGCTGTTCAGCCGGGGCGTCCTTCAACATGAAGCCGCTGGCACCGGCGCGCAACGCCGAGTAGACGTAATCGTCGAGGTCGAAGGTCGTCAGCATCAGCACTCGCGCCTCGCCCGACAAGCCGACCACGCGACGGGTCGCCTCAATGCCATCCATCACCGGCATCCGCACGTCCATCAGCACCACGTGTGGCGAGCTGCGGGCAACGACATCGACCGCCTCGCGTCCATCGCCGGCCTCGCCGACCACTGTGATGTCGGGTTCGCTCTCCAGGATCATGCGAAAGCCCGCACGAACCATTGCCTGGTCGTCGACCAACACCACCCGTATCACTGCGCACCAACCGGAAAGACGGCGCGCACACGCCAACCGCCGCCGGGTTTCGGTCCGGCGAACAACTGCCCCTCGAACGCTGCCACCCGCTCGCGCATGCCCACCAACCCGAAACCCGACTCACCCTCGAAGGAGGTTGTCGCTGCTGCCCCGCGCCCGTCGTCGGAGATCTCGAGTGTCAACGACGTTCCGTCGCGCACCACCGACACCTCCACCTGCTGGACCGGGCCGGCGTGGCGGCGAACATTCGTCAGCGCCTCCTGCACGATACGAAACGCACTCACCTCGACACCGGTCGGTAGGTGCTGCAGGTCGCCCTGCGAATGCACCGTCACCGGCAGATCCGTCGCCGCCGCAGTGAGCTCGTGAAGTGCCGCCAGTCCGGGTTGTGGCGTCAGCGACACAGCCCCACTGGTATCGCGCAGCACACCAAGAATGCGACGCATCTCGTGCATCGCCGCGCGACCTGTGGCCTCCACGGCCTCCAGCGACGAGTCGACGCCGTCGGGACCGGCCAACAACTGGCGACGCGCCGCCGCAGTTTGAATCACCATCAGGCTGACGCTGTGCGCAACGACGTCGTGCAGCTCGCGAGCGATGCGGGTGCGTTCGTCTTGCACATGTTGATGGGCAAGCAGATGGCGTTCGCGTTCGGCGCGCTCCGCCCGTTCCACAAGTTCGGCGGACCGTTCTCGCCGCCGCCGCATGTTGTCGCCAACCAGCACCGCAGCACCGACGACGATTGGCGTCGACAGCAGTGCCTGCCACGGCGCATCGCCATGCAAGGCACCGAGGAGCACAAAGGCGACAACCGCAACGACGAGCATGATGCCCGCCCGCCACAGCGCCCGACCGCTGCGATAGGCGCCGAGCGTGTACGCGCTGATCAAAACGCCCACCCAGCCCGGTCCGGCCGCATTGATGGCTTCCACACCCATCTGGCACATCGTCACCACCAGCAACACCAGCGTCGGCGACCGGCGCCGCCAACCCAACGGCAGTGTGGCGCCCACGGCGAGGGTGGCCCCAAGCAGGCTGGGGTCGACGGTTTCCGGCTCGCGGATCACGAGATGAGCAACGACGGCGACGACCGCTAAGCCACCCGCGAGCAGCCAATCGGCGGTCACTGGATGACAACGCGACCAGCGGATCGGGTGACGGAGGGTCATGGCGTGGGAAACGCTAACTGAACCATCGATTTCTAGCGTCCGCCTGGGGGCGGATGTCGCCTACGCTCCTGGGGTGATTCCGTGCACTGTCTGTGGTTCCCCCATTCCTGCGGGCGCACGCTTCTGCCCGTCGTGCGGCCACTCTGTCGCGTTCGCCCAACCCGAGGAACGGCGCATCGTCACGGTGCTGTTCGCCGATCTGGTTGGCTTCACCACACTCGCCGAGCGATTGGACCCAGAGCAGGTCAAGCGCCTGATCGACGCATGTTTCGAGCGACTTGTGGATGTCGTCGTCGAGTTCGGCGGCAAGGTCGACAAGATTCTCGGCGACGGAATGCTGGTGCTGTTCGGCGCCCCGGTTGCCCATGAAGACGACCCCGAGCGGGCTGTGCGGGCGGCGCTGCGAATGCAGGCAGCACTCGCGCACTACGTGAGCATTAGCGAGCTGGTCGGCAGTGCCGATATCCGCATGCGCGTCGGAATCAACACCGGCGAGGTGTTGGTCGGCACGCTCGCCGGCACCGATTACACCGCCATGGGCGACGTGGTCAACACCGCCTCGCGCCTGCAGGTCGAAGCGCCCAGCGGTGGTGTGTTGGTGGGCGAGGCCACCTATGCCCTCACTGCCCACACGTTCCGCTACGAGCCGGCGGGACTTCTGCAACCACGCGGTCGTGAACAGGCGATGACGGCCTGGCTGGCAATGGAGCCCACGGCGCCGCCGGGCAGTCGCCGCCGCCGTCGCCGCGAGGTCGGCATCGTCGGCCGTCAACCGGAGCTGGCAATCGCCGGCGCCGCCCTTGAACTCGTCACCAGGAACGGTCGCGGCGTGCTGCTGCACGTCAACGGCGAGAACGGGGTCGGTAAGAGCCACTTCGTCGACGAAGTCATTCGCCGCGCACGCGAGATCGGAGAGGTCTCGGTGCTGGAGGGCGCGTGCGTGCCGTATGGCGAAGCCAACGTGTGGTGGCCGATCGCCAGCGCGCTGAGCAACTATCTCGATCTCGATACCGGCGTCGCAATCGACGCTGCGCGTAGCACTGCACTCGTACGGGCCCAGCAGATGTTCCCTTCCATCGACGCCGCCGGCGCTGAGCGCCTGGTCGATGTCTTCACCCACCTCCTCGGCTATCCGTCACCCATCGACCGCCTCGACTCGACCAACGCACGCAACACCATCCACCAAACCGTTGCGATGGTGTTGGAGGCGCGCTCGCATCGCGGCCCCATGGTGCTCAGCGTCGACGACGTGCACTGGGCAGACCCGGTGGTGCTCGACCTGCTGGAGCACCTGGTTGCATCCCTCAGCCGTCATTCGTTCTTGCTCATCACCGCAATGCGCCCGGGTCACGATGCACTGTGGCCGCCCCGTTCGGACCGCGGCACCGTCGTCTCCATCACGCTGCAGCCACTCACACGGGCCGACACAGAGGAGTTGGCCACCGCACTGCTCGGCGCCGCCCCACGCGACAACCAGCTGCTGACCGCGCTCTACGAGCGCAGTGGTGGCAACCCGTTGTTCCTCGCCGAGCTGGTCGCCCTCACCGAGGCGGGGGGCGGCCAACGCGAGCTTCCCGACTCATTGCGCACGCTCATCGCGGCACGCCTCGACCAGCTCACCTCCGAGCAGCGCCAAACACTGGAGAATGCAGCGGTACTTGGCACCAGCGGCCCCATCGCCGGTCTGGAGAAGTTCGCCAAGGAGCTCGCTCAGCCATTCAGCCCCGCGGTCCTTCACGAGCTGGATGAGCTCGGCCTGATCGAAGTGCATGGCCGCCGCTGGGAGTTCCGTAGCGAATCCGTCCGCGATGCCGCGTACCAAACGCTCACCAAGGCTGCGCGTGCACAACGCCACGCCGGCGTCGCCAAAGCGATGACTTCCATCGGCCAACTCGACGACCTCGCACATCACACCGCCTCCGCAGCCGAACTGGTGCAGGAGCTGGGCAGCGTCGACAAGGTGCCCGCCAACATCGTGGCGGTCGCCATCCAAGCACTGTCCGCCGCAGCCGATCGTGCCTTCGATTCCGGCAGCCTTCGCATGGCCTCCAGGCACGCCACGCGCGCCCTGGATTTGGCGGGGGCCGGTAGCTCGACGACGCCGATCGACCTGTGCGATCCAGACCTTGCTCACCTCTACGTGGTGCGTGCAGGGGCGTCGATCGAACAACGAAATTTCACCGCCGCCAGCGACGACATCGATGCCTTGCAGGCGATTGCCGAGCGATTGGGCGACGTCGGGCTGCTGGCCGAGTCATTTCGCCTGCGTGGTTCATTGAGCCAGGTAGCGGGACGCATCGACGACGCCCGCCGCGAGCTGGGCCAAGCTGTCGAGCTGCTTCGCGACGCGAACGACCCGGCGGCGCTGGCCAGAGCGCTTCGCGTTCGAGGGTTCATCGAAATGTTCGGCGGCTCGCTCATCGATGCCGAATGGTTCTTCGGCGAGGCACACGGCCTGTACGAAGCACTGGCCGACGAACGTGGGTTGGCCTACATCGAGCAACACCGAGCATGGATTGCGTTCATGTCGGGCAACCTGTCCACCGCCCGCGAACGGCTCACCCACGCAGCCGACGCGCACGAGCGAATGGGCGACCGCAACGGGGTTGGATGGGCGCTCGGGCTATTGGCCTTCGTCGAGTTTTTCGAAGGTCAGTTCGACAACGCCGAAGCCCTCGCTGACATCGTCGGCAAGGAAGCCGAGCTGCGTGGCGACATCTTTGCGGCCAGCATGATGAACACATTGCTCGCTGACTTGCGACTCTGGCAGGGCAACTTGGAGGAGGCGGCCGATCTCGCTGAGAAGGCGCGTGCGAGCTTCAAGAAGATCAATGACAAGTTCGGGCTCGTGCAGTCGCTTGCGCCACTGCTGCGCGCGCAGGTCGGGCTCGGTCGTCATGCGGCGGGACAGCGCACCGCTGAGGAACTGCTCACTCTGGCCGACACCTCGCAAAACGGGCCGGCCCCGCTCATGGCCGTCGCCGGTGCAGCAATGCATCGTGGCAACCCGAATGTCGCGGCCGCGATGGCCGAGCGGGCACTCACCGAGATTCGTGAAATCGGCGGACGTCTCTTCGAACCGATGCTGGTCCTCGCCCTTGCGTATGCCCAACAAGGCCGCAACGACGAAGCGCTCACCACGCTCGAATCAGTACCGACCGAGGGCAGCGACCACCCGTTCACCCATGCAGTGTCGGCGCTCGTGTACACCGCCAGCGGCCAGCCCGATGTTGCCCTGGACCACGCGGAGGCCGTGACGCACTCGCCGGGCGCCACCTACCTCGACCAAGTGTTCGCCTACGTCGCTGCCGCTGGCGCCAGGTTGCAATTGGGCGAGGTGGAGCAAGCAGAGCTGACCGCACAGGCGGCGGTCGCTCGCGCTCTCGGAGTTGGCGACGTCGTTGCCGCTGCACTCTCCACCGCAATCTTCACCGCGGTCACCGGGCAGGTGCACCCGGCTCACGACGAGCGCAGCCCGCTTGGCGAGGGCTGGACAACGCTGGTGCGGTCACTGGCGAATGGCGGGCGCGACGCGAGCGCGACGCCTGCGGCGTCAGCCGGCGAGTGAGTCGCGCCGCCACGGCAAATCGGCAAGATACTTCTCCGCGGCGGGATGCGGATCCATGACGGGGGCTTTCATGCCCGGCGCGACGACCTTGCACGGTTGGTAACGGACCTGGCAGCCGGGGCAGTGATAGAGCGTGCGGGCGTGTTCGCCAACCCGGCGCACTTCCACCGTGTCGCCGCAGCGGGCGCACCGCTGACCATTACGGCCATACACGGCAAGTCCTCCGGGGATTGACGGGGCAGTCACACGCTGCGCGGTCTGCAGGTTGGCCCGCAGCATGCGCGAAGCCGTGTGGATGAGCTGCACACAGTCCATCGGCAGCAGCGAACCGACCTCGGCGAAGGGACTGAGCGTGTTGGCCCAGAGAATTTCGCTGCGATAGACGTTGCCGACGCCGCAGGCGACGTGTTGGTCGAGCAGCACCTCCGCAATCGGGCAGTCCTGCTCGGGGTACTCGAAAATCCGTCGAGCACACTCCATCAGCTGTTCGTCTGGGGCGGTGGACAAGTCGGGCCCAAGGCGACCCGTACCAGGGTGGCGGAAACGGTCGAACTCTCGATAGGTCTCGACGATGGGCGCGTTGAAGCACACCGCCACCCAGTCCGGCACCTCGATCACTACCCGCATCTGCTCACTTCTGCGATGCCAGCGTTCGCCAATTCGATAGAGGTGCCACGAACCGCTCATGCGCAGGTGAGTGTGCAGAACAATGCCATCGTCCCACAGGATCTCGAGGTGTTTGCCGTGCGACTGCACCCGTTCGACCACCCGGCCGATGGTCGGGTGCGGGCCGTAGAGGCGAGGGGCGTCGAAGCGCGTGATTGCACGACCGGTGAGTGCTGTTCGTAATGCGGCAGCAGTGCGGTAGATCGTGTCGCCTTCGGGCACGAACATAAGACTACGCAACGTCCAGACCCGTGTCGCGCGATACCCGACTTCGGGTTCATTTCGGTAGCGTGCAACCCGTGGACCCCGACGAAGTGACTGAGACAGACGACGCCGAAGTCGCGCTCGATCTGGAACCCGTCTCGGATCCTATTGGCACCGCACGCCGCCGTCACGGCGCCGCCGGGGCCATTCTGGCCGCCGGCATGTTCGGAGTCGATATCGCCCTCGGCCGCAAAGCCAAGGAGGAAGCGCCCATCGTGATGGCCGCCAGCACCGAACCCGTCGAAATCGACACGGACGGCATCGAGGTACCCATCGACGAGAACACGTCGGTCTACGCGCCACCGCAGCCGCCGTCGGACCCATTTCCTCCACGCCGCCGCCGCAAGTCCTAGCCCGTCAACTACACCCCAGGAGGATCCAACGTGCAACTGGTTCGGCTGGCGTTGGCCGCTGCAGTCTTCAGTGCCAGCGTCGCCGTCGCGTCGCCGCTCACGCCATCGGTTGGGGCCGCCAATGACGACGTCGAAATCACCGACCCGCGACTGCGCGGCGAACTGGCGCGCATCGCCGCCCAGCGCACTCAGTCAGCCGCCGACAAGAACATCACGGTGGAGGTACTGACGACTGACGACACCGCTACGTCAGCGTCCATCACGGCGCTCGGCGGCACGGTGACGGGTGTTGTGTCCGGTCAGGTCGTGCAAGCACGAGTTCCCGTGGCGCGCCTGGCTGCATTGGCCATCAAGGCCGGCGGCGATGCGGTGCGGTACCCCCGCTCGGCTGGGTACATTCCGCACACCGAAGCCGGCGTCGGTAGTGGAGTCGCCGGAGCCGAGGTCACCATCACCAACGCCGCTGCATGGCACGCGGCCGGCTTCGTCGGCGCCGGTGCCCGCGTCGGGATCATCGACTACTTCAACTTCGGGGTGTGGAACACCACTGAGGACGGGCCACTGCCCACCGCGGCCAACGGCCACGCGTTCTGCCAGGACTCCGCCGGCTTCGGGCTGTGCAGCGGTGGCGAAATTGTCAGCCAACCGGAGGGCAACCACGGCGTCGCCGTCACCGAAATCGTGAAGGACATGGCCCCCCAAAGCGATGTCTACATCGCCAGTGTCGGAACCGTCTCGGACCTGCAGGCGGCCGTTGCCTGGTTCGCATCTCGAGGTGTCACCATCATCACCCGCTCGCTCGGCGCGGCGTACGACGGGCCCGGCGACGGTACCGGCCCGTTGGCGAGCGTGGTGGGTTACGCCGCCAGCCTTGGCATGGTGTGGTTCAACTCGGGTGGCAACGACGCACGCGACGAGTACATGCGCCGCGAGGTCCCCAGCACACTCGCTTCCAACGGCTACGTCGACTTCAGCCGCAACGGCAGCGGCGACACGTGGCTGCGCGTCGACGCCGGCCCGTCGGGCGGTGTGCTGTTCGATGGCGCTCGGTGGAGCAACGACTGGTACCTGCCCGCCAGCCAGCGCACCGACTATTCGTTTGAATTTTGGGAACCACTTTCGGCGCCCGCGACCAGCTTCGACAATCCGACGATGGCCACCGTGAAGGCGATCGATCTCGACGGCAATGCCGGCAATGGCGTGCAGAACCTCTTCGATGCCAAGCAGCGCACCGGCGAAGTGCCTTTGGAGATCGCAGATCTTTTCGTCGACCCACAGAACAAGTTCGGCCAGTACGGCGTCGCCTATATGCGCATCAAGCGGAACGCGACCACGCCAGTCGGTTCACCGGACCAACTAGAAATCGCGCTCGCCGACGGTCGGCTGGAGGCTGGCTACTACGACACCGCTGGAAGTGCATCCAAGCCGGTGGTCGATTCCACAAACCCCAGCCTGGTGGCCGTCGGGGCTGTCGACCCACCGGCGGGAAGCACCATCGGGTCCTACTCGTCGCAGGGCCCTACGTTCGATGGTCGCGTCAAGCCAGATGTGTCGGCGCCGGCAGGCTTCCCGAGCCTCGCACTCGCGGGCACGTTCGCCGGCACGTCGGCCGCATCGCCCGTCGCTGCAGGAATTGCGGCGCTCTTGCAGGGTGCGGGTCTCGTGGTTCCCGGGCGTTCCACCGCCGCGCTGGTGAAGCATTTCGTCACCGACCTCGGTGCACCCGGTAACGACAACCAGTTCGGGGCCGGCAAAGTAATGCTTCCCGCGCCACCCGTGACGCTCAACGCCACACCAGGGAAGTACGTCGGATTGGCGACTCCTTCGCGGGTGTTCGATTCACGCCACATGTCAGCCCCGGGGTTGGGCGTGGGTCCCTACGCGCCCCTCTCCATCGTCGACGTTCCTGTCCTGGATGGTCTCGGGTTGACCACGGCGACGGTTTCGGCGGTGGCCGTCAACGTGACATCCACACGGACCAGCACGACCGGGTTCATCCAAGCCTCGCCCTACCTTGCCGCCGCCACCGGCGCCACGTCCACGCTCAACATCTCTACTGCCGGTATCGACCGCCCGAACTTTGCCATCGTACCGGTGGGGCAGGACGGCAAGATCAGCCTGTACCTGGACGTCGGCGGCGACGTCATCATTGACGTCCTTGGCTATTTCCAGACCGGGGCAGCGACATCCACCGATGGACGGTTCGTGTCCATCGTCCCCGAACGTTGGATGGACTCGCGCAACTTCGGACTGCTGCCCGCCGGCACCACAGCACCGTCCCTGGTGGCTGGCGGCGGCACTGCAACGGCCGTTCGTCCCGCCGCGACCGCCGTACCCGCCGCCGGTCTGAAGGCCCTGGTCGTCAACGTCACCGCCGCAGGAGCCTTTGGCGCTGGCTTCATGATCGCCATGCCCAGCGGAGGCAACCCTGCCGGTATGCAACACAGCACCGTCAATTTCACGGCCGCCTCGGCGGCGGCGAACACCGCCATCGTGCCCGTCGGTCCTGACGGAAGTGTCGCTGTCTACACCACTTCGCCCACGTACATCATCGTCGACGTCGTCGGGTACATCACCGACGCGTCGGCTGCCAACGTCAGTACCGGCTTGTTTCAGTCGATCACTCCATATCGCGCCTACGACACCAGGAACGCGCCGCTGACACCGTTCAGCGCGAGCGAGTCGCGAACGATCGCGCTCAACACGGTCCCCGGCGTGGCCGCGAACGCGTCAGCTGTCTCGTCAAATCTCACCGTCAACAATCCGGACGCCGGTGGCTTTCTGACGGTGTTCCCCAGCGTCGAGCCGCTCACGTCCAATCTCAACTTCGCTCAGGGCTCGACTGTGGCCAATGGTTCACTGCTTCGGCTCAGCCCATCTGGCACAGTGGTGGCAAAGATGAGCGCGGCCGGGCAGGTCCTGATCGACATCAACGGTTTCTTTCTCAGCTGACGCGCGCGCTACAACTGTCCCCACATCCCTTCTCGACGAACTGCGGCGAACCATGAGCGACCAACTCGACACGAAAACCGGCTGGCTCTCGGGCGACGAGCTGGAGAACATCCGGGCGAATGTGCCGCTGGTGTACGTGGATGCCGTGCCGGTGAAAGTCGACGAGCTCGGCCGCGTCACGCACGTCGGCATGCTGCTGCGCCAAGCCGCCGATGGCACCATCAGTCGAATGGTCGTGTCGGGCCGCGTGCTGTACGGCGAACGCATTCGAGACGCCGTACTTCGTCACCTGGAAAAGGACCTTGGCCCCCTGGCACTGCCGCGCATCCCGCCCGAGGTCGCCCCGTTCACCGTCGTCGAATACTTCCCGGACGCTGATGTCAGCGGCTTCCAGGACCCGCGCCATCACGCTGTCAGCCTTGCGTTCGTGGTGCCCGTGTCAGGCGACTGCCAGCCCACGCAGCAGGCGCTCGACCTGCGCTGGTTCACCCCCGAGGAAGCCATCAGCGACGAAACCCGCCGCGAGATGACCGGTGGCCACGACCGCCTCATCCGCCTCGCGCTCGCCCACGTCGGCCAACTTCCCTAGTCCACGCTCGTGTCGGGCGGCGCCTCAGTTCGAGTAGAGCGCAACCAGTTCGTGACCAACCTTTGCGAGACCCTTGCGTAATTTTGCCGGCGCAGTGACCTCGACACCGCCGCCGAACCCGCCAAGCTCTCCCTGTAGCGAATGCAGCGAGTAGCCACGGATGGTGACCTCCACACGGCCGTCCTCCCGGGTGGCGCCGACCTCCAGACGTGGGCCGAAAACGAACGTGAGGATGGTGACCAGCCGAGGTGCCGCCAGACCTTCGGCCACCACCGGCGCCCGCAGTTCGTTCACCTTGTCGCTGATCAGTGCCCATGCCTCTCCAAGATCAAAGCCGTCGGGTCTCGTCACCGCCCGGCCAGTTGGAGCAGCGGCAACTATTCGATCGACGCGAAAACTGCGGCGACCCGCTGCGGTGTCGGCCACCAGATACCACGAGGGGCCTTTGGCGGCGAGACCGAGCGGTTCGACGATGCGCTCGGTCCGCACACGGTCGCGCGCCGTGTACTCCAGCCGCAGCTGCTGCCCCTGCACCACGGCTTGCTGCACCACTGCCAGCATCGGCGGTGCCGGCCGACGCGGAGCCGGGCGGTGCCACGCGAGTTCGTCGATCACAACCGCCGTGGCCGCCTGCTCGGCGGCAGGGCGAAACTGCTCGGGTAGCGCTCGCACCAGCTTGCGCAGCGCTGCCTTCAGTTCGGGCGTCGTCGCGGCCGACGGCCCGGCCACGAGGAACAGCGCCTGCGCCTCCGCCGCGGTCAGCCCGCTGAGATCGGTTCGGCCACCGCCGGCCAACCGCCAGCCACCTTGGCGCCCCGAGACCGAGTACACCGGCAGGCCGGCCATGCCCAGTGCCTCCAGATCCCTGCGGGCGGTGCGCGGCGAGATCTCCAACTCCGCTGCCACCTCATCGGCTGTGACCTTGTGGCGTTGCTGCAACATCAGCAAGATGGCAACCAGGCGGTCGGCACGCATTACCCGAAGTATGTCATCAACCTGGCCAGAAGATGTCCACTTTGAATGTGACGCTGGTGGCATGACAACCACAACACCAACGCCCTCAACAACACCCACGAAAACTGAGACCGCCGACACCGCCCGTGATCCGCGAGTCCTGTTTGCACTCGCCGGCGCAACCGTCGGCGATCTGATTGCGACCATCGACGACAGCGAGATGAACATCGCTACGCCCTGCGATGGCTTTGACGTCGCTGGGTTGCTGGGCCACCTCGACATCGTGGCGCTCCGCGTTGTCGCGCTCGCCGAAGGGACCGACCCGATGGCCCTTCCCGACACCGTTCCGACACCGCCCGACGGCTGGCAGGTGAACTGGCAGCGGCAGATGGACCATGTGGCTCAGGCGTGGGCCGACCCGGCGACGCTGGACCGCACCATGACTCTGCCCTGGGCGAGCGGACCCGGGTCGATGCTGCTCAGTACTTACATCGCCGAACTGACCGTTCACACATGGGATCTCAGCCAAGCCCTCGGCCGCTCGGCAGCGTGGGACAGCGAAGTGCTCGAAGCTGCATTGGCTTCGTACCTGCGGGTTCTACCCGAAGCCAACCGGGACGAACGCTTCGATGCCGTCCGTCGCTTCATGCCCGCCGGCTGGCAGCCGCCGTTCCGCAACGCGGTCGACGTGCCCGCTGATGCACCCCTCATCGATCGCATCGTGTCGTGGACGGGTCGCCAGCTCAGCTGATGGGCCTGCCCGAGGGCGGCGCCCACAGGCCACCGATCTTCAGGTAGCCCTGCTCGGCGTCCCATACATGGTGCACGGGGTCGTGCACCATGTACCGGGTGAAACTGTCGATCGTGAACTCGGCACCGTCACTGCGGGAGCCGGTGCGCTGCCATTGGGCGCCCTGCACCGTGGCAAACCGGGCCGCCAACATCCCGGCCGCAGCGTGCAGCTCGCCGGCCACGTCGTGGGGCTGCTGCTCGCCATAGCGCTCTGCGAGAGCCGTCTCGTCCTGATCCCAGTTCGCGAACGTCGGCGCGTCCTCGTACAGCATCATCTCCAGGCGCATCAGATACAGGCGATAGACGTCGCGAACGTGGCAGGCGTACTCCGTTGCCGACCACGTGTGGTCGTCAGGCCTCTGCGTCGCGCGTGGGTCCTCCAGCAGTTCGCGCCAACGCAGCGCATTCGCCTCGATCGCTGTGCGCGCCAAGAGCGGGTCGAACGTCGCGGCCTCGAATCCGCAATCGGGGCACGCTCGCTCGAGTACCCAGGTCCAGTTCTTGTCATCCGGCACAATCGGCATGAGCCGACCGTAGCCCGCCCGCTGTCTAGAGCGCAGCGACGATTTCGGCCATCAGGTCGCCGGCTTCGGTGGGGTTGAGGCCCACCTTCACACCGGCTGCACGCAACGCGTCCATCTTGCCCTGCGCTGTGCCCTTGCCGCCGCTGGTGATGGCGCCGGCGTGGCCCATCTTCTTGCCCTCGGGGGCGGTGACGCCGGCGATGTAGGCGCTCATCGGCTTGGTGACATTGGCCTTGATGAACTCGGCCGCCTCTTCCTCAGCAGAGCCACCGATCTCGCCGATCATGATGATCGCGTGGGTCTCGGGGTCGGCCTGGAATTCTTTGAGGCAGTCGATGAAGTTGGTGCCCGGAACGGGGTCGCCACCGATGCCGACGCAGGTGGAGACGCCGATGCCGCGCTGCTTCAGCTCGTACAGCGCCTGATAGGTGAGCGTGCCCGAACGGCTGACGATGCCGACATTGGGGCCGCCGGCCGTTGGCAGCTGTGCAATCTCGCCGGCGGTGATGCCGATGTTGCACTTGCCTGGGCTGATGATGCCCGGGCAGTTGGGGCCGAGCAGGCGCGTGTTGGGGAAGTCACGCACAAGGGTGTTGAACACCTTCGCCTCGTCCTGTGCAGGAATGCCCTCGGTGATGCACACGATGAACTCGATACCCGCAGCAGCGGCCTCGAGGATGGCGGCGGAGGCAGCCTTCGGCGGCACGGCGATGAACGAGGCAATCGCGCCAGTGGCAGCCACGGCTTCAGCGACCGAGTTGAAGACAGGAATGCCTTCGACATCCGAGCCGCCCTTGCCGGGCGTGACGCCGCCGACGACCTGGGTTCCGTATGCCTGGTTGCGCAGGCCGTGGTACTTACCCTGACCGCCGGTGAGGCCCTGGACGATGACCTTGGTATCAGCATTGACGAAGATGGCCATGATCAGTTGGTTCCGTTCGCGAGTGCCACGGCCGCACGGGCGGCTTCCAGCATGGTGGGCTTGGAGGTGAGCTTCGATTCGGGGATGCCGGCGTTGGCCAGGATCTCGCGACCCTCGGCGGCATTGGTGCCGTCGAGGCGAATGACGATGGGTGCCCGCAGGTCGACCCGGCTGAGCGCCTCGACAATGCCCTTGGCCACTTCTTCGCCGCGAGTGATGCCGCCGAAGATGTTGATGAAGATGCTCTTCACGTTCTCGTCGGAGTTGATGACGCCGAGGGCCGCGGCCATCATGTCGGCGTTGGCGCCGCCACCGATATCGAGGAAGTTGGCCGCGGTGCCGCCGACCTGGTTGACCACGTCGAGCGTGCTCATCGCCAGGCCAGCGCCGTTGGCGATGATGCCGACAGTGCCATCGAGGCCGATGTACTGCAGGTCGTGTGTGCGGGCCAGCTGCTCGCGCTCGTCCAGCTCTTCGGTGGCGCGGAACTCGTCCCATTCGGGGTGCCGGAACGCGGCGTTGTTGTCCAGGCTGACCTTCGCGTCGAGGGCGTGCACGCCACCGTCCGGGCGCAGGATCAGTGGGTTGATCTCGGCCAGGTCGCAGTCGCCGCGGGTGAAGCAGTCGTACAGCTTGACCAACATGTCGGCGACGCCGTCGAGGGCTTCCTAGTCGATGTTGGCGCGCACCGCGGCGTCGCGGGCGACGGCCAGCGAGATGCCGTCGACCGGGTTGATGTGCAACAGCACAATGGCATCGGGGTTCTCGACGGCGACCGTCTCGATCTCGACACCACCCTCGGCGCTGAGCATCAGCAGATGGTCCTTTGCGGCACGGTCCAGGGAGTACGAGGCGTAGTACTCCTTGCTGATGTCGCTGGCGTGCTCCACCCACACACGCTTCACGAGGTGGCCCTTGATGTCCATGCCCAGGATGTTGCCGGCGTGCAGGCGAACTTCGTCGGGCGTGTCGGCCAGCTTGATGCCGCCGGCCTTGCCGCGGCCACCAACCTGTACCTGCGCCTTGACGACGACCGGGTAGCCGGCCATTTCGGCGGCGGCCACGGCTTCGTCCACCGTGTAGGCGACGTCGCCCGGGCTCACGGCAATGTCGTAACGGGCGAAGTACTGCTTGCCCTGATACTCGAACAGGTCCATTTATGCCTCAGTTTCTCTGTCGTTCACTTCGCGTAGATCCAACTCGGCTTCCAGCCAGCTGCTGATTGCCTTCAACGAACTTCCCGGCCCAAAGATGTGGGCCACACCCTGTTCCTTCAGCGTGCGCGCGTCAGCGTCGGGAATGACCCCACCGCCGAACACCAGCAGGTCACCGAGGTCGCGGTTGCGCAGTTCCTCCATCACACGCGGGAACAGTGTGAGGTGCGCGCCGCTGAGCAACGAGAGGCCAACGGCGTCGACGTCTTCCTGAAGCGCTGTCTCAGCGATCTGTTCCGGCGTCTGATGCAGGCCCGTGTAGATGACTTCAAAGCCGTGGTCGCGCAGGGCGCGAGTAATGGTCTTCGCGCCACGATCGTGGCCATCAAGACCTGGCTTTGCCACCACAACTCGATAGGGCCGATTCACAAGTAGGGAACCCTACGACTGATTTGCCGCTCCGCTCAATTCGCGACGTCCGGTGGTCGTGTCGGTTTACGATCCTGGCCGGGCACACTGGT
>JANLPB010000220.1:0-5253 GCA_031366885.1 Ilumatobacteraceae bacterium
CGGAACTTCGACATGAAGCTCATGTCCATCACCACGACAGCTTCACGGCACGCCCGGTGTTCAGCTTCCCAATTGGCCCACCAAGACGGCCGACCCCACGTCAGTGGCCCAGCAGCCGCGACGTCGTCGGGTCCGGCGAACCAGTCGGCACTTTCCCATCCGCTGACATCGCGAAAGTACGCACCCTGCTGAACCAGTCGGGAGTGCAGCGGCGACAGCTTGGCGCCGCGGGCGGTCTGCAGCGACTTGTTCGGGTAGTGGCACTGATACACCATGCCCAACGACTCGACGGTGCGCGTGCGGCGGTACTCGGGGTTGGACTGGTACGGCTGCAGCCGCGCAGGATGCATGCCGGTGACATCGGCGCCCGGGTCGCCGTCGACGATCCAGTGCGCGACCAGCCGGCCCAGCCCGCCGCCGGTGAGGATTCCGATTGAGTTGAGGCCGGCCGCAACGAAGTAGTTGCGCACCTCGGGCGCCGGGCCGACGATGGGGCGCAAATCGGGCGTGAAGCTCTCCGGGCCACAGAAGAACGTGCGGATGCCAGTGTCCAGCGAGCGCGGCACGCGCGACATGGCCGCTTCCACGTAGGGGCTCATGCGGTCCCAGTCGGGCTGGATGGACGTGAACGAAGAGTCGGCGGGAATGGCGGCGACATTCCACGGAGCGCATTCCGTCTCGAACAAGCCGATCATCAGACCACCGACCTCCTCGCGGTAGTAGCCGAAGTTGGCGGGGTCTTCGATCACTGGCCAAGAAGGGTCCAGTCCTTCCATCGCTTCCGTGATCAGGTAGTAGTGCTCGGCGGCCTGCAGCGGAATCGACACACCCGACTTCGCCCCCAACTGGCGGGCCCACATGCCGGCAGCGTTGACCACGTATTCACACTCGATAGTGCCCTGATCCGTGCGCACACCGCACACGGTGCCGTCACGGGTCAACACGTCGATGACCGAGACGCCCTGAGCGATGTGCACCCCAGTCTGACGGGCACCTTTCGCCATCGACATCGTCGCGTCGACCGGGTTGACGCGACCGTCGCCGGGGACATAGAAGCCGGCGAGCAGGTCGTCGGTGCGGGCGAGTGGAAACATCTCGGCCACCTCGCGAGGCGAAAGTTCGTGCACATCGACACCGCAGTAGCGGTTGAACGTAGACACTCGTCGGTATTCCTCGAGGCGTCCCTCGTCGGCCGCGAGTTCGATGAAGCCGACCGGTTTGAAACCCGTGGCCAGACCGGTTTCGGCCTCCAGTGTGGTGTACAGATCGCGGGTGTACTTGCGAAGTTCTGTGGAGGTCTCGCTGGTGGAACCGAACGTGACCATCAGGCCTGCGGCGTGCCACGTGGTGCCGCTGGTGAGCTGGTCGCGCTCCAGGAGCACCGTGTCTGTCCAGCCGAGGTGGCCAAGGTGGTACGCGATGGATGTGCCGATGATGCCGCCACCGATCACAACGACTCGGGCGCGGGATGGAAGCGATGGCGACGGGCTCACGGGCGTCCATTGAACCAGACGGGTGAGTTGCCTGGCGGCCGCGCTGCGCTGAGGGCGGCACCCGGCCCTGGGACGACTGTTCGCAGACCTAGTGTGGGCGTATGAAGGAGCTCATCTATCACCGCATGCTGTTGCCGGCCGTCGAACGCAATGCTGATCTACCCTGCGCAACTAATACGTCCACTGGTTTCACGACGACGTTCTCGCAGCACCTCGGTCGAGTCAGCCACCTCATCGGCGGTCTCGGTTCCTTGGGCATCGGCCGCGGCGACCGGTTTGCGGTGATGACGTTGAACTCACCGGAATACCTCGAGCTCTATCACGCATCGTTCCTCGGCGGCGGAGTGATCAACCCGCTGAACCTCCGCTTCGCAACGAAAGAACTGGCCTATGTACTTCGCGATTCCGGCACCAAGACGATCTTCGTCGACGGCTTCTTCGCGGGCCTCATCGACAAGGTGAAGGAGGAGGCCGGCATCGAGCACGTCGTGCTCGTCGGGCAGGGCGACGTGCCCCACACGGTTGCCTACGACGATCTGCTCGCCTCGTCACCAGCTGTCATTCCTGACGAAGGGGAGGAGACCGACCCGGTCGTCTTGATGTACACCGGTGGAACGACGGGCCAGCCAAAGGGAGTGCTGCTCGATCAGCGCGCGGAGATTCTCAACGCCTACCACGTGATGATGACGCTGCGAATGCACCGCGGCACCATCAACTTGATGCAAACGCCGATGTTTCACGCGGCATCAATGTTCAGCATCCTCGGTGGGCCGGCGTTGGGCGCGCGTTCAGTGATTGTCCCGATGTTCGACCCCAAGGCGGTGATGGCGGCGGTGGAGCAGTACCAGCCGACGGTCACGGTGATGGTGCCAACCATGATCGGCCTGACGATGGCCAACCCCGAGTTCAGGCCGTCAGGCCTGGCCAGCTTCGACGACCTGGTGTACGGCGCCTCGCCAATGCCGCAGGCGCTGCTGGAAAAGGTGCTCGGGCTGTATCCCGACATGAACATTTGGCAGGGTTATGGCATGACGGAAAGCAGCAGCGTACTCACGCTGCTTGGCCCAAACGAGCACCGCGCCGGCGAGAAGTACCTGCGCTCGGCTGGCATGCCGCTGCCCGGAGTGGTGCTGAGCATCCAGCACGAGGACGGCACGTGCCTCCCTTCTGGCGAGACCGGCGAAGTGTGTGCGCGTAGTGGCAACTTCATGGTCGAGTACTGGAACAAGCCGGAGGCCACGACAGAGGTCTTTCGCGACGGTTGGTATCACAGCGGCGACGCTGGCTACCTCGACGCCGATGGTTATCTGTATCTGGTCGACCGTGTGAAGGACATGATTGTGACGGGCGGCGAGAACGTGTATTCGACCGAGGTCGAAAATGCACTCGCTTCTCACGCAGCGGTCTTGCAGGTCGCGGTGATCGGAATCCCCAGCCCGCAATGGGGCGAGGCGGTGCACGCGGTGGTCGTACTGCGCGATGGTCTCGTGGCCACGGCTGAGGAGCTGATTGCCCACGCCCGTGAATGGATTGCGGGGTACAAGGTGCCCAAGAGCATCGAGTTCCGCAAGGACCCACTGCCGTTGTCGGGCGCAATGAAGGTGCTCAAGAAGGACCTGCGTGAGCCCTATTGGGAGGGTCACGACCGCAAGGTCAACTAACCCGCTCGGGTCGTCCGGGTTGGTGGGTTCCACGGCATAAGGCGAGGGAAGTCGTCGGGACGGTACAGTCCGGGCGGTGAGGGATTGGCTGGTCGCCGCCGATGATCGGACGGGTGCGTTCGAGGTTGCCGGGCTGCTCGCGTCGCTAACTGGGCCCGTCCGGGTGACGGTTGGGGCCCCACCGCCGGGCAACGGTGTGGTCGACCTCCAGACCCGCAGCCTCACTGCTGCGGATGCTGCGGAGCGATGTCGAGCCGTTGAGTTGCAGCCGTCCTCGTGGTCCGCTCACAAAATCGACTCGACGTTACGCGGCAACTGGGCAGCCGAAGTGCTCGCCCGCCAGGCGATGACCGGCCGACGCATCGTCGTGCTGCCGGGTTGGCCAGAGCTCGGCCGCACGTGTGTCGCCGAAGTGGTGCGGGCCCATGGTGAGCTCGTCGGGAGGCCGGCCGACGCGCTGCCGGGTGCTGCATCATTGGAGAGCCCAGCTGCGCTCCGCTCCTGGCTGCTCGGGGACGAGCGCATTGCGGTGTGCGACGTGCCGGACAGCGACACGATGCACGCGCTGGCGAGGGTGCTCGCGGGTACCGACGTGCTGATCGCCGGTCCGGGCGGCCCGATTGGCGCGGCGTTTGCTGCCCACTTCGGTTGTACCGACGTTCGAGAATCACTGGCCCCCTCCGGGCGGTTCACGGTGGTCTGTGGCAGCGCGAATGCGGTGTCGCACGAACAGTTGCGTCGGTTGGCGGTCGCCTTTCCAGCCGTCGCGGTGCACTCGGTTCCGCCGACCAACGGCGAGTTGCGGCCCGAGGTGGCCACCGCGCTAGCCGATCAGGTCTCCGCCCTGCTGGCCCACGACACGGCCCACGACACGGCCCACGACACGCTCAACGACACGGCCCACGACACGGCCCACGACACGGCCCACGACACGCTCAACGACACGCTCATCGTGATCGGTGGCGATACTGCGGCCGCCCTGCTCGGTGATGCACCCCGCCTGGTGGGCGGGTTCGTTGCCCCGGGCATGCCGTGGAGCCACGACGAGCACGGGCGAGGCCCGTTGGTAGTGACGAAGGCCGGTGGGTTTGGCGGCCCGGATGCACTTGTCGAAGTGCTGCGCGGCGAGACTGATTGACATGAGCGCACCGCTGGCGATCACGATGGGCGACCCTTCAGGCATCGGTCCCGAAATTCTTCTGCGGCGATTTGTGGAAGATGGCTTAGGTGATGACGTCGTGGTCTACGGCGACGAGGCCATCCTGCACCACGGAGCGGGCCTCCTCGGCCTCGACGTCGACTGGTCGTCGTTGCGCATCAACGATCTTGGGTTGTTGTCCGCCAAGGACCATCGCCCCGGTCAACTCGATGCGGCATCCGGCGCCGCTGCCCAAGCGTACGTTGAGCGGGCAACCCGCGACGCGCTCGCAGGTGTGGTTGCCGGTGTGGTGACGATGCCGATGAACAAGGAGGCGACGCAGCTCACCGACTCGAACTTCGTCGGCCACACCGAGTTCATTGCGACTCTTTGCGGGGTCGACAAGGTGACGATGATGCTGACCGCGCACACCGCCTCCGGTTCGCTGGCGGTCACGCATGTCAGCACCCATGTCGCCCTGGCGACGGCGATCGAGCGCGTCCGACAACAGCGCGTGCTCGACGTCATCCACCTGACCAACGAAGTCTTGAGCCGATTCATCGTCCGTCCGCGAATCGCGGTATGTGGCCTCAACCCGCACGCTGGAGAGCACGGGCTTTTCGGCACGGAGGACATCGAGCACATTTCGCCGGCGATTGAGATGGCCGTCGCCGAGGGCATCGATGCGACGGGGCCACACCCGGCCGACACTGTCTTCTACCAGGCGGTTCACCGAGGTCGGTACGACGCGATCGTGTGCATGTACCACGATCAAGGCCACGGCCCGATGAAGTTGCTCGCGTTCGACACCGGAGTCAACGTCACGCTGGGCCTCCCCATCGTGCGAACCTCGGTGGACCATGGCACCGCCTTCGATATCGCATGGAAGGGCGAGGCGTTCACCGAATCGGTGCAACACGCGCTCGACTACGCCCGCAAGCTGGTTGGTCGCGAACACTTG
>JANLPB010000222.1:0-8785 GCA_031366885.1 Ilumatobacteraceae bacterium
CAATGGCAGCGCGCAGAATTGAAAGTGGTTGAATGCCATGGTGCTTATAGAATTGATCATCTTCAATGGCAATAGTCGACGGTTGGTGGTGCAGCCCGCCGAGGAGGGTGCTTCGGCTCAGTTCACGCCGGCTCCCGACGATCTGATGGACGAGCTGGCCGAGGTGCTGGCCGAAACCTCCTCCACATTCGCTGGCACCGACGTCTCGGCGTACCCCTTCCGGCTGGTCAGCCGTCGGCTGAAGCATGTGCTCAATTCCACCGGCACCGAGCTGCCCGCCCTTGCGAAGAAGGGCACCACCAACCCGGCGTATATGAACCCGCTCGACGTGGCGGAGCTCGGCCTCGCCGACGGCGACATCATCGAGATCAGTTCACCGCGAGCTGTGCTGCACGGCGTGGTGGAGAGCGCCGACGACGTCAAGCGCGGCGTCATCTCGATGGCCCACTCGTGGGGCGGACGCTCGCTGACTGACGAGAAGGTGCGCGACATCGGCGCGCCCACCAGCCGTCTCGTGACGGTCGACGTCGGCCACGACCCGGTCACCGGCATGGTCGTGTCCAGTGCAATTCCAGTGGCGGTCAAGAAGGCGGAGGAGCAGGCGTAATGGCACGTATTGAGGTACCGGCCGGCGACGGTCGCGAAGCAAGCCGTATCTGGCAACTGGCCCCCCACATGGGCGCTGGACTGCACGGCATGAGCGAAGCCGTGTACGAGAAGTCGAGCCTGGCAGTGCGCGAGCGCGAGGTGGCGCGGATGCGCATCGCCCAGCTCAACGAGTGCCACGTTTGACTGAACACTCGTGCCGCATCGGCGATGCAGCAAGGTATGACCGACGAGCTCTATCAGCACGTCCACCAGTACCACGACCACCCCGACTTCACTCCGCGCGAACGAATGGCGGCTGAGTTCGCCGAGCAGTTCGCAATCGACCACCGCGGCGTCAGCGACGAGATGTGGGAGCGCATGCGCGCCCTGTTCACCGACGTCGAGCTGCTCGAGCTCACCATCACCTGTGGCTTTTGTCTGGGGATCGGACGTGCGTTTCAGGTGCTCGACATCGCTCGCGACTTCGACGTCTTGTGGAGCCGCGAACCGAAGGCGGACTGAGCAGGATGAGCTACCGCAACGCCAGCCACCAGTCGGCGATCACGGCGGCGAAGCGGTCGGTGTACGCCACCACCAACTCAGTGTCGTCGTCGACTGGCGACTGCATCTCGGTTGCCGGTAACGGACTGGCCCCTGCCACAGGGTCGAGCCATTCCAACCGCAAACTCTCGATGACTCGACCGAGTTCCTGCGACGCCGACTCGTGATGGTCGCTGGTCTGGTGCGCGATGAACGCACGGTGGTCGTCGAACGCCAGCAACGTGTAATACGTGCGGGGCTGCGCACCACGCCAGTACTCGTAGCGACGAACGCCGGTCTCCACGGCGTGAGTGCGCTCGTACAGGGTGTGCGCAATCCGCTCGAACTCGCGCTCGGCACCAGGCCGCACCGTGATGTGTGCCAACAACGTTGCCATCACCGAAGAGTAGGTCGGCCATGACGGGAGAAGGGATTGATCTGTTCGATCCGGCAACGCAGCAGGACTGGTACCCGGCGTACGACCGCTTACGTGCGGACGCACCCGTCTGGCAGATGCCTGGCACCACCACGTACGTCGTCACCCGCTACGCCGACGTGATGCACGTGCTGCGTCATCAGGATGTTTTTCCCAGCGGCACCGGGCTGACCGGTCGCTCGTCGGGCGCACACGAGGTGTACGCGGCTCGCGGTTGGCAGCGCCTCGCGCCGCTGGGTGTGAACCCACCCGAGCACCGGCACTACCGGACGTTGGTCGACCGGTTCTTCGATAGCGCCGGTTCTCAGAGGTACGCCGAATTGATCCAACAGGTCATCGATGAACTGCTCGACGACATAGTTCGCGATGGCAACAAGAGTGCAGACTTCATGACGGCGTTCGCGTTGCCGTTACCGGTGCGCATGATCACCAGCATCCTCGGGTTTCCCGCGGCCGACATCGGCCGCTTAAAGGCGTGGTCGGCGGCGTGGGTTCTGCCGTTCGCCGGCGGACTTTCCGACGAGCAGGAGGTCTGGGTTGCCGAGCAGGTCGTCGAGTTCCAGGCGTACATCAAGGAGTGGATCGACGAAAAACGCGCGAACCCCACCGACGACGTGCTGACCACACTGACGGCGGCCAGCTACAACGACGAACGCCCGCTGACCGACCCGGAGATCATCTCGATCATCGACCACCTCTACATCGGTGGCAATGAAACCACCACCTTCGCGCTCACCTCCGCGCTGTGGATCCTGCTGCGCGAGCCAGGGCTCTACGCGCAGGTGCTGGCCGACCGGTCGTTGGTGGAGCCGTTCGTAGAAGAGGCGCTGCGGCTCGAATCCCCCACGCAAGGCCTGTACCGGCGCGTCGCACAGACCACCGAACTTGGTGGTGTCACCTTGCCCGCCGGCTCGACGGTGCACATTCGATACGCGGCCGCCAACCGCGACCCGGCCATGTTCCCGAACCCCGAGTGCGTCGACCTCGCACGCCCGAACGCGCGACGCCACATGGCCTTTTCGCTGGGCGAGCACCACTGCCCAGGCGAAGGCCTGTCGCGCCTGGAGCAACGGATGGCCCTCACAAGTGTGCTCGACCGACTTCCAGGCCTACGGCTGGCGGCAAGCAATGACTTCGCTCACGAACCCGGTTTCGTGTTGCGCGCCCTCACCCGACTCGACATCGAGTGGGGCTAGCGGACGAACGGCACTCAAGACGGCATCACGAAACCGTCGACGATGACGTTGCGGCCGTTGGTTGTCGCGGAGAGTCGAATGCCCACGACCGCCTGATACTCGTCCGATTCGTACGCCGCCAGCGCGGCCTCCTTGGTCGGGTATTCGATCACCACGGTCTGCGCGCCCGGGCTTCCTTCTTTGCACACCGACGCGCCATCGAGCACCAGCAGCTTCGCGCCGCCGGCCATGATCGGCCGCGACTGCTTTTGGTAGCTCCGATACAGATCGGGGTCGACGACGTCGTAGTTGGCGATGAGGTACGCGGTCATGTGATGTGCCCTTCGAGAGTCAATTGACGTTCGGATTGCGTCGTTCGGGATACCCGTCGGCGGGGAGTGCGCTGATGGGGCCGTGAAGCGCGTGGCCACCGTCGACGTAGAGACACTCGCCGGTGATGTAGGCGGCCGCGGGCGACGCCAAGAAGACCGCCGCATTGGCGATGTCGGTCGGGCTTCCGGGGTACGGCAGCGGCACGCCCGACATGTCGCTGCCCACCTCGGCGTCGTAAGTGGCTTCCCAGCCGTCGGTGCGAAATGCCCCCGGTGCCACACAGTTCACCCGCACCTTCGGGCCCCACTCGAACGCCAGCGTCTTGGCCAGCTCGATCACGCCGGCGCGGGCGGCAGCGCTGTGCGCGATGCCCGGTATGCCGCGCCCGACGATAGCCACGATCTGCACGATGCTGCCGCCGTTCGCGTCGAGCATCTGGTTGCCGAACACCTGTGTCATGGCCCACGTACCGGTGAGGTTCAAGTCGATGACGCTGCTCCACCCACGAGGGCTGAAGTCGCGGGCCTTCTGTGGGAACTGGCCGCCGGCGTTGTTGACGAGAATGTCGATCTGGTGGCGCTGGCTGAGTGCCTCGACCGTTGACCGGTCGCGAATGTCGACGAGGTCGACGGCGACCTCGTTGCCGGTGATTGCGGAGATCTCAGAGGCCGTCGCACGCAGCACCTCCTCGCGCCGCGCCGCGATGACCACCCGCGCACCGGCCGCCGACAACCCGAGGGCAATCGCGCGACCCAGCCCTGTTCCACCGCCGGTGACCAGAGCTGTGCGGCCAACAAGGAGATCTGCCGCGAACGGATTGGCGTGAGCGAGCGGCTCGGCCATCAGTTCACGACATCCTCTCCGAGGTAGCTGGCCTCGAGCACATCCCGGTTGGCTGCCAGCTCGGCGGCCGTTCCCTCCAAGCGCACTTCGCCGTGATTCAGCACGTAGCCACGGTCGGCCACCTGCAGCGCCATGTGCACGTGCTGCTCGACCACCAGCACACCGCACCCGGTCTGGTCGGCAATGTCACGAACGATGGGTAGCAAGCGCTCAACGATGATCGGCGCGAGGCCGAGACTCATCTCGTCGACCAGCAGCACCTTCGGGTTCGATACCAGCGCGCGGGCGACGGCCAGCATTTGCTGCTCTCCGCCTGAGAGCAAGCCAGCGGTTCGACTACCGAGCGGCTTCAGTGCCGGCAGCAGGTCCATTGCCCGCTCGTGCGCGGCACGGCGCGACGCCCGGTTGCCCCTCAGGCCGAGGCGTATGTTCTCGTCGACGGTGAGATCGAAGAACAGCGATCGGTCCTCGGGCACATGCGCCAAACCCCTCCGCGGAACTCGGTGAGGATGGGTACCGTCGACGACCTCACCGAGCACTTCCACTCTTCCCTCGATGGGGGCGAGAAGACCGGACAGCGTCAACAGCGTCGTCGTCTTGCCGGCGCCGTTCGGGCCGAGGAGTGCAACCACCTCGCCGGGCCCCACAGTGAGGTTGAGGTTGCGGACGACGGGTATGCCGCCGTAGCCGGCATGCAATCCCTGCACATTGATCAGCCATTCGCTCATGAGGCCGGCCCGGACTGCTCGGCGGATGCGCCGAGGTAGGCGGCGATCACGGCGGGGTCGGCGCGAACAACGGCCGGCGGACCCTGCGCAATGATGCGACCAAAGTCGAGTACGTAGATGTAATCGCAGACATTCAGCACCAGCCCCATGTCGTGGTCGATCAGAAACATGCCCGTCCCGTGCGCGAGGCATTCACGCAGGTGTTTGCCCAGCAACAGACTCTCCGCTGTGTCCAGACCGGCCGCTGGTTCGTCCAGCAGCACCAGTTTGGGTCGTGCCGCCAACGCCCGCGCCACACTGACCAGCTTGCGCTGCCCATGGCTGAGGTCGCTGGGCATCGCGTCGGCGATGGTGGTGAGCCGCATCAAGTCGAGCGCCCACTCGACCTGGGCGTGGTGACGCGTTTCGTGGCGCCGCGGCATCACCACATCGGACAACAGCGAGTACCAGCGGGGTCGCTCCGCCGCGGCCAGCAAGTTGTCGCGAACGCTCAGGTCCTCGAAGAGCTCGAGGGATTGAAAGGTTCGGGTGAGGCCCATGAGCGAACGCTTGTCAGGGCCCATCCCAGCAAGGTCCACACCGTTGAACGTGACGACCCCTTCCGTGATCGGCGTGAAGCCGGTGATTGCATCGATGAAGGTGGTCTTGCCTGCGCCGTTGGGGCCGATCAGCCCAACCAACATCCCGTCGTGGCAGTCGAGGTTGATCGAGTCGTTGGCGTGAACGCCGCCGTAGCTGACCGTCAACCCACGCGCTTCCAGCAGTGCCATGTCAGCGTCCTCCCGCAACGGCAAGAGTCTGCCCAGTGATCCACGCCGATGCGTCGGAGGCGAGGAAGAGCGCCACCGCACCGAGGTCGGTGGGGGTGCCCAGGCGACCGAGGGGAATACGCCGTGCCATTCCCTGCACGCTCTCCTCGTCGACACCAAGTGCCTGCATCATGATCTCTGTCGGTACGGCCCCTGGTGCGATTCCGTTGACCCGTATCGCAGGCGCCAGTTCGAGCGCAAAAGTCTCCGTGAGCGAGTTGACCGCTCGCTTGGCCGCGGCGTAGTGGCCGCTGCCGGGGACGCCGACGAACGACGCCATCGAGGTGATGTTGATGATCGAGCCGCCCCTGCCGTCGGCCAGCATGTGCGGCACGGCGGCAAGCGTGCACTGATAGACGGCCGTCATGTTGAGGTCCATCGTGCGCGTCCACTCAACCGGGTCCAGCTCGGTCAGGGGTGTGCGCACCGGGGAACCGCCAGCGTTGTTGACCCACACATCCAGCGAACCGAACTCGTCGACTGCGGCCTGTGCGAGTGCCGCGATCGCCTCCTTGTCGGTGACGTCGGTGGTGACCGCAAGTGCCTGTCCGCCGGCCGCACGAATGTCGGCCGCCACCCGTTCCACCTCGGCTGTTCGACGTGCGGCGCAAATCACCGCGGCACCGGCATCGGCCAGCACGGTAGCAATGCCCTCGCCGATCCCACGGCCAGCGCCGGTGATCACAGCCACCCTGCCAGTCATGTCGTAGAGGTCGTGAGCGATTCCCATCATTGGCTCCAGTTCGGGTTGACGAGCACCTTCGTTTGGTCGCTGGTACCGCTGGCGAGGTCTGCCAGCGCGGCTGCGAAACCGGCGAGGCTGACGGTGGAGGTGTGCAGTGGCTCGACGGCGACACGGCCGTCGGCGATCATCCCCATCGCCATTTCGAACTCCTCGTGCAGATACGCAAGCGACGAGGTGACGGCGATTTCCTTCACCAGCCACACTCCGGGCGAGATCGGAGCGTCGCCCTCGGCAAGCCCGATCAGACACATGGCCCCACCGCGTCGCGCCATGTCGACCGCCGACTGCACCGCAAACGGACGGCCCACACACTCGTACACGATGTCGGCGCCAAGGCCGTGGGTGAGTTCGTCGATCAGTTGCTTCGAGACTGCGCCCGGCTCGACGGCGTATTGCGCGCCCAGCGCGAGGGCGAGTTCACGACGCTGCATGTTCGGCTCCACCACGATGACGACCCCTGCGCCTGCCGCACGCACCCACTGCATGGTGCCCAGGCCGATCGGCCCGCCGCCCTGGATGACAGCGATGTCGCCGAGGCGCAGCGCGCTGGTGCGTACCGCGTGGAAGGCAACCGTGGCCGGCTCGACCTGCGCCGCAGCTTCGTCGGTCAGACCAGGATGCGTACGCACAACTCGGTTGGTGGCAACAGCGATCTGCGGCGCGAAGCCGCCGTGCGGCGGCGCCGACGCATCACGCCCGAGGGCTGACAGAAATGCCACCTCGCAGCGGCTGGCTTGGCCGCGATTGCACGCCGTGCACTGGCCACATGCGGGAGCCGCGGCGACGACCACGCGGTCGCCTTCCGACAGTGACGTCACTTCACGGCCGATGGCCGAGATGACGCCCGACCACTCGTGACCGCAGATGGCCGGGTTGTACGCGCGGCCCGACTGGAACGCGTGAATGTCGGTGCCGCAGATTCCGCAAAACGCCACGTCGACCACGACACCGCGCGGCGCGGGCGTGGGGTCGGGGAACTCCCGAAGATCGACGGTTCCCTTCCCGGTGATCAGCGCGGCGCGCATGGTGACTTCCCTCGATTCGACGTAGTGAGTGGGAAGACTGCCACACTTACCGACTGCTGCGTAAGTAACTGACCGGAGAATTTATTATGAGCCTGATTGCCGTCGAAGCCGCCATCACCCTTGCCGACCCGTCGACCCGAGAGGCACTGATCGCTCGCACGGCGCCTATCCAAAAGGCGACCCGCGACGACGAGCCCGGCTGCCTGGTGTACTGCTTCGCCGCCGACCCGTGCCAGCCAGATCTGATCCAGGTCTACGAACTGTGGGAGTCCGAGGAAGCGCTCGCCGCCCACCTCACACACGCCAACTACTTCGACATGCGCGCAATGCTGGGCAAGGGTGGCCTGGTCAGCGCCGTCAGCCGCAAACATCGCATCAACGCCAGCGCCCCCGTCTACGACGCCAACCACGTCCCGAACGCCTCCTTCGACTGATGACCGACGCTCGCTGTTGTGCGCGGGGACGTCCAACTGTGGCGTAAAGTCACCAAGTGATTAATAATGGGGATATGACAGCGACTGAACAGCCAGCGGCAGACCCGGGAGCACGCTCCCCGGGTGTCAGTTATCAAGACCTCCTCGACGCGGACACGCACCCTGTGCCCGACGTACTGAGGTTGCAATCGCCGCGCTACCTGGGCAGCGCCGACGTTCCCATCGAGCGCTACACGTCGCGCGAATGGCATCGCCGCGAAGTCGACCAGCTGTGGTCTCGCGTCTGGCAGTTCGCATGTCGCGCGGAACACATTCCTGAGCCCGGCGACTACATCATCTACGACATCGCCGAGCTCTCGTACCTCGTCGTGCGTCAGCCGGACCGAGCCATCAAGGCGTACCCGAATGCGTGCCTGCACCGAGGGCGGCAGCTGAAGGAGTACGACGGCCACTGCTCCGAGCTGCGCTGCCCCTTCCACGGTTTCGCCTGGAAGTTGGACGGCCAGTTGTCGGATGTTCCGGCGGCGTGGGACTTCCCGCACGTCGACCAGCGACCCGAAGACTTCACGTTGCCCGAGTGCAGCGTCGGCACGTGGGCCGGGTTCGTGTTCATCAACCCCGACCCCAACGCGGCACCGCTGGAGGAACACCTCGGCGAGATCATCGAACAGTTCGAAGTGTGGGACCTGGAGAACCGCTTCGTCGAAGCCCACGTCTCGCGCATCATCAACGCCAACTGGAAGATTGCACAGGAGGCGTTCTGCGAGGCGTACCACGTCAACGCGACGCACCCGCAGATCCTGAGCTACCTCGGCGATGTCAACAGCCAGGTCGATGTCTGGGATCACTGCTCGCGCGTCATCACCGCCGGCGGCACACCCAGCCCACTGCTCGGTAGCGAAACCTCCGAGCAGGACATGTTGCGCGGCATGCTCGACGTACGCGTCGACCAGGATGCGCCGGTCACACTCGCCGAGGGACAGACGGCTCGAGCGGTGCTCGCCGACATGTCTCGCGAGCGGTGGCGCTCCATTGCCGGCGACCGGGTCGATCAGATGAGCGACTCGGAAATGATGGACTCCATCGACTACACGGTCTTCCCCAACTTCCATCCGTGGGGTGCCTTCAA
>JANLPB010000225.1:0-4397 GCA_031366885.1 Ilumatobacteraceae bacterium
CCTGACGACGTGTACTCGGGCCGATCGGCGGAACCCGCCAACACCAGTGTCGGGGTGGGGATCTCGGCGAGGCGATCCATGACCACCGAGTCGTGCTGCAGGTTCAGTTCTGTCACCTGCACCGGAACGCCGAAACGATGCGCGTTGCGGCGTGACCGCTCATTCCAGCCCTCACGCTTTTCGGGGTCGCGATAGCCGGGGCCTGTGTTGAGGACGACAATGCCGCGGTCGACGCCAAGCCTGGTGGCCGCATGAGCGAGTGCGAGGTAGCCGCCCAGCGAGTGCCCCACCAGCACGGCCGGTTCGCCGAGTGTTGCGAGCACCTCGTCGATGTCGGTGAGGGCGCGGTCGCGGGAGTATTCGGCGGGGTCGTCCGGGACGGGCGATCCCCCGTGGCCGAGAAGGTCGATGGCGACGACACGATGGCGGTCGCGCAGCAGGGCCATGCACGTGGACCAGGTGGCGGCCGACATTCCGAGACCGTGCAGGAACACGATCGGCGGACTGCCCTGCCCTTCGCTCACCACATGCAACCGCGTCACGCGCACTCCTCTCGACGAACGAGCGCCCAGCTTGCCACCGCGCCGCCGTGCTGACGCAGCCCTAGCCCGCCGCGGCCGGGCACGGCCCGCGGAACAGAAGCGTCGGAGCCGAGAAGATGTCGCTATTCGATTGCCTTGTCTACGCTGCGAGCGTGCTTGGTTGGATCTGTCCGACGTGTGGCCGCCTGTTCGAGCGGACGCAGCAGTCGCACGATTGCGCGCCCGGCCTCACACTCGAGGAGTACTTCGCCACTGGCCCGTCGCACGAGCGCCCGGTGTTCGATGCGGTCATGGCACACCTGGCGACCGTCGGCCCCGTGCACACCGACATCGTGTCGGTTGGCATCTTCTTGAAGAACCCGTACAAGTTCGCCGAGCTGCGCCCGATGCAGAAGTGGGTCGCGTTGTCGTTCGCCCTTGGCCACAGCGCCCGGCATCGCACCATCACGCGCAAGGTGACCGAGTACCACAGCCGGTTCTGGCACACCGCCAACCTGGCCACCCCCGCTGATTTCGACGAGCCATTGCAAGACCTCGTCACCGAGGCCTACAACGCAGTGGCCCGATAGGGCCGCTGTCCGAACATGCCCCGCAATGGGACTACATCGGGACTGCGTGGAGACGGGAGGGTGCCTTGAGGTGAGCCAGAATGTGGATGCACTCGGGATGGGATGGTGCGCAGGTTGGAGTACAGACTCGGGAGGTCGTGATGGGACTGTTCAGTCGGGGTCCGGAGAAGGTGATCAACGATGGCCAGCGCGTGCGGGGCCGCATCGTCGCCATCGAGGTCGGAGAGCGCGACGACAACGGTACGCAGCGCCGCTTTGACGAGTACGTGGTCGAGTTGGGTGCTGCCGAGGGCGGACGTCGGCTGAGTCTTCGCCAGGACCTGACGCCCGATGTCCATGTGCGGCTGGGGATGGAGGTGTCGGCGTGGGTGCGCGGGGACGACATGTTCATCGATTGGAAGAGCACGATGGCCGAGCAGGGCATTGAAGGCCGCAACGTCCAGGAGCGCTGGAAGGGTGAACGCGATGCATCGCGCACCGGCATCGCCGACTCGACGGTCGGCGCGCAGGACGCACTGAAAAAGGGCGAGCAGGGCTCGATGGTCATCAACCAACTGCGTTGGGACAGCAAGTTCGGCGGGCTGGTCAACACGCTCACGATTGCGGGCACCGTCACCCTCGGCACCGACGAGCCCTACGACGTTGAGCTGGGCCGCCAGCACATTCCCCATTACGCCACACATCTGCCGGTAGCGGGCCGCAGCGTCCCGGTGATCGTGTCGGTCAAGCGGCTGGACAAGGTGACGATCGATTGGCCGAGCGCAGCGGTCGCCGAGCCCGGAGTCGGAGTGGGGCCGTCGACCGAGATAGCGCCTGCCCGCGAGGAACCACAGTCTGCGATGTCGATGGGCGGGGGTGCGCCGTGGACGCCGCCCGAACCGCCGGCGGGCTTCACTCCTCCCGACCCGATCGAGGGTGTGTCGTGGGCGCAGTACCTCGCCATCGAGAAGGCGATCCTCGACTCGGGTGGCTACGGGCGCAAGACGGGTGAACTTGTCGAGTCGTACGGAGTCAGCTACGCGACGTATTCGAAGGCCTCGACCGCCTACGGCAAGTTGTTGCGGCGAGACCAAGCGTTGCAGTTGTCGTTCGCGGCGGCGATGCGATGAGCGAGTCAGCAACCGATCCAGCGATCGGCGACGCACCGCGCACGCGGCGGGTGGTTCGTTCTGAACACAAGCAACCGCTGCTTCGCTACGGAATCGTCTGTACCGCTGTCGGCTTGGGTGCCGTGATTGGCGGGGCGGTGATGTTTTCCGTCGTGCAGGCCACGCAGGTCCTCTCGCCGATCGCTGACGCCGATGTGGGCGATGCGCTGACGTTCGACGGTGACGACGGCAGTTACGTCATCGTCCTCAAGCGTGGTGAGCTGAGTGACGAGAACATCGTCGATCGGCTGGTTCGCGACACGTCCTGCACCGTCACCGCGAGCGATGGCACGACGCGCACGATCGATGGCGCCCGTCAGGCAACGTCGTCGCAGTCCGACTTCGGTGCCAGCATCGGCACGTTCACGGCACCCGATGGGCCGACCCAGGTGACGTGTATCGGAACCGGTTCCCGTCTCGCCCTCGATCGCTATGCGGTCGCGCCTGAGCGGAAGGGCGCTGTGATCGCAAGCTACGCCGTGATGGGTCTGGGTCTGCTGCTCGGCTTGGTCGGCGCGGCGATGATCAAACGAGCATGGAACGGCACCACCATCGTGGAGCGCGTACCTGCCTGACCCGGTCAGGCGCCGGTAACGAGGCGATCGAGCTTGGCGACACTTTCCTCGAGCATCTCCACGGGCACGATGGGCCACGTGCGGCCAGCGGCACGCAGTGAGTCGACGATGTTCGACCAGTCGCAGTAGTTGGTGACATCGGTGGTGTTGTCGTCAACTGGGTCGAGCTGCCAGCCGTACACGTGGCCTAGTGGTGGCTGGTCGGGCGCTCCGATGGTCCACTCGACGAGCCTGCCAGGCTCGAGCTGCGTGACGGTATTGCGCACCGAGTACTTGACCAAGCCGGGGATGTCGTTCAACGGCGTGCGATCCATCGCGATGTCGAACGTGTCGCCGACAGAGGCGATCGGCCGCGAGTCGGGAGCGGCTTCCAACATGCCCGAACCATCGATGGCCACGTGGCCGGCGGGGTCACTGACTAGTGCGTAGATGGCGGCGGCGGGAGCCGCGATGCGGCGGGTGACGGAGACTCGTTCTTCGGACATGTCGTTCACCCTAGGCAACGATTCCGAAGTCGTCGGACTGCAGTAGCGTGCGGGCATGAGCGCAAACCTTCGTCTGTACACGTCCTCCGTCTTCGCCTTCGAGCACGTGCTCAAGAACACCAAGCCGACTGCCTTCTCGCGCAAGGCACCGTGCGCCGGCTGGAGGGGAAGAGACGTGTACGAACACGCCCTCGGCAACCTGGCGATGATCAAGAGCTTCGCCACCACCGGCAAAGGCCCGAAGTCGACGCCGAAGCTTGGCGCCGACCCGGTGGGCGCGTGGGTCAAGCTCCGCGAGCAGACGCTCGAGGTGCTCGATCACCCGCACGTGCTGGAGGCCATCGCCCACGACCCGTTCGGCCCCGACTTCGGGCCGATGCCCATCGACGCGCTGGTCGGGTTCATGGCGGCCGACCTCGTGCCGCACACGTGGGACATGGCTCGTACGGCCAAGGTGGATGAGAAGCTCGACCCGGCCCTCGTGAAGCACTCGATGGCAGCGTGGAAGGGCCTCCCCGAGGATGTGCTGCGCATGCCGGGGATGATGGGCGCCGCGGTCAAGCCGCCGGCCGGAGCTGACGCGCAGACCAAGCTGCTCAGCTTCCTCGGCCGCACTGTCTGAGCACGCCGAGGTGATCTCTGCCGACCGAGTCGACCGCATCGTTGCCGATGTCGGCCTCTCGGGCGTTGTGCGCATCGACCTCGGCGGTGTAGTTGCGTTCGAGCGCGCATACGGGCTTGCACATCGCGGCCTGGGGGTGGCCAACACGGTCGACACTCAGTTCGCGGTTGCGAGTGGATCGAAGGGCTTCACCGCGCTGACCGTGATGAGCCTTATCGAGCGAGGCGAGTTGACGCTCGACACCTCGGCTCGATCGTTGCTCGGTGGCGACCTGCCGCTGATCGACGATGGGGTAACCGTCGAGCACCTGCTCACCCATCGCTCCGGGATCGGCGACTACCTCGACGAGGATGTAGTGGCCGACTGGAACGGCTATGTGATGACCGTCCCGGTTCACGAACTGGCGACCACCGAGCAGTTCCTGGCGGTGTTGGGTGGCCACCCGATGAAGTTCCC
>JANLPB010000248.1:0-3254 GCA_031366885.1 Ilumatobacteraceae bacterium
TGGAACTGCTCGTCGATTTCGCCGGGCCTTCGTGTCGTGAAGAGCTCACACAGCGACAGGACTCCCGTCGGATCGGCCTCAGCGCGCGAGCACGCTGCGCACTTCAAGGCATCACCCTGCAGATGCGCCACATTACGCCACCCAGAGGCGCTATCTGTCCGACACGGATCAGCAGCGGCGACACGCGAGCGACGCCGCAACCCCCAGCCGAGCACCAACAACACGACCACTAGCCAGCCGACGACAGACCAGCCGGGCGTTGGCTCGACGGCGGCGGCCACCTGGGCGACGGTGGACACCCAGCGGGTACCCAGCGACGCCGGCAGCATCGCCAATGGTTGCAACGGCGCCGGTAGGAACGACGCCGAAAAGCCTGCCGGCAGCCCGTAGAGCATCACGAACCCGGCGACGGGTACGGCAGCCAGATTCGCAGGCAGCGAGGTCAGCGGCAATCGGCCGAATACCAGCACGCTGGGCAGCGCCACACCGAGCTGGGCGCCGATTGTTACCGCCAGCGGCATACGCAACCACTCTGGGCCGGGCAGACGCGGGTGCAACCATGGGCTGACTGCGCAGACTCCGAGTGTGGCGCCGACCGACAGCCAGAACCCTACTGACCACACGAGGAGTGGATCGACGATGACCAGCCCCAACACGGCCAGCGCGAGCAAGCGAACCGGCTGCGCCTGACGCCCACGAACGTACGCCGTTGCCGCCAGCACAGCCATCACACCCGCCCGCAACACCGATGGCTCGAACCTGGTGAGTGCCATGAACCACAGGATCAACAGCACCGTGGCCACCCATCGCCACCAAGGGCGAAGCCGGCGAAGAAGGGGCAACGCCGCGGCGAGCACGAACGCCAGATTCTGTCCGGAGACCGCGGTCAAGTGCGACAAGCCTGACGTGCGAAAGTCATCGAGCAGCCACGAGGGTTGCCGAGCATCGTCGCCGATCACCAGACCGGCAAACAGTGCTGCATCGTCGACCGGCATCGTCGACTCGGCAACGGTGCGCAATCTGTGCCGGACGCGATTGTTGGCCGTTGCCAACGGAGAGCCACCGACAACGTCTCCCGTGGTCTCAGCGTCGAAGCGGCCCACCACATGTCGAACGAGCGCGCGACGCCGATTGGCGCCCAGCTCGGTTCGATGCCCACGCAACCAGACGTACTCCCCCACCTGATGGTCCATGAACCTGCGACGGGTGCCGCCGTAGAGCCACATGTCGAATCGTTCGTCGTCAATCTCCACGGTCACGCGTACGCCCGCGCCATACGGTGCCGGGTCGGCGACGATCTCTGCCCACCCCGAGTAGCCGCCCAGATGGCGAGGCGCTGCCTGCTGCCACGCCCGGAATCCCACCCACGAACCAACGAGCGCTGCAACCGCACAAAGGAGAATCACGACGGGCCGCTGCCGTATCGCACCGGCGAACGCCGGCGCTACCACGACTACCCACACCCCCTGCCAGACAGCGACCACCAGTGCGACGGTGATCAACAGCACACCTACATCAGACAGATGATGTCGAGAGTCTGAGTGCGTCACGTCGTACGCTCATCGGATGCAATCGGCCCAGGCGCACGTGCCGCCACCTGAGACGAGACGGAGAGCCGCCCCAGTGCCCAACGGGCCGCGCGCCTACCGTCGTCAGATTCGTCAACTCGGGCCTGTTGTCGCGGTGCTGCCACCCGCGGTGCTGGGGATAGTTGCGCTGGTGCTGCTGCACAACAACAGCTCGACGATGCGCGGTGTCGTCGGCTTTCTGAGTGCGGTGCTCGCAGCACCTGGCCTGCTGGTGGGCGGGGCGCCGATGAAGGGTGGCAACGGTCTGTACGTCGCTGCAACTGCGGGTAGCGCGGTGCTGTGGATGCTGATTGGGCTTGCAGCCAGCGCGCGCGCAACACGCCGACCGGTTGCCACCTGGCGCGACTTCTGGAGGGAGTACCTCTGGCTGGCCGGCGCAGTCTGGGTCGGCGTGGTGGGCGCGCTGGTGGTCGCCAACCTGATGCTCGGTCGGGCCTTTCTCTAACACTCATACGCTGACCAGACCGCGCAGTGCATCCAACTTGGCAGGACCGATGCCACGCACATTCGAGAGGTCGTCAACCGACGCGAACGGCCCGTGCTGATCTCGGTACGCAAGAATGGCCTCAGCGGTAGACGGCCCCACACCGGGCAGCGTGTCGAGATCGTCAGCACTGGCGGTGTTGAGGTTGACGGGCCCCGTCGGTGCCGCTGCCGACCCACCGGTGCCCGAAGCACTCGCAACAACGACGGGTGGGATCTCGCCGATTCGTGGCACGTAGACCCGTTCACCATCGACGAGCGGAGCGGCAAGGTTGATGGCATTGGCGTTTGAGTCGGCAACCACCCCACCGGCGGCCTGTAGCGCATCGACGACGCGCGAACCAGCGGCGATGCGATACACACCCGGTGATTGCACAGCACCGGCGACATGCACGACCAGGTCGGCGGTGGCCACCGAACTGGTTGGAGCGGTGGCCGCCGCTGAGGCGACAGACGACGCGGGCGGTGCTGCCGCGTTCGCATACGGCAGCTTCGACTCTGTGGTGGCAACGGGAGGTTTCACCAGCCAGTACGCGCCGATGACAACAGCGATGACGACAACTGCTGAAGCGAATAGCCGCCCTAAGCCAAACCACCGGGCCCACGACTGAGCCCGATGTAACAATGGCTGGGGCGGAGCAGGGCGATCCGGAAACTCCGACACCGAGGCTCCCTCACGTATTCGGACTCGTTGGTCCGAGCGAACGACTGGGGGAAGCCATGGCCGAACATATCGGCCTTAGCCGCAACTACGACGCGACGCGGTCCGAAAGTTCCTCTCGAACGGCAGTGGCCAACTGCCGACGGGCCACCCAGTCGGCCTCGATCTCCATCGGGATGCGAAGGTAGGCGCCACGGTGTCCTTTGCGGCGGGCACGCCACAGCGCATAGTGACCGATGTAGCGCACGCCGAAACCGAACACCCCGTAACGCCGCCATTGGCGAACGTGCACCAGTTCGTGGCGCAACAGGTACGGCGAGGCTTTGCCGCGGCGCACAATGACGAGCGAGCGGAGCGTGAACCCATCGGCACCCTTGGGGACGGGCCCGCCCTCCCATAGCCGGTATCCGTCACGCTGTTCGAGCCCCATGGACGCATAGTCTACTCCCCGAAATCGTGCCAGAACGCGAACGTCGGCCCGGGCAAGGCGCCCGGGCCGACGTGTCAATTCGCGACGCAGG
>JANLPB010000299.1:0-7987 GCA_031366885.1 Ilumatobacteraceae bacterium
CCGTCGCATTGAAACTGGTGGTGGAGACGGCCAAGCAGTTCATCGACGTCGGTGTGCCCACCCCAATTGTGCGGGCCTACGGATTCCCGGTCGGCCGCCATTTCCACCATCCAGGTCAGGTCATCGCGCTGGACAGGGCGAAGACGAACGGCGGTCATGCGGCCAGTGTGCAGCACTCACATCGGTTCCGTCGCATTCGACGGAATTCGCTCCGCGCAGAAAGTAGGGGTTGCCGCAAGTTGCGGCCAAGATGAGTGCATGGCTTCCCGACGAACTCACATCGAGAACCTCCGCGACGGCTTCTTCGACGTGTTGGTTGTCGGCGGCGGCATCAACGGCGCAGTGACCGCGGCAGCGCTCTCGGGTCGCGCCGCTTCGGTCGCACTGATCGACCGTGGCGACTTTGGCCACTTCACCAGCCAGGAATCGTCGAATCTGGTATGGGGCGGTTTCAAGTACCTGGAGAACTATGAGCTGCTGCTGGTCTTCAAGTTGTGCCGCTCTCGAAATCGGCTGATGAAGGCCTACCCGGACAACATCAAGGAGATCAGCTTCCTCGCCAGCCTCGACACGACGTCGCCCTACCCGCCGTGGTTCGCCGCCATCGGCGCGCTGGGTTACTGGATCATCGGTCAGTTCGGCACTCGCTACCCCAGGCTGCTGAGCAAGGACAAGATCCGCGAGGAAGAACCCGTCATTGATACGACGTCGGTGCGCGGCGGTATCGAGTACCGCGATGCATACCTCATCGACAACGACTCGCGGTTCGTCTTCTCCTTCGTGCGTTCGGCAATGGACGCTGGTGCCACGGCGGCCAACTACGTCGAGCTGCTCTCAGCCGAACGAGCTGGCGACAGATGGATTGCACAGTTGCGCGACCTCGATTCCGGTGAGATCTTCTCCACCTCGGCCAAGGTCTTGGTCAATGCTGCCGGCCCGTTCGTCGACCAGCTGAACGGCGGGTGGGGCGCAAAGACTGACCACCGCATCGTGTACTCGAAGGGCATTCACCTCGTCGTACCCAGGCTGACCACCGACAAGCACCAGCGCGTACTGGCATTCTTCGACGACACTCAGCGTCTCTTCTACGTGATTCCGATGGGCTCACGATCGGTGATCGGGACGACCGATACCCGCATCGACGAACCTTTCACCGAGGTCACCGATGACGACCGAACGTTTCTGCTGGAACAGATCAATCATCGGCTCAACCTCGACAAGCCGCTCTCCGTTGCCGACATCATTGCCGAGCGCTGCGGTGTACGCCCCTTGGTTGTCAACACCGGCGGCGCCGATCAGAAGGACGTCGACTGGACCTCGCTCAGCCGCAAACATGCGGTGGAAACCGACCGGCGGGCGCGATTGGTCACCATCTTCGGCGGCAAGTTGACGGACTGCCTCAACATCGGCGAGGAGGTGGCTGAGGCTGTCGAGTCGCTCGGCATTCCGCTGGAGAACGATCTCAAGAACTGGTACGGCGAGCCGGCGAAGGCAACTCGTACCGAGTTCTACCGCCAGGCGCGCCTGATGAAGATCGACGCATTGCGCGCCAAGCCCGATGTGGAGCCATTGAGCGACCGGCTGTGGCGCCGCTACGGCCGACGCGCGTTCTCGATGCTCGAAGCAATTCGTGACGACCCCCGTATGGGTGAGGACATCATGGAAAACGCCGACTACCTCCGCGTCGAGCTTCACCTCGCGGCCAGCACAGAGATGATCACGAAGTTGGAAGACTTCATGCGCCGCCGGTCGAAGATCGAGCAAGTTGTCAGCGACGACGTGATCCGCCAGTCGTCGGGGCTCGACGAAGTCGCCCGGATCCTGTTCGGCGACGACGCCGACACACGCCTGAGCGAGTATCTGGCAGGCTAAGCATGTGACTCACCGCATACTGATCTTGTCGATCGCTGTGTTGTGTGGTTGCAGTGGCGGAGGGAGTGGCGGAGTTGGTGAGGGTGCCTCCTCCAGCACGAATGCACCCATTGGTTCGGGCGCCTCGGACGTGCCGGTGAATCCAACCGCCACCGATGTCGAGGCAGCCGGAAAGCTCTCCGATGTCTACGTGCCGGTTCGCCCAAAGGTTGCCGCCGCGGGCGCCGTGACCGGTGTCATCGGGCCCGACTCGGCACTCACGCTCGACACTGCCACAGCCGATGGCACCACGTTCCACGTGGAGTTCCCAAAGGGCGCGACAGTCGTCCCGGTCACCGTCACCATGAGCCCACTTGCGAGCCTTGACGGTCTTCCCGGCTACGTCGCCGCGGCCGAGTTCCAACCCAGCGGTCTGTCGCTGGTGGAGCCCGCCGTGTTGACGATCACCGGACCACAGATCGGTGGCGGCACTCGTGGGTTCGGCTACGACGAATCGGCCGATGGCGCAGCGGCTGTGCCACAGATCGTCGTACCCGAGGATGGCCCCCTGCGGTTGGTCCTCGGACACTTCAGCGGCTACGGCGCCGTCAACGAAACACCGACACAATGGAACATCTCGACGATCACTGCCACCGAAGCGCGTGACATCATCGCCCTCGAGGACTTCGTTATCGCGAACACGCTGCATCTGTTGAAATCGCACGACCTCAGCGAGGCGGAAGCCAACAACACGATTGCGGCTGCCCTCGACGCGATCGCCGACGCCGGCAAACGATTGGGCGATGCAGCGCTCGTACGAGCAGAAGCTGGTCAGGTGGATGCGGCGACGCAGGTGGAGCTCCAGGCAGCCATCATGGTGATCCTGCAGGCGGAACGAGCAGCGCAACTCACTGGCAACGAGACGGATGGATCAGCCGTCGGCCGCGTCGGCGAGATCATCAAGGCGTACCTGACGGGCGTCACGAAACACTGCAGCGACGCTCACGACCTCACCGTTCTCACGCTGCTCCTGGGCCTGAGCCGCCAGTCGGCGCTGTTGGGAGTCGAGGACGATCCGGCCCAGGACGCGGCGTTCGACAGATGTATGAGCGCGGAGGTCCACTTCACCTCCACCATCACCCTGTACCTGTGCTGCGGTACCGACAACACGGTGGCAACCGGCGAACTGCGCATTCAGGGAACCGCTGCTGTCAACCTCTTCGATCAGCTCCCATCGGTCGAGACGCCACTGGAGATCACGTCGGACCTGACGGTGCACTTCTTCGAGTGCGACATGTTGATGTCGCTCGGCGACGGCACATTCAGCGTGCAACAGGCGCGCCTGTTGACCACCAGTCCGCCCAAAGCAGCGGCTGTTCCAGGGGGGCCGGTGCCTCCGCTGCAGATCAGTGATGCGTCGATTTTGCTCTCCCTCGGCGACCCGACGGAAGTGCTCTCAGGGTGCCCCAACCCCGGTGATCCTGGGGACTTCGTCGAGCTGTTTGATCACCTGCACCCTGGCGAAGCCAAGGGTGGTGGCTCGTACCTCTTCGCGAACGGTTTTGAGATCCCAGGGGCCGGGTCAGCGGTGCTGGCTCGTCAAACAATCTCGCGGGAGTGGGTTGCGGACTCCCTTGGGACCACGACCTACCGATCGACAACCGTGATCGAAGTGGTCCACACCCCGGCGTAAACCCGTCGAGGCGAGTCAGCCGACGCGGATGGGCACAGTGCGCGGGCCGCGCACCTGGCCGCCCGCCCACGTCACCTTGGCGTGGTCGACTACCTCGAACTCGGGGATGCGAGCCAGCCACTCCTCGACCGCAACTCGAAGCTCCATCCGAGCCAGGTTCGAGCCTGCACAGCGGTGGATTCCGGCGCCGAACGCAAGGTGACGATTCTGTTGCCGGTCGAGGATCACCTGATCGGCTTGCGGGAAGACTTCTGGGTCGCGGTTCGCGGCTGGGAAGTTCATCAGCACTCGTTCGCCGGCCTTCATCGGGCAACCCTTGTAATCCTTGTCCTCCACCAGGCGACGGGCCATGGTCACGGGCGCGTAGGCCCGCAAGAACTCCTCGATCGCGGTCGGCATCAGTTCAGGCTCGTGCAGCAGCCGACGACGGTCGTCGGGATGTGTGGCCAGATGCCACATCGTCGAGCCGATCGACGACCACGTGGTATCGATACCGGCGATGAGCAGCAACGCACACATGCCCATCACGACCGCATCACCAATCGGCTCACCGTCGTGCTCGGACTGCAGCAGTTCGGTGATGAAGTCATCCTTGGGTGCTGCCTGCCGCTCGGCGATGGCACCCTGTAGGTAGGTGACGATGCCGACTACCCCGCGCCGCCGTCGCTCCGGATCGTGCGCGAATTCGAGTACGTCGCGCACCCATTCCGTGAAGGTGGCAGACATGTCGTCCGGCACTCCGAGAATGTGGCCGATCACGCGCACCGGAATCTGCTGTGCGTACTCGGCGGCGGCGTCGCCTTCGCCGCGTTCGACCACATCGTCGACCAGCCGTCGGCACAGCTCGCGAGTGAAGATCTCGTATTCGGCGACGCGGGCTGGGCTCATCGTTGGTAACACAAGGCGCCGCGTCCACGTGTGAAGCGGAGGGTCGGCACTGATCGGCGGCACACCGGAGGTGAGCACCGCAGGCGCGGGAGTGGCGCCGGGTCCCAGATCGACGATCGGCACCACGCTGATGCCGTTTCCGGAGGGGAACGTTTCGATGTCGTGCGCGATTGCATAGACGTCGGCGTAGCGGGTGGGCAGCCACGACCCGCCCCACCGGTCGGTATGCGCCATTGGGCACGCCTGGCGCAGGTCGTCCCAGATGCCGTACGGGTCCGAGACGTACTGGGAATCGAAAATGTCGTAGTCGGATGCCCAGTCGAGCACGGGTGCCGTCACCGGCGCCCCTGATTGCGTGTCGTTGCTCATTGTGTGTCGTTGCTCATCGTGGCCGAACCTCCAAGAAAGACTGTCAGTCATCCTGCCAGAACATTCCCCTGTTCCGTCCACTCCTCGCTGACCCTCGGCTGACTATGTCGAAGTCACGGGTGCACTGCCAACCTGGCCTCGAGGTGCAGCTCGATGGTTCCGTCAGCATTTGTCTGAGTGCCATTGGCAACGCACCGGTCGATCGTCGCATTGGCCGGTGCCCTGCGCGAGCCGGACTTCACCTGAGTCTGCGGTGTGCCACCGGTGGGGGTGAACGTCAGTCGGTATTCGTACGACACGGGTATCAGGACCTGGCCGCTGTCGAGTGCGAACGTTGGCACCCACTGTGCCCTCTCGTTGGCCGGCAACGAGACCGCGAAGATCTCGCCGAGGCCGTCACAGGTGGCGTAGATACCGTCGAATCGTTCGACCGGCGGTCCGGCCGCGCCAGCGGGCGCAGCCCACAGCCCCACGGCCGCAACGCTCGCGGCAAGCGAGATCCTGCTGCTCAGACGTGTCCGTTCTTTGATGGTGGTGGTGAACATGGTTCCTCCCGTTCGCGGCGGGTGCCGCTCACCGCCCGTTGTACGACGCCACGTGTCCCGACCGGAAGAACCGTGTGTCCCGATCGCCCGGGACGATTCTCAGTACACCGATCCAGTGCCTTGCGCGATCCGTCAGCCCGTGCCGGGACCGCCTGGTCGCGGGCCGGCGACCCCTTCGATGATCTGCGTCGCTACCGGTATCCATCCCTCGAACGTTCCCGCTTGTGCCACTAGATCGACGAAGACGTGCGCGTCGTCGCCCACCAGGTTGTGAAGCGGGCTTGCGTCAGCCGTGGCTACCTCCACGATCTTCGCCCCGGCGATAGCGGGGTCTGCCCCCATCGCCTCACCGCTCTTCACGTAAAAGTCGTTCACCCAGTTCTGGTCGGCTTCGTACACACTCGCGAGGGCGGGCACCGTCCAATCACTGCTCGCAAAGATTTCCGTCGCAAAGAAACCAGGCTCGACACACGCCACCCTGATACCGAACGGCGCTACCTCCCACGAAAGCGCCTCCGACAACGTACCCAAGGCGAATTTGCTCGAAGAGTAGAAACCGCCGTATGGCGACCCGGGCACACGACCGGCGACAGAGGTGACGTTCACGATCACACCGCTGCCCTTGGCCCGCATTGCCGGAAGTGCTGCCCGAATGGTCCGCAACGCGCCCCAGATGTTGGTGTCATACACCGCAGCCGCTTTCTCCAGATCGATCGACTCGATCGGGCCGCTGCTGCCGATACCGGCGTTGTTGACCAAGACATCGATTGCCCCGTGGCTGGATTCAATCGACCGGACCGCGGCCACTACCGAGGCGCTATCCGTCACATCGAGCTGAATGACTTCGACGCTGAGACCTTCGGCTGCAGCGCGGTCACGCAGGCCGTCCGCTTTGGAGAGATTGCGCATCGAGGCGTACGTCGTGTCGCCACGACGAGCGAAGGCGAGTGCCGCCTCGAGCCCGATGCCAGTGCTGCACCCAGTAACCAGAACGACCGACATCGTGCCCCCGTTGTCGTCCGGCGAATGCCGGTGTTGCGAGAAACCGTACCACCGCGTCGGAGATCCAGATTCCGCCGCCTGCGGGTGTTCGGGCGTTGCTCAGGTGACAGAGCCGAACGGTGTGCCAAGAGGGGCGACGTCGATCGCCAAGTGACCGATGTGCGCAACCGCCATGTCCGTGGCGTTCGTCTCGAGCGCTATTACCGCCCATTCGAGTGGCAACGCCATCGCGACCAACCGGGCGCGGTCAATGAGTCAAAGGCCGCGTGCCATTGGTGAGCGAGACGCCCAGTGAAGCGCTCACCCCAGACCGAAAGCAAGCAGGCGAGATCGGTCGCGGGATCACCGAGCCCGGCCACACCGAAGTCCAAGACGCCGGTCAGGTGACCTGACTCGGGATCGTGAAGGAGGTGGTACGGCGCCAGATCACCATGGATCAAGCGTGGCTTGTGCTCGAACGACACTGCCTCAATCGCCTTGAACAACTCATCGAACCACTGCCGTTGGTGCTTCCACAACAGCGGGACCACGAGGCGGTCGGCACGCTCGCGGAGCACACGAAAGCGTTCCAAAGATACAGTCGCCGCACTCGCGGCCAGGGAAGAAACTGCAGAAGTGCGAGCTCGGCCAAGAACTGACCGACATCGTCGAGAAGCCGCTCACGAGCGCTTTGCCTGAGCGCACCCAATGCCTGACGACTTGTCACGACTCCGTGCAGCATTCGGTGGGGGTGAACGACTCATCCACGTGCACGGGCACCGGCAGCGGAACTGACACTCGACCTTCGAGATGGGCCAGCAACCTCGCCTCAGTTCGAAGCGACTCCACTGCGTGCTGGTCGCGGGGGAACCACGCAACGAGATCCTCATCAAGAATTACCACGATGTGCTGCAACCCGTCGGTTACCACACGCGCGGTGCGCGCTTCGGATACCGCTCCGGACCGGATCACCCGTGCGACAAGGTCGGCGAGCGCGGATGCACTTGGACCCGTGACGTCAGATCGCCAATCAGCCATGGTCGCGCCCAGGCAAGCTCATCACCAACGCGAGCAGCACGTGCCCGATGACGCCCGCTCGAGCCGACCAGGGACACGGTCGTCGCCCCCACATCACGGGCTCGGACAGAGCGCCCAGCGCGAACAGCGCTCCCGCGGGACGCAGAAGGGCCGGCCGGCGGACCGCTACGGCTGCCACCATCACAAGCGAGACAAGAGGAGCCGAAAGGCCGGTGCCCCAGAACGCGCTGACGGCGGGAGATCGAGGGTCGAGGGAGGCACCAACGCCGAGGGGTTCACCAGCAATGCGGTGGCGAGCAGCGACGGCCGCCCCTGCGAGGTCGAGGGCGACCAACGTGCTGAAGCACCAGCGGGCAGTCGTCACACTTCGATGGGGCAGCGCCATACTCTCGACCGTACCGGTCGCGCGCGACACAGCCGACACCGACGAAATCATCCGCACGTTCACCATCAAACCCGACCGCCGCTACTACGGCACCGGCAAACCAATCTGCGGCCCATCACGCCCCTACTAGCCCCGCCAGAACAAGAGATCCGCACCCCAATGAGGTCCGGACGTTTTCGATCTAGCGTGTCGAGATGGCGGAGTCCTGGAACACACCAGTCGTGATCGTCGGCGGCG
>JANLPB010000304.1:0-2416 GCA_031366885.1 Ilumatobacteraceae bacterium
GAGTGCTCACTCGCACCCCGGGGTACGAGTGAGCACTCGTATGGTCGTCTGGCACTCGGACAGGTGACGTCGCACTCGGACCGGTGACGTGGCACTCGGACCGGTGACGTGGGCGATTATCGGGTTGGGGGGACCGGCCCGAGCGGCACGACTGGCGGGTAGAGCGGAATGTTGTGCTCGATCAAGGATTGCCGGATGGCGAGGCGCACTTCGCGCATCGCCGCCCAGTGTTTGCCCGGGCGCGTGCGCACCGTGACTCGTAGGACGGTGCCCGTCGCGTCGACGCGCTCGACCCCCAGGACCGCCGGAGGCTGAAGGAGCACCTCGGCAACCTCCGGTACTTCAACGGCGATGGCGATGCCCTCATTGACTGCGACCAACGCGTCGGCGATGTCGCCGTCGTACCAAATGGTGATGTCAACGAGACCCTGCGACCAGCTGCGAGTGCGGTTGCCGACGCGTTGGATCACGCCGTTGGGGACATTCCACAGCGTGCCGTCAGCGCCACGCACGCTCATCATCCGCAGCGTGATGGTCTCGACAGTGCCGACGGCCTCGCCGATGTCGACCTCCTCGCCCACGCCGCACTGGTCTTCCAACAAGATGACGAAGCCGGAGATGCAATCTCTGACGAGGCTCTGAGCGCCGAAACCGACGGCGATGCCGGCAATGCCCGCGCCGGCAAGCAGGGGCCCGAGGTTGATGTTGAAGATGCCCAGCACAATCAAAACGGCAATGGTCCACACGAACCAGGAGACGCTGGCGCGGCTGACCGCTGCAAGAGTCGACGCCCGTGATTCTTCTCGAGCGCCGACGACCGACGCGCTGTCAGGTCGATCCATGCCGAACTTCTGCATCGCTTCGTTGGCCAACTGACGGCTGGTTGAAAGGCGGGTGACGAAGGCGGATACGACACGACGAAGGTAGCGGTTGAGAATCCACGCGACCAGCAAGACGATGAGGGCAACGAGGGGACGAGTGACCAACCAATCCGCAGCGCGCGCCAGCATGTGGTTGTGCGTCAGGTTCCAGGCACCCTCACAGAACCAGGTCGGATGGGTTGTGCACGCAGACTCCAGCCCTGGGTCCAGTTCTTCAACGACTGCTAGCCAAGTCACGCGTCGGAGGCTAGTCGTGAGCGCGTCGTTCCTGCCGCGACTGCGACGCTCCGTCACTACTCAGCGCGTGGGCTACTGTCACGCTCCGTGCCTGCAGTGCTTGTCAATCTCATCCTTCTCGGACTCGTGGCCAGCATCACGCCGCTGGGAGTGCTCGGCCTCTTTGCGGTGACCGGCGGCGGTAAGCGTTCGAACGCGATTGCCTTCGTCGCCGGCTGGGCGACAATCGTCGGTCTGTTTGCGGTTGTTGGTGCCTTTGTCGTCCATGGACGGGTGAAGGAGGACACCGACCCCAGCACCGTTTTGAACATTGCGCTCGTCGTCATGGGCGCTGCGCTCATCGCGTTGGCCTTCCGTACCCGTGCGAAGGCAGCCACGAAGGACCCGAACGCCGAGTCGGCGCTCGACGTCAAGTTGCGTGGGCTGGGTGGGCGCGGCTCGTTCCTTGCGGGGGTGGCGATGGCGCCGTACCCGGTCGGCTTGGCGGCGGGCGCCATCCTGATGCAGGCGAAGGCCGGCAACCTGGCGCGATTCATTGAGCTGCTCGTCTTTCTCACGGTGACGACCTGGACGATGTTGCTGATCATCGCCGTCCTCTACCGCGGTTCGCCCGCCATGCGCGCCCGCCTCGACCGCGCACACGACTGGGTGGGTAGCCACCGGTCCCACATCGCGTTCTACCTACTGCTGGTTCTTGGCATCGTGATCATCGTTCCCGCCCTGCGCGTGTTGTTGGGCTGACGCAATGACGGAGCACACCGCCGCGGAGGCCCGAACGGAGCTGCTGGGCATGATCTCCGGGATCACGTTGGCGTGGTCCGTCTCGGGGCGAACAGTCGGTTTCACGACTGGGTTCGACTCTGGCCTCGAGGTTGGCGGGTTTGCCGTCGTGAGTACCACCGGTGGTACGAGATTGCTGATGCAGGTGCACGACTTGCAGGTCAGTGAGCGTCAGGCGGTGCAGGTCGACCTCGACACCGACGGGCTCGGTGCGCACAGCGGTGGTCTTGTCCGCAGCGCCCAAGTGGGTTTGGCATTGCGCTCGGTCTCCGGTACCGGCGACGTGGTTGCGGAGATCGGACCTGACGGTGTGATTCCTTTCGTTCCCGTTGGTTTCACCGAGGCCTCGCTGGAAGCGGCGCCGGACGAGTACATCGCACAGCTCGTCCAGCAGGGCCTGGGCAGCGCTGCCGGGTTGCCGATCGGTCGCTCCGGTCGCAGCGGCACGTCGGCGCTGGTGAAGGCTTCGGGCTTCTCGCGTCACACGTTCTTGGTGGGCCAATCCGGCTCCGGCAAGA
>JANLPB010000307.1:0-10652 GCA_031366885.1 Ilumatobacteraceae bacterium
CGTTCTTTCATGTAGCCGACCGAGTAGTCGAGCGCGCCCTGTGCAACGCCGACGGCTTGCGCGCCGATTGTGGGGCGACTGCGATCCAGCGTGTGCATCGCGGCCGCAAACCCCTCTCCGATCTCGCCGATTCGGTTGGCATCGGGCACACGAACCTCGTCGAGGCGAATGACACCTGTGGGCGAACCCTTGATGCCCAGCTTGTGCTCCAGCTTGTCGACCTGTACTCCCCAATCGGCCTCCACAAGGAAGGCGGTGATGCCCTTGTGGCGATCTCCGGAGGTGCGGGCGAACACGGTGTACAGATCGCTGATGCCCGCGTTGGTGATCCAACACTTGGTGCCGCTGATGATCCAGCTGTCACCGTCGGCCACAGCCTTGGTGGTCATCGACGCGACGTCGCTACCGGCATCGGGCTCGCTGAGGCCGTAACTGCACTGGCTCTCGCCCGTGCAGATGCGCGGGATGTACTTCGACTTCAGTTCGTGCGACCCGAAGTTGATGACGGGCAACATGCCCAACTTCGAGATCAGGAACTGAAGGCTGGTGGAGACGCACGCCCGTGCCAGTTCCTCGGCCACGATCGCCTGGTCGACCAGTGAGGCTCCACTGCCGCCGTACTCCTCGGGGTAACTGAGTGAGGTGAGTTCCATCGACTTGAGCGCTTCGAACGTCTCCCACGAGTACTCGCCCGAACGATCAATATCGCCGGCCAAAGGAGCGATCTTGGCCTCCACGAACTGGCGGACCACGCCTCTGAACTCGCGCTGCTCGTCGGTCAGTGTCATTGGTTGCGGCGTCATTGGTTGCGACATGAAGCAATCGTGACACGGCCGAAGAAACTTCGTCGAATGTCCAATCCGATTCATTGAGTACTCCGAACAGAGTGCATGCCCAACAGCACCACACCCGCGAGCAGCACGGCCGTCCCCGGCCGTCTCGCTGCCACTTCCAGCGGGTTGCTTGCAGGTGCTGCGGCGCTCGCCACCGGCGAACTGGCGGCCGGCTTCGTCGCCAAGTGGCAGAGCCCCGTCGTGTCGGTCGCCGAGGCCGTCATCGACGCGGTGCCCCGCTCCGTCAAGGAGTTCGCCATCGAGACGTTCGGCGAGAACGACAAGATCGCCTTGGTCGTTGGCATTCTTGCCTTCAGCGTCGTGTTCGCTGCCATCCTCGGCCTGCTGGGCCGTCGGCGCCCGCTGATCCCCACGATCGGCTTCGCCGCCTTCGCAGCCGTTGGCATTTGGGCATCGCAGACAGCTACCGGTTCACCGCTCTCGGCCGTGATTCCCAGTGTTCTCGCCGGCGTCGCCGGCGCCGGCACCTACCGCCTGCTCCGGCGCCTTGCCACTCCTGCGGTTTCCGCAGATCCCGCCCTCACGAACGAACAGATCGACGCTGACCCGGCTGCCATGGCGGCGGCGACGCCCACAACGATGCAGAGCAACGGTGCCTCCTCCCGCCGTTCTTTCCTCATCGTTTCGGGCGCTGTCGCCGCCGGCGCCGCCCTTGCCACCACCGCTGGGCGAGCGCTGCGTACCCGCTTCGATGCCACCGCTTCTCGCAACGCCGTGGTGCTGCCGAAGGTTGCCGACCCACTGCCGGCGACACCCGCCACTGTGGCCGTCGAAGCCCCCGGCGTCTCGCCGTTCTTCACCCCGAACGCCAACTTCTATCGCGTCGACACCGCGCTGGCCGTCCCGCAGGTGCGCACCGAAGACTGGGAGCTGAAGGTCACGGGAATGGTCGACAAGGAACTGCGCTTCTCGTATGCCGATCTTCTCGAGCGCCAGCTCGTCGAGGAGGACATCACGCTCACCTGCGTCTCCAACACGGTTGGCGGCCAGCTCACCGGTACCGCCCGCTGGCTTGGTCTTCCCCTCAGCGAACTACTTGATGAGGCAGGCGTCAAGACCGGCGCCGACCAGATCGTCGGGCGCTCCGTTGACGGCTACACCGGTGGCTTCCCGCTGGCTGCGGCCTACGACCGTCCGACGCTGATCGCGATCGGAATGAACGGCGAGCCGCTGCCCATCGACCATGGTTTCCCCGCCCGCCTGATGGTGCCCGGCCTGTACGGCTACACATCGGCGACGAAGTGGTTGACCGAGATCGAGCTCACTCGTTTCGCCGACTTCGACCAGTACTGGGTCAAGCGCGGTTGGGACGAGCAAGCCCCCATCAAGACGATGTCCCGCATCGACGCCCCTCGCACCCTGGCAAAGATCGCCGCCGGCAAGTTCGTCATCGGTGGTGTCGCCTGGGCTCAAACGGTCGGCATCTCAATGGTCGAAGTGGCCATCGACGACGGCGAATTCGTCGAAGCGGAACTGGCCGACGACTGGAGCGAGAACACCTGGCGCCAGTGGCGGCTGGAGTGGGATGCCCCCGCCGGGCGTCACCGCATCACCGTTCGTGCAACCGATGCAAACGGCGCACTGCAAACCGACCAACGAGCCGAGCCGTTCCCCAACGGCGCCAGCGGCTGGATGTCCATCTTCGTCGACGTCAGTTAACAGCAACTGACGCCGACTCCATCTCCACGGGCCAGCCGGTTCGTGGGAACACAACACGGCTCAGCGTGAACCGTGGAACCCCCCAACACAACCCCCTCACATCCACCAAGAAAGAGGATCCCTCATGAAGTCCCGGACCAAGAAGTCCAGCAAGGTACTCCACGGCATGCTCGCCCTGGCGGCCTTCTCCATGGTTGCCGCAGCATGCGGTGACGACAAGGAAGCCAGCAACACATCGGTCGCCCCGGCCGAGTCAGTGGCACCCGAAACCACCGAAATGATGACCGACACGACGATGGCCCCGGCCATGTCATCCGCCGAGATCTGCTCAGCGGACGATCTCGTCGCTGCGGTCCAAGGTGGCGACGCTGCCGGCACGCTCGAAGGAATGGCCGACGACCCGGTGGCAACCGCCGCCTCGCACAACCCGGTGCTCACGACCCTCGTGGCCGCAGTGACCGCCGCCGGCCTTGGTGACACGCTCAACGGTGCCGAAGCCCTCACGGTCTTCGCCCCCACCGACTGCGCATTCGCCGCCCTCGACCCGGCCACCCTGAAGGCGGCGCTGGCCGACCCGAGCGGCCTGCTCACCACCGTCCTTGGCTTCCACGTCATCCCCGAGCGCTTGTCGTCCGAGGATCTGGCCGGCAAGACCGAGCTGACCACCTTCACCGGTGAGGTCCTCAAGATCAACGCTGGCGGCTCGTCCATCAGCCTTGGTGGCGACCAGGCCAACGTGCTGGTGCCCGACATTCAGACAGCCAACGCCACGGTGTACCTCATTGACCACGTGATGCTGCCCCCGTCGGTGACAGGCGAAGCAGCAACGGCCGCTCCGGCCGATTCGTCGAAGCTCTGCACTGCCGATGAGATTGTTGCCGCCGTTCAAGGTGGCGACGCCGAAGGCACGCTCGAGGGTATGACCAACGACCCGGTGGCAACCGCCGCCAGCAACAACCCGGTCCTCACCACCCTCGTCGCCGCCGTCACGGCTGCCGGCCTTGGTGACACGCTCAACGGTGCCGAAGCCCTCACGGTCTTCGCCCCCACCGACTGCGCATTCGCCGCCCTCGACAAGGCCACCCTGGACGCGGCACTCGCCGACCCCAGCGGCCTGCTGACCACCGTCCTCGGCTTCCATGTCATCCCGGAGCGTCTGTCCGCAGCCGATCTGGCCGGCAAGACCGAGCTGACCACCTTCACCGGCGAGATCCTGCCGATCAAGGTCGTTGGTGACAAGATCACGGTCAACGGCACCACCATGGTGATTGTCGGCGACATTCAGACAGCCAACGCCACGGTCTTCCTGGTCGACTCGGTAATGCTGCCGCCGTCGGTCACGGGCTGATCAACACACGTACAAGTAGCAACTGCTAGTTGGTTCGGCCCTCGGGTTGTCGCTTCGGCGGCCCGGGGGCCGTTCCGCGTGTCAGTTCCGGCTTTACAGGCCGAGCAGCGACTTCCAGTTGGCCGGATACTGGGCCGCGACCTGCTGGGGTGTCATCTTCAGCGTTGACTCGGGAATCATGTCGGCGATGGTGCGGCCTTCCGCGTAATGGTGACCGTGGCCGACGCCCACGAACAGCGCGCCACGGGCGGCGAGCAGCTCGGCGGGCGGGTTGGCGTCGAGGAAACCCCAGATGGTGAAGGCGACAGTGAGGTCGTGCACGACTGGAGCGCGGCTGAACAGCGAGGCACGACGGAGAGCCACGCCCAGGCAGCCGCTGATGGCGTCGGCGCTGTGCTCACCGGCGTGCAGTTGCAGACGGTCCTTGAAACCGCGGGCGATCTTGATGGCAAACCCTTGGTCCGGCCCCTGGTTGCCCAGCTGCGACCCACTGGGTTGGAACCCGATCACTTCGCCCGGCCTGTTCGGCAACCATGCGTCGGGCACCACAGGCGGTGACGTATAGAAGCGGGCAGTGTCAACAACGGGCGTGGGGGCGAACTGGGGGGCAGCCATAAGGGACTCAGTTATAGCCGCGTCAGCGGGTGAGCGTCGCTCCGTACACCTGCTCGACCACGCGAGTGGCGATGTCGTAGACCTCCACGGTGGTCGGGTCGGCCAAGGGGTCGCCCGCCTGCGTACGCCATCGGGAGATGGCCGCCGCGGCAGCCACCTGCACCTGCTCGACCGAGGTCGAGGCGGCGAGGCCCAGGCTGGCGGGTGAGGGTGGCGACGCGAAAAGACGCTCCAGGTCCCCACGCTCAGAGGCCGCGACGCCGGCCGCGCCGCACGCAACCAGATGCGCAGCACGCACCTGCGCAAACTGGACGGTACTGGCCTCCAACTGCTCGAGCCGGCGGTCGATGTCGGCGGCCAGAGCGGGAACGATTGGCTCCAGTGACCGGGCCAACGAGCGCAACGCCACCAGTCCGGATCGTGCCTGCAGCACCCTGGCCCTTGGCATGAAGTGCTGCGAGATCAGCTGACGCAGCGCTGTCAGACCCGAGTGCTGTACCAGGATCGGGCCGAGGGCAGCAGCCGTGGTGCCGCGGCCGGCGCCGATCTCCGACAGTGCCAGGCGTACGCCAAACAGGCCAAGGCGATCCAGCAGCGACCTACGCAGCTCGACCGTGAGGTCGCTGGCCGTGGTGTCGCAGAATTGGTCGGCCGACAGCAACATTCGTTCCAGCACGTCAGGATCGGTGCCAGCCAGCATGCGTAGCGCGGACACCTCGTCCTCGCGCAATGTGAGGCCGGTCTCGGCGAGGAGCCCCGCCAGCGGCACGACGGCGGCGCACAACCCGCGCAATTGCGGATCCTCTTGATAACGGGCAGCGATGCGTGTGCTGGACTCCATCGCGTCGAGGCGGCCCGCCCCGATTTCATCGGCACGCGACAGCACGGCCACTGCGTTCACCGGCGATGCGGAGGTGACGCTTCGGTCCATGAACGCGTCGAGGAACGCCACGTCGCTGCGATGGGCGTGTCGCATGAGATAGATCACCGCGTCGGCATCGCTCGGCTTGTCGTCCTGGTGCTCGAGGAACTCGCGAGTGCGCCGTGAGTTGTCGTCGTTGATGCTGGCCAGCCCCGGCGTATCGATGAGGGTGATGGTCTCCAGGGCCGTCGTCGGCCACACCACGTCGAGCAACACAACATCGCGTTCGGACAGGCCGCCCAGTTGCACATCGAGCGCGCCGCCGGTGCGAGTGAAGGCCAGCTGCTCGGACCGGCCGTCGCGCATCAACGCCGAGACCTGGTACCCGCCACCGCGGCGGTAACGGCTGACCAGCTTCGTGCACTCCCCCGCGTCGGTCGGCGCCAACCGTTCGCCCACGAGCGCATTGAGTAGCGTCGACTTACCTGCCTTCACACGTCCGGCGATCGCGACTCGAAGTGGCCCGCTCAGCCTGTCGACAACGGCCTGGGCTTGCGCCCGTGTCTGATCGTTCGGAGCGCCAGCGACAGCAATGCGCGCCACATCCAAGACCTGTTCGGCGATCGGGCCGCTGTTGTTCATGCCGACGCTCCGGCAACGGTGGGAGTGCCCGTAGCCGCACGTGGCACTGCGGCGAGCGCTGCTTGGAGACGGGCGAACGCCTTCATCGATGCGTCGAGCTCGGTCACTCTCGCCTGCCGTTGCGCGGTGGAGTTCTGGCTGTCCTGCTGCACGCGCTGGGTTGTCTCGACGCATGTGCGGACCAGTTCTGCAAGCCGATCGCCGAACTCGTCGCGCAGGTCGCGTTGGATGTCACGAACCAAGGCGCTGATCTTGTTCCCGACCTCGAATTGAACGTCGTCGAGGAACTGGCGCACCTGCGTTCGCGCCGCTTGGCGGCGCACTGCCACCTTGCGCTTGCGGTCCTCTGCCAGCCCCATACTTCCGAACAGCGCCCCGACGCCCAGCAGCACCGGGTTCGACATCAACAGCACGCCGGCCGCGGTGGGCAAAAAGGAGCCGAGCATCCCGAACATCATGACGCCGCCCTGCGCGCCGCGAATGGTGGTGAGGCCGACCCCGAGGGCCTTCTTGCCGCCGGTCATCGACGGATCGAGGTCCTTGCCGGACCACAGCTCTGACAGATCGAACGTGGCCACACCCTGACCGGGCGCGCCGATCCCCAGGTCCTCGTCGCGCATCAGTTCCAGCACCTCGTCGCGCACGCTGAGACGCCCGTTCTCCAACTGCACGAACACCTTGGTCACTTCGTCGGCCACGACCGTCTGTAGATAGCGGGCCAACTCGTCCCATTCGTCGCCCTTGGCCAACACCTCGATGCGCTCGTCCATCATCCGTGAGATCTGCCGGGTAGCGCCACGGAACTGGAAGTTCACGGCGTTCGAGAGGTCGCTGATGCGGTCGCCGACCAACACGTTCCATTTCGCTGCAGGGCCGCGCAGGTAGTCCAGGCGTGACTTGGCTGCCTCCAGCGCGGCGACTGCTTCCTTGGCTGCGTTCGGGTCGGCGGCGGCAACTCGTTCGGCCTGCAGACCGGCCGCGACCTGGCCGATGATGCCCAGCGCGTCGGCCACCGAACGCGAGGTGGCCGTGGCCTTGGCCGGGCCGACGACATCGTCGTTGAGATGTTTGACGACTTCAGGGACACGGGAGAGATCGTTGAGCGACCGGTCCTTGCGGCGCAACGCCTCGTCGCGCAGCGCGCTGGAGACCGCAACCATTGGAATTCGAAAGCCGGCGCGCTCCATGTGGCCGTGATTGAGGTCCATGATTCTCTGCCAGTTCGGGTACAGATCGATCTTGGTCTGCACGAACAGCACTGTCGGGCACAATTCGGTGGCGCGGCGCAGGAACTCGACCTCCGGCGCGCTCAGCTCGGCGCTGGCGTCGCTGGCAAAGATCAGCCCGTCGGCGAAGGGGAGGAAGCCAAGCGTTGCCGCCGCGTGACCTGCGCCGAGGCCGCCCATGCCGGGGGTGTCGACAACCACCAAACCCTGTTTGAGCAAGGCGCTGGGCACCGTGATCTCGACGCGCTCGACACCCTTTTGATTTCCGGGGTTCCCCGACTCGCTGACGAACTCGTGCACGGCTGAGATCGGTACCGGCTCGGACACCTTCTGATCGCCGTCGCTCCGCCGCACCACGGCCCCGGGCTGGTCGCCGTACCGTACGAGCGTGATTGCCGAGGTGGCGAGGTCGTCGTCGACCGGGCACACCTGCTGACCGAGCAGCGCGTTGATCAACGAGCTCTTGCCTTGCTTGAACTCACCGACGATGCACACGACGGTGCTCGGTCGTCGGAGCCGGGCGGCCGCCGCCTGAGCGCGGCCGGCAAGATCGGTACGGCCCAACGTGGTCAGCACCTTGGCCAACTCGATGATGAGCGCGTCGGCGCCGGGAGGCTGCTGACCAGCGCTCCCGGCGGAAGTTGGTGCGGACGGCGAGGTTGCCGACGGTGGCGTGTTGCTCATTCCAGAAGATCGTCCCACGTTTCGTCGGCGGCTGCTTCGACCACCTCACTGCTCACAATGTCCGACGAGAAGTCGTCGAAGTTGCCGCTGTCGGCAAGTCCGCCGGCCACGTCGGCGATGCTTTGCCCACTGTCGCCTGCCATGTCGGTGAGCACGTCGCTCAGGTCGCCCGAGCCAGCCAGATCTGAGACGGTGTCGCTGATGGAGTCGGTACTCGGAAGGCCGCCCATCGAATCGCCGGCGGCGTCGCCGAGGTACGAGCTGGCCGCCGACATCAGATCGTCGGCGTCGAGCCCGTCGACATCGACCCATCCGTCGGCCGAGGTGCTGGAGCTGCCATCTGCGTTGGTGTTCTCGGTGTAGGTGCCGCCCGCACCGACTTCGTGACCATAGCCGCTGCCCTCGAGAGAGCCTTCGTAGGTCTCAGTGGTGTTGCCGTCTGCGTCGGTGACGCTCTCGTAGCTGCCTTCGGCTCGGCCCTCGATGCCGTACCCCTGGCCTTCCACGTAGCCACTGCCGCCCTGGCTGTACGTGCCGTCGTCCTCGATGCTGTGGTACTCACCACCGACCTCTACCGACGGCCCGCCGATGACGCCGACGCCGGCGTGGCCACCGGCGGTGAACACCTCGTCGCCGTCGGCCTCGACCTCGTAAGTGAACTCGCCACCGGCGCTCACCGTGACACCCGTTGGCGTGTACAGGGTGGCGTCGGCGCCGCCGTACGCCCCCCAGCTGCCGTCGGGCAGCTGGTGGTACCCGCCCTCGACACTGCCATTGAGTGCACCGAACGGAGTGGGAATCGTGCCTTGGGCTTGTCCACCGATGTCGATAGTGCCGTCCTCGTCGATCTTGACGTGACCCTCGACGTACGGCAGCGGACCCCACGCAACACCTGCCGATGCTTCGGCGTTGAAGTTGCCGTCCTCGTAGGAAAGATCGGCGGAGGCGATGCCGACGTCGACCGAGGCGTTGCCCTCGAACCCGTCCTCACCGAAGCTGACGCCGGCGGTGGCGACCCCCAGATCAACGTTGGCGGAGAAGTTGCCGTCGTCGTAGTCGAGATCGACGGCGCCGTCGGTGATGTAGTCGACGGTGTCGAAGACGTAGTCGTCGGCGGTCTCCAACGCCCAGTCACCTGCGTCGGAGGCGGCCTGCCCGAACCAGTCGACGGCATCGCCAGCGGCCGAGACGCCCAGGTCGACCCCGGTCTCGACGACGGTCTGCGCGGTGTCGACGACCGTGTCGACGACGGCCTCAACCGATTGTTCCGCCGTGTCGACGACGGTTTCGACCGTGTCCACAACAGTGTCCACGATGGCACCGCCAACATCCTCTACCACTTCCTCGAATACATCGAAGAGACCCATGGTCGTTCACCTTCCCTCTTGTCTGTTGGCATCGTAGAAATTCCACGGCCCGGGCGTACCGGGAGCATTCCCGGTTCTGGATTTCGGGTTTCGGCAAGTGCGCTAACGTCGCAACTCATGACGGAACCATCTGCTGCCGACATCGCGGCCCGCGCTGTAGTCCACCCGGGCAAGCTCATCAAGGGCATCCCATCGTTCGTCTTCACGGTGCCGCTGGGGTGGGTTCTCGACGAAGCGCCGGGCGCCCTCGCAGTGGTGCGCCTCCCCAAAGAAGTCGATGGCTTCTGGGTCAACGCAATTCTCAGCCACGACAAGGTCGCACGCGCCACCGACTTCGAATCGGCGGCCAAAGCCACCTGGGCTCGGCTGAAGCGTTCGTCGCCCGATGCCACCGAAAACGGCGAGAAACTGGTCCGTTTCGGCGGCCAGGTCATGTACATCCGGGGCGTCGAGCTGACCTCGGACGGCACGAAGCTCGCCCAGTTCCACGCGTTGTTCTTCGCTCCGGCCCTGGATAGTGGCAAGACGGTCGACTTCTTCCAATTCGTGCTCACCGCACCGGTTGGTGCCATGGGCGGGCTGATCAAACCGTTCATGGAAACGCTCAGCACGTTCCGTTTCGTCTGACCCGCCCGACCCAGCTCACCGTCGTCCAGGTCACCGTCGTCCAGATCACAGGCCGATGTCGTCGGCGATGCCGGCCACGGTGCCTTGCGCCTGGTCGGCCATGTCCGTGACTGCCTCAACCTGCTCCTCGACAAAGTCGGTTGCGTCGTTGGATGCGGCATCGTCGTAGTCGACGATGACCTCCTCGACCTGGTCCTCGTAGGGAACCTCGACGACGGAGTCCACAACGGCGCCATAGTCACCGACAGCGGCTTGCACAGCGGCGCCCGCCGAAGCCAGGTCGCCTTCCATCATTGCTCCGCCGGCATCGGACATGTCTGCCAACACATAACTGGCGTCCGGCGCCTGCACGGACTCAATCGAGTCGCCGAACAAGTCCTCGGTATTCGCGACAAGGTCGCCGTACGGCTGCTCGATTGGTTGGCCGCCCCAATCGGCGGGGGCATCGGTGACGTAATCGCTGAAGTCGATGTTCTCGGCGGCAACACCCACCGAGTGAAAGACGTCGACGGCAGCGTCGAAGTCATCTCGGAGACCATCGACGATGATGCCGGGTTGGAAGATCTCGCCGCCATCGTCAGGGTCGGCGGCAATCTCGCCGCCATCGTCAGGGTCGGCCATCACCTCGGGCCTCACCTGCATGGGGTCGACAATGACAGGCATGATGAGCTCGGTGTCGACCATCGGCGGCAGGGTGATGGTGGGGTCAATGACCATCGTCGGGTCGACTGGAGTGGCCGGGTCGATCATCGTTGGGTCGGCTGGGTT
>JANLPB010000310.1:0-4356 GCA_031366885.1 Ilumatobacteraceae bacterium
GCAGCTGACCATCGTGAACGCCATAGAACCTTCTTCATCGCAATTCTCCCGTCGTCTTTCCGTTGGACTTCGAGGAGTTATCGGCACATTGGCCGCAGCATGAGAGTTTCTTTCAAGAAAACGGCAAGAACAATTTTGCGACCGATCAAGTCCGTCTCAGTAGCCGGGGTCGCTTGGCCAGTTTGGCTGGAAGAGATGCCACTGCTCGGGTGCACGACGAATCAAGAACTCCAGCTCGTACGCCAGCGTCTGGGTGATCCGTGCGACGTCCTCTCGCAGGCCCCCGGAGCGCTGCAGAGACAGCGGTGGGCGCACCACCGCATGGTGGCCGTTGAGGGCAGCGGTGAAGTAGCAGCCGACAGGCAAAATCGGTGAGCCAATCCGCAGAGCGAGCGTGGCCGGACCCGCGGGCAACGTGGTGCGTTCTCCGAAGAACTCGACGTCGACACCGTTTTTGTCCAAGTCACGGTCGCACAGGAGGCACACGATCTGGTTGTCGCGTAGTGCCCGCAGCACCGCCGGCCCGGCCTTTGGCCCCGTAGGGACGACAGTCATACCGAGTTCCTTGCGCAGGTCGGCGAACCACTCGAACAGTTCGGGCGGCTCCAGCGCCTCGACCACGACAGTCATCTTGAAGCCTTGGTCCGTCATCCAGCGCCCGGCCCACTCCCAACCACCCAGGTGCGGCAACGCGAAAATGCACCCGTTGCCCAGCGCAAGTGCATCGGTGATGTGTTCGAAGCCGTCAACCGTGAAGCTGCGATTCACCGTCCGCGCGCTCAGCGAAGGCAAGCGAAAGCTCTCCACGTAGTAGCGGGCGTAGCTATCGAACGCCTGCTGCGCAGCAACCCTCAGCGACGCTCCGCGCAACGTCGGGTTGACTCGCTTGAGGTGTCGCTCGATCATTGCTCGCTTCGCAGGACTGGAGAAGCTGGCCCCAAAACCCAGTGACGTGGCAGCGGCAGCAGCGACGGGCCCGGGCATCAGCTTGGCGGCAAGCGCGCCGAGTCGATACGTGCCGACCGTCGCAGCGCCCGTCAGCCGCTTGCGAGCGGACTCCGCGGCCGAAGCCGGATCAGTCACGACGAATCGACGTACGACCTGTGGCACGCGAGATGCGTGTACGACGACGTTCGGTTCGCACTACCCGTCGGCTCATGCGACGGCTGCGACGAAGTTCGATGCGCTCGGCGGTGACAGGGGCGACAGCTGCCTGCTTCCACACCTTCACGAAGCGCTGCACAGCGGTGATGGCCGTGAGCCCGAGCGTGATCCACAGAATCGGCATCAGGAGTGGCTCGTAGATCAAGCCCAGCAGCAGCGCAATGATGCGCTCGGCCCGCTCCATGATGCCGCCCTTGGCATCGAGACCCAACGATTCGGCTTTGGCCCGCATGTAGCTGATCACGGAACTCAGCGCCATCACCGAGAACGGCAACATCGCTGTCAGTGGGTGGTCGCCCGCAGCGAAGTACCACGCCACACCACCGAACAGCAGCGCATCGGCGAAACGATCGATCGTCGAATCGAAGAACGCGCCACGCTGGCTGGATGAACCAGACGCCTTGGCGAGCGCGCCGTCCAGCAAGTCGGGCAGCGCCGCGAGGATGACCAACAGCACGCCCAGGCGCAGCCAACCAGCGCCAATCGCGACGGCTGCGCCGACAGCGACCAGCAACCCCATCACCGTCAGGTGATCGGGAGTGAGACCGGTGCGACGCAAGCCGTTCCCAATTGGCTTGACCGCCTTGTCGATCGGGACGCGAAACTTACCGTCGAACATTGGGACCAGGTTACCCGTTGACGTCCAGCACCGTGCCGGACCGCGCTGCGAAGTGGCAGCATGGAGACATGACCACAGCCTCCCCCGGCGACCTCAGCGTCGTGTTTCGTTCACTGCCCCGTCGGTTTCGCGAGGCCCACGGTGACGCATCCGGCCACCCCGTCCCCGCAGCGACGAACGAACTCGACGAGCGGCTCGCCGAGGCCGGCCAGCTTCTCGCAACGTCGAAGGATCCGGTTGCTCTTGCCGACGCCGTTGCGGCCGTTCCCCCAGATGAGTGGAACGATGCGACGCTCGCCCGTTTGCGAGAGATCGCATTGGACCTGGGCCGTCTGCTGCGTCAGATCTCCGCCGACGGCCCGAGCGACGATGACGACGACCGCTAGGCGTATTCGGGACCAGAGTGCCTAGATGTCCCACTCTTCGATGGGGTTCTCCTGGATCAGATGCTCAACGACGTTGCCGTTCACGGCATCGACCAGCACAAGCCCGCGGCGCCGGGGTGGGTCCTCCGCGGAGTAGATCAGGACACGCCAGGTCGGCCGGCTACGCAGGCCTCGCCACACCTGCTGCGCTGACGCATGGCCCACCGCGAAGCCAACGGCTCCTTGTGCAGCCACCAACGCCTGCTTCTCGTCGACCTTCATCCGCCAGCCCGACGAGATGGAAAACAGACCGACGACTCCGAGCAGGAGCGCCGCCCACAGAAAACCACTGTTCACCAGTGCCGAACTGTCCGCGTACACCAGCCACAGAACCACGCACACCGCGGCGAAGGCGAGATACAACGCGCCGGGCTTTCGGCGCCGACTGTTGTCGGGGAACTCGTACGGACCGGCGTACTCGTGAGCGTTGAGATCGTCAGGCAGTGAGTCGCGAACGTCATCTCCGACAGGAGCGTCTTGGGCGTCAGTTGCGTCGGTCATGCGGTTGACAGGTTAACGCCGTGGTTCATCCCCGGCCTCATGCTGCACCGAGCCAAATCGTGTGGCACCATGTTCGAATGAGCACATTGCGCACTGACCGGGTCGCCTGTGGGGATGCCGGCGACATGGACCTTCACGTCTGGACGCCAGAGCAACCGCCGAGGGCCGCCGTGCTGCTCATCCAGGAAATTTTCGGCGTCGGGCCGTACATTCGGGCCGTCGCTGAGCGGCTCGCTGCGGCTGGCTACCTCGTCGGCGCCCCCGATGTGTTTTGGCGCTTCTCCCCCAACTGGGAGGCCGGGCACGACCAGGCTGGGCTCGGCGCGAGCTTCGAAAAGGTTGGCCAGTTGGACTTCCCGTCTGCGGTCGGCGATCTCGGCGCCGCGCTCGCACACCTCACCGCCCAGCCTGGCCTTGAGAGTGCCCCTGCCGTGATGGGTTTCTGCCTCGGCGGCACGCTTGCGTGGGCGGTGGCGGCCGATGCCGACCCGTCGGTGTGCATCAGTTATTACGGCTCAGGCGTGCCCGACATGGTGGGCATGATCGACCAGGTGAACTGCCCCACGCTGTTTCACTTCGGAAACCAGGACGCATACATTCCCAATGAAGGTGTCGAGGCAATCGGCGCCGCAATCGCAGGGCGTGAAGGCTTTGTGCTCAACGTGGAGCAAGCAGGGCACGCATTCGATAATCACGAGAGCGAAATGTTCTACAACGAGGCTGCAGCAAAGGCGGCGTGGGCCAAGACGATGGCGTTCCTCGCCCTCTACCTACCCGCATAGAGCCACCTACCCGCATAGAGCCACCTATCAGCAGAGAGCCGTTCGAGCCGCAGAGAGCCGTTCGAGCCGCAGAGAGCCGTTGAGGCCTGTTAATCAAAAAGGCCGGGCGACCGCTCGGCGGTGGGCACGGCCAGCCCCATGTGCGCGTAGGCCGCCGGCATCGCGATGCGGCCCCGTGGTGTGCGGGCCAGCAAGCCCTGTTGGATCAAGAATGGCTCGTACATGTCCTCGACGGTTTCTGGCTGCTCGCCGACGCTGATGGCAACGGTGCTGAGGCCCACCGGCCCGCCCGCGAACTGCTGACAGATCGCATTGAGAATTGCCCGGTCGACCTTGTCGAGCCCACGCTCATCGACGCCAAACACCCGCAAACCTTCGCGGGCAGTGGACTCGGCAATGGTGCCATCGCCACGAACTTCGGCGAAGTCGCGAACGCGACGCAGTAGACGGTTGGCGATGCGCGGCGTGCCACGGGAACGACGAGCAATTTCCCACGCGCCTTCCACGGAAATTCGAACGTGCAGGATGCCTGCCGCGCGACGCACGATGGCTTCCAGTTCATCGTCGGCGTAGTAGTCGAGACGGGCGACCAGGCCGAAACGGTCGCGTAGTGGACCGGTGATCATGCCCGTGCGGGTGGTGGCGCCAACAAGTGTGAATGGTGGAAGGGTCAGGCGAATGCTGGAGGCCGCTGGGCCCTTGCCGACCACGATGTCGAGCTGAAAGTCCTCCATGGCGGGGTACAGAATCTCTTCGACTGCTCGCGACAGCCGGTGGATCTCGTCGATGAACAGCACGTCGCCCTCCTCCAGCTTGGTGAGGATTGCGGCCAGATCTCCCGCCCTCTCCAATGCCGGACCGGACG
>JANLPB010000318.1:0-2789 GCA_031366885.1 Ilumatobacteraceae bacterium
GATTCGCTGATCGACGTCGGAGTCCGGCTGCGCTGACCCGAGGACCAGTGTTGGTATGTCAACCGTGTGAAACGTCGCCGCACGACGAGCTGTGGGAATGGCGGAATGGAACGTTCCCGCGTCGCCGTGCGAAGAGTTCACCGTCCACTCGCCACTCACTCCCCCAGCGTACGCGCCGCAGCCCGAAGCCGTCAGTTGTCGATCGCGAGCTCGGCGGCACGAGCAAGCACGCGGTCGCGCTCGGCGCCGATGGTGGTGCTGTCGCCATGACCGGTGTGCACAACAGTGTGGTCGGGCAAGGTCAACAGACGATCGCGGATGCTGCGCAAGATGGTGGGCTCGTCGCTGTAGCTGCGACCTGTGGCCCCGGGACCGCCGCAGAAAAGAGTGTCGCCGCTGAGCACAACGCCGTTGGCAACATCGTGAAAGCAACAGCAACCGGGGGAATGACCGGGGGTGTGCAGAATGGCGAGGTCGTGACCGGCCACCTTCAGCAGGCCACCAGGGGCCACTGCGCCATCGGGCTCGTCGCCCGGCCAGACGACGTTCCACAACATGTGGTCAGCCTCGTGCAGCAAGATCGGTGCGTCGACAGCGTCACGCAACGGCACAGCCGCGTTGATGTGATCGTTGTGGCCGTGTGTCAGCACGATCGCCTTCACTCGTCGCCCATCGACTGCGGCGACAATGGCCGGCGCGTTGTGTGCTGCATCGAAGACGACAACTTCTCGATCGTCACCGACCAACCAGATGTTGTTGGTGACGTCCCACTCGCCACCGTCCAGGGCGAAGGTTCCGTCGGTGGTCACCAGTTCGATCGTCATCTCGCTACAGCACGACCACGCTGCGGAGCACTTCGCCGCGCTCCATCTTGTGGAACGCCTCCTCGATCGCGTCGAGCGAGATGGTCTCGGTGACGAACTTGTCCAGCGGCAAGCGGCCCTGCTGATGCAAGGCCACCAGCATGGGGAAGTCGCGCGACGGAAGGCAGTCGCCGTACCACGATGATTTCAGCTGGCCGCCGCGGCCGAACACCTCGATGAACGGCAGTTCGAGCACCATGTCAGGGCGGGGTACACCGACGAGCACGACGGTTCCCGCCAGGTCGCGGGCCTCGAAGGCCTGCTTGTAGACGGCGGGGTGGCCGATGGCTTCGATGCAGACGTCGGCGCCGTTGCCGTCAGTGACGGATCTGATGTACTCGACCGCGTCGGTGGTCTTCGAATTGCACGTGTGAGTGGCTCCGAACTGGCGCGCCCATTCCAGCTTGCGGTCGTCGATGTCGACGGCGATGATCGTCTTCGCGCCAGCCAGCAATGCACCGGCAATCGCAGCATCGCCAACACCACCGCAGCCGAACACCGCAACTGAGTCGCCACGGCCGACGTTGCCGGTGTTGATGGCGGCACCGATCCCGGCCATCACGCCGCAGCCCAAGAGGCCGGCGGTGGTAGCCGGGACCGAAGGATCGACCTTCGTGCACTGCCCGGCGGCAACCAGTGTCTTGTCGGCGAAGGCACCAATGCCGAGCGCTGGCGTCAGCACGGTGCCGTCTTCCAAGGTCATTTTCTGGGTGGCATTGAACGTGCTGAAGCACAGCCACGGCCGCCCCCGCAGGCAGCTGCGGCAATTGCCGCAGACGGCCCGCCAGTTGAGAATGACGAAGTCGCCGGGCTTGACGTTGGTAACACCCTCACCTACAGATTCGACCACGCCCGCCGCCTCGTGCCCCAGCAGAAACGGGAACTCATCGTTGATTCCGCCCTCGCGATAGTGGAGGTCGGTATGACACACGCCGCAGGCTTGCACTGCGACGACGGCCTCACCGGGGCCTGGGTCTGGAATCACGATTGTCTCAACAGTTACTGGCACACCCTTGCTGCGCGCCACTACTCCACGAACCTTCTGCGGCATTGCCCCTCCTGAATTTGCGAACCGACCGACACTACTGAATCGCGGCACGTTCGTGCGAGGAATGCCCGCCGACAAGTTGTGTCACGGCACAGACGGAACCCGTTTCTATGCCGTGATGCGGAGTCCGGCGAGCAGGGCACCGAGCGCTGCGTGGAAGCGATCGTCGGCAGTTCCCTCATAGAGGTGCGGTGCGATTGCCGAGGAGTGCGGGAAGTCGGCCGGGTCCAGCGCGGCGTAGTGACGACGCCAGGCGGTGTACGTGCGACGGCGCACTGCCGCAGATTCGGCGGCCAGTTCAGCGTCAATGGCGGCTGAGCCGACCGTCAGCTCAATGAGGGCGTGATACGCGGACGCAGCCTGGGCTGGCTCGAAGCCGCCGCGACTCAGTTCGCGAAGGATGGCTTCTGTGATGCGCTGTTCGTTCACGAGTTGGGTCGGCGCGGCCCGCACCAACGCGGCCAGCCGGGGCTGACGCAACTGCACCTTTCGCAGTGCAACACAGATGCGGCGGACCGCTGCGTCCCACGATTCGTCGTTGCGTACCTCGACTCTGACCGCGGCGAGAAGATAGTCACCCACCACGCGCTGCAACTCAGCCATGTCGGCGAAGTGTCGGTACAAGGCTGAAGGGTCGCAGCCCAATGCCTCCCCCAGTCGACGGGCGGACAGTGCCTCGGTGCCGTTTTCTGCAATCAACGCGGCCGCGCACTCGACAATTCGTTCGCGACTCAACGCCGCCGGCCTGCCCATCTCAGTCACTGCTCATCAGTCGTACAGCCCGGCGCGGGCGAGCCGTTCGTTGCACACCTCGGCGCTCCACGGCAGCATCAAACTGCCTAGTCGCGAATCGCGGTACATGCGTTCCAGCGGCAAGG
>JANLPB010000389.1:0-3672 GCA_031366885.1 Ilumatobacteraceae bacterium
GTCGGCGCGGCCCGCACCAACGCGGCCAGCCGGGGCTGACGCAACTGCACCTTTCGCAGTGCATCACAGATGCGGCGGACCGCTGCGTCCCACGATTCGTCGTTGCGTGCCTCGACTCTGACCGCGGCGAGAAGATGGTCACCCACCACGCGCCGTAACTCGCCCATGTCGGCGAAGTGTCGGTACAAGGCTGACGGGTCGCAACCCAATGCCTCCCCCAGTCGACGGGCAGACAGTGCCTCGGTGCCGTGTTCTGCAATCAACGCGGCCGCGCACTCGACAATTCGTTCGCGACTCAACGCCGCCGGCCTGCCCATCTCAGTAACTGCTCATCAGTCGTACAGCCCGGCGCGGGCGAGCCGTTCGTTGCACACCTCTGCGCTCCACGGCAGCATCAAACTGCCCAGTCGCGAGTCTCGGTACATGCGTTCCAGCGGCAAGGCCTTCGTCATCGACTGGCCTCCGCATACCCGGATGGCAGTACTGGCCACTTCCGCAGCGTGTTCCATCACCGTCATCGCCGCCGCCCAGCCGCGGACCAGTTCGTCCTCGGTGGGATCAATCACCGCCTCGTCGATCGCCCGGTAGAGCATTGCTCGCGACTGTTGGTGCTTCAACTGCATCTGCGCCCAGCCGACCTGCTTGATCGGATGGTCCCGGCGCGCTCCCGGCGCCATCCCCGGCAGTTCCCCACGCAGGTACAGGCGAGTGGCGTCGATGACGCCACCGGTGAGACCGAGGTAGCTCGGGCACAGCGAGAGAAACAGCCACGGATAGCGCAGCGCCGCCTGGTTGTACATGCCAACCGGCATCCATTCGTTCGCGTGGGGCACGAACACGTCGCGCATCAGCAGCGTTCGCGACACCGTGCCGCGCATGCCGAGCGGGTCCCAATCGTCGACGATCTGCACACCGTCCCCGTTGCTGGGCACGCCCAACAGTCGGATCTCGTCTTCGCCGGGCACCTGACAGGTGACGTTGTAGAACGTCGCCGCGCCCGACAGCGACGCGAAGATCTTGCGACCAGTCACCAGCCATCCTCCTTCGACGGGGACCGCTTTGGTGGCGACACCGGTCGTGGCACCCGGGGCGAGGCCTTCCGAGAACGGCTGACTGTGAATGTCGCCGCGCTCGATGACACCGCGGAACATCTCGCTTCGGATCTCCTCGTGCCGTTCGCGCTGCTCGGGTGTCATGTCGAGAAGGTCGCTCACCTCGCCACACCAGAGCATGGTGGCGTTGTGCATGTTGAACGTCAGCCCACTGGCGCCACAGTGTCGGCCAATCTCCTCGCTGACGCGCACATAGTCGGCGTAGGACGCTCCGAGCCCACCGTGACTGACGGGCACACAGACGCCCATCAGACCGTTGGAGCGGAAGTCCGCGAAGTTCTCGAACGGGAAGCTCGCCTCGAGGTCGTACTTCACGGCCCGAGCTTTCATGGCCGGCCCCATTGCCGCCACGAGAGCGACCATTTCTTCACGTGTCATGGGTCGCACTTCACCACGACGAGCGCAGTTTGTCAACACCGTTGACAAATGGACGGCATCTGGCATACTTCTACTCATGGACGTCGCTGCGAGCCCCCACGCACGGGACCTGGAGGCGGTGGGGTACGCATGGCGCGAGGAGGGCGACGGCGAACTGGTTGTCTTCCTGCACGGCCTCGGTGGAAGTCGCGTGGCCTGGGATGCTCAGCTTGCCGCACTCGGTCGTCGTTGGCGGGTCGCCGCCTGGGATATGCCCGGTTACGGAGCCGCCGCTCCCCTGCCTGACGAGCCGCTCACCTTTCGGGCGCTTGCTGCCGCCGCTGCCCAGTGGATCAGCGCTCTCGGAGCCGACCGCGCGCATGTGGTCGGCACCTCGATGGGGGGAATGGTCGCCCAGTACCTGGCCGCATGGCATCCCGAACGTGTTCGCTCGCTGACGCTGCTGGCGTCCAGCCCGAAGTTCGGCATGGACGGAACCACCGCCGAGAGTTGGCGAGCGGCCCGTCTGGCGCCGTTGGAAGCTGGCTGGGAGCCCGCCGAGTTTGCCGAGCGGGTGCTGCGTGGCATCGCCGGGCCGAACATCACGTATGCGGCGTACGAAAGCCAACGGGCAGCGATGTCGCGAGTGACCGGAGCGGCGCTTCGCCGCTCGATCGACTGCCTTGTCACTCACGACACGACCGCGCTGCTGCACACGATCACCGCGCCGACCCTGGTGATGGTCGGCGAGTTCGACCGGGAGACGCCACCGGAGTACTCGCAACACCTCGTCGATCACGTCCCGAACGCGCGGCTAATGGTCGTCCCTGCCGCGGGACATCTGCTGAACGCCGAGGCGCCCGAACATGTCAACCGCTTGCTCGCCGAACATTTCACCGCCGTGGAGGCACTGTGACAACCGAATGGCGCTACCTCAAGGCCTTCGCCGCTCATCTCGCCCGTTGCGGGCTCGTCGAAGGCGAGAGCGTGGCGGTGCTCAGCGAATCGCAGAGCCGAGCCGTGCTCGTGGAGACAGCGCGGTTGGCGGCACAGTCACTCGGCGGTCGCGTCGTTGACGTGGTGGTGCCCACTCCCCCGTCCACGCACCCAGTTCCTATTCGCTCGACTGGCGCGTCGCAGGCGCTCGGCGGGCACCCATCGGTTGTCGCCGCGTTGGCCTGCAGCGCGCTGGTCATCGACTGCACGGTCGAAGGTTTGCTGCACGCCCCCGAGCTGCCGGCGATTCTTGCTGGCGGCGCGCGCGTGCTGATGATCTCCAACGAGCATCCCGAGGTGTTGGAACGCATCGGATGGGACAGCGATATGCCGCGACGCGTCGAACTGGGCCACTCCTGGATGTCCGAAGCCACCATCATGCGGGTCACCAGTGATGCAGGCACCGATCTGACGGTCAACCTCACCGGCGCCTCCTCGGCTGCCTCCACGGGTCTCACCTCTGGGCCAGGCACGGTCGCACATTGGCCCGGCGGGTTGGTTGCGGCTTTCCCCGCAGCTCACACTGTCGACGGCACGATTGTGCTCGCGCCAGGCGACATGAACTTGACCTTCAACACGCTCATCCAACAACCGATCACGCTGCACATCGTCGACGATCACGTCGTCACTATCGACGGTGAGGGTGCCGACGCAATCCTGTTTCGCAGCTACCTCAGCGCATTCGGCGACCGCGAGAGCTATGCCACCAGCCATGTCGGTTGGGGGATGAATGAGATGGCACGTTGGGACTCCTCGCAGCTTTACGACCGACGCGAAACGTGGGGCACGGAGGGCCGCGTGTACGCGGGCAACTTCGTGTACTCGACCGGGGCCAACGAGCTCGCAGGGCGTTACACGGCCGGCCACTTCGACCTCCCGATGCGGGGATGCACCATCACGCTGGACGACCGGGTCGTTGTTGTCCGCGGCGAGCTCGTCGGCGAGTTGCGCAGCCGCGGGGTGTAGCGATTGCGGCTGAAGCACCCGCCCTTCGGGGCCATAGGCTCGGCAGCGTGAGCGATTCCACCATCGAGGCCGCACAGGTAACACTCCCCTGCCCACGGCCGCTGTCGGGCACCCTCAATTTCTTCATCGAACTCGGCTTCAAAGTGCGCACCATCGTGCCCGCTGATCACCCGCGCGTGGCCGTCATGGAGGGGTTCGGGCTCACCATTCGTCTCGACTGCGCCAGCGATGCGCTGCCCGC
>JANLPB010000043.1:0-6907 GCA_031366885.1 Ilumatobacteraceae bacterium
GCCAGGCAATCAGCGATGCTCGAGCAGGCGCTGGACAGCATCGAGTGCGTTGGAGTTGGAAGTAGTTCAGGAGTTCATCGAAGGGAGTCGGTATGAGTCGAGACAAGTTGGTCACCGCGATGAAGCGGAACCTCGTCCACAGTCAGAATGGAACGGTCCCGTTGGAGGCCGGCGTCAAACGCCTCCCGGTGACCAACTACTACGACCCCGCGCGCTGGCAGCTGGAGATGGACCGCATCTTCCGTCGCGTGCCATTGGTGCTTGGTTTCTCGTGCGAGATCGCAAGCCCGCACTCGTACAAGGCCCTCGATGTGATGGGCACCCCGGTCTTGCTGACACGAGGCGACGACGGCGTACTGCGCTCGTTCGTCAACATGTGCAGTCACCGTGGCGCCATCGTGGTCGAGGAAGGCACCGGCAGCGGCCGGCGTTTCGCCTGTCCCTATCACGCGTGGACGTACGACCAACGCGGCGACCTCGTCGGCATTCTCGACAAGGCCAACTTCGGCGAGATCGACATGTCGTGCCACGGTCTGACTCCGCTCCCGGTCGCCGAGCGTGCCGGCATCATCTTCGGTGGCATCACGCCGGGCATGGCATTCGACGTCGACGCGTTTCTCTGCGGCTACGACTCGATGCTCGAACATCTCGGTCTTGCCGACTGCACCTACGTGGGCAGCCAAGCTGCAGAGGGGCCGAACTGGAAGCTGGCCTACGACGGCTACCTCGACTTCTACCACCTGCCCATCCTGCACAAGGCGACGTTCGGGCCGACCTACAACAACAAGACGATCAATGACGCGTGGGGACCGCACCAGCGCAACGTGCAGCCCGACGAACGCATTCTTGCCCTCGCCGATGTGCCGGACGACGAGTGGCCGATGAGCAAACTCACCGGGGGAGTGTGGACGATCTTCCCGCACGTGTCCATCGCCGCGTTCGATGCCGGCGGGCGGCTGTTCATGGTGTCGCAACTGTTCCCCGGCTCCACGCCGGAGACCTCCATCACGGTCCAGCACTTCCTCGCCACGTTCGACCCCAACGACGAACAACGCTCCGTCATCGACAAGCAGATGGACTTCCTGTTGCACGTCGTGCGCGACGAGGATTACTACACCGGTAACCGAATCCAGCGCGCTGTGAAAACCGGGGCAAAGGCCGAGTTCGTGTTCGGTCGCAACGAGGGCCCTTGTCAACGATTCCACGGCTGGGTCGAGGAACTGATCGCCGCTCCCGATGAGGCAGCTACAGCCGCGCTCTTCGCCAATGCCGTCGAGTTTCACCATCCGTAGCGCCGCGAAAGTTCACCCATGATCGAGATGGTGCTCAGCCACTTCAGCCTTCCTCGTGCCCACCCGATCGAGGAACGGGTGCGCCTTGCTGCGGCCGCCGGGTTCGACGGCATCGGCCTCTACGTCGGCAACTACGCACATCTGGAGGCAGACGGGTTCGCCCCGCACGGCCTGCGCGACCTCTTGGCCGAGCACGACATGCGATTGCGCGAGATCGAAGTCATCCCCGCCCTTGGCGTCGGGATGCAGGAGCGCGAGGCCACCGCGTGGCGGATGGCTGACGAATTCCAGTGTCGCTATGTGCAGGTGATCGGCAATGGCGGCGACGATCTGGCTGCCGCGGGTCGGGCGTTTGGGTCGCTCTGCGATCGCGCTGCAGATCACGGCTTGGTTGTCGGTCTTGAGTTCGTGCCCTTCACCGACATCGTGTCGGTGCACGATGCGCGCCGCATCGTCGAGGAAGCAGACCGCGCCAACGGTGGCATCTGCGTCGACATCTGGCACCACGAACGCGGCGCGCGCGACCTTGCAGGCATCGCTGCGTTGCCCGGTGAGTTGATCACGGGCATTCAACTCAACGATGGCTCGCGGGTGCCGGTGGAAGACGACTACTACACCGATTGCCTCGCCAATCGATGTGCACCGGGTGATGGAGAATTCGACATGGTGGGTTTCCTGTCAGCACTGGCGGCCACCGGCACGACGGCTCCGTGGTCGCTGGAAGTGTGCAGTGCCACCGGGTGGGCACACCCTGAGGAGCACGTTCATCACATCGCCGACGCAATGCGGAGTTTCGCATGACCGGGTCAGCGGCAACTTTGGAGAAATGACCGCCCGATTAGTAATGTACGCTCTTGCGGTTGGGGAACCAGGGGGAATCAACATGCAACGGTGGATTACAGACACGCCGAACAGCGAGCGCTTTCCGTATTACACGCGGGCCAACGCAGACGAGGTCGGGCCCGACCCGTTCAGTCCGTTGGGCTGGAGCATGGTGTGGATGCGAGGTTGCAATCCGGGCGTCGCCAAGGGCTTCGCCGAGTTCGGCGTGGTCGATATCAGCGAGTACGACCTCACGCCGCTGCAGGTGTTCGCGAACCGCGGCGGGTACTTCTACAACCCGATGTCGTTGAGCCGCCTGATGGGCGAGCGCATGCCGGGTGCAACAGCAGAGGCAATCGACAAGGCGTACTTCGGCGACCATCCCGGTGTGCCGCCGTACGAGCCGCACCCCGATGACGTCAACGAGGTCCAGTCCGCCAAACTGGCCGAGACGATGGGTTGGGTGATGACAACCCTGTCGTACGACCGCATGCACGCTGCCTCGGCGATGGCCAAGGAAGCCGTTGCCGCTCGTCCCGACTTCACCACGTTGTCGAATGAAGAACTGGTCGCCTATGCGCGTCGCATGACTGCCAAGGTCGAAGAAGCATGGATTCCCTACACGGTTGTCTGTCTCGGCGCCTCCTTGCCGCCCGGTGCGGTGCAGGCGATCTGCGAGGCCATCGGTCGGCCCGAGGACGCAGTCAAGGTGCTCGCGGCCGTCGGCAGTGTCGAGTCCGCTGAAGCCTCATTCACGATGTGGGACATGAGCCGGCTGGTCAACGACTCATCGGCTCTCGCGGCCGCCTTCGATGCAGGCGTTGACGGCGTGCTCGACCGAATCGACCGAAGCGATCCGACCAGCGCGGAGTTTCTTCGCCTATGGGATGGGCTGATGGTCGAGCACGGCCACCGCGCACCGAACGAGTGGGATGCCCGACCGGATTCGTGGACCACCCGTGCCGACATCCCGCTGCGCATGATCGACAGGCTCCGCCACCAGACAGATGACAGGTCGCCTCACGTGGCGAAAGCAGCGGCGGCACTCGAGCGCGAGCGGCTGACGACCGAATTGCTTGGTCTCGTTGCCGGTGACGCCGAAGCGCATGGCACGCTCGCTGCCGGCCTGTCCGCGGCGGCCAACTGGTTCGGCTGGCGCGAACAGGGCAAGTACGCCTGCATTCGGCTGATCCACGAGGTGAAGCTGGCGATGTACGAGCTGGGTAGCCGGATGGTGACCGCCGGGGTCATGCCCGAAAAGCGGCATGTGTTCAACCTGCTCGACGATGAGATGGACGAGTTCCTCGCCGAGCCGGCGAAGTTCACGGCCACCATTGCCGAACGCGAAAAGGCCTTCCAACATCTGCACACCGTCGATCCGCCCTACATCGTCGGCAACGGCCGCGGGGACGAAGCAATCGACACGTGGCCGAAGCGAAACTCGGCTGACATTCCAAAGGCCAAGGTCGGCGACGTACTGCAGGGTGGGCCGGGTGCACCTGGAGTTGTCACCGGTCGGGCCAGAATCGTGCTCGACCCGATGGAGGCGCCCGATATGGACATCACCGACATCCTGGTCGCGCCCACCACCGACCCCGCGTGGGCGCCGCTGTTCTTGTCGGTCGGTGGCGTCGTCGTCAACGTCGGTGCTGTCGGTAGTCACGCGGCAATCGTCAGCCGCGAACTCGGTGTGCCGTGCGCCGTGTCAGTGATTCAAGCGACCGCCCGCATTCCTGAGGGCGCGATGATCACCGTCGACGGTTCCACGGGCAGCGTCACGATCGTCGGCTGACGCTGGAGCGAAACGCCAGCCGGACGATACGTGATGCGTGGTACGTGGTACGGCGCGGACGTTACGCAGCGACGTCGAACGACGTCGTCGCCAATGTCACATTTCCCCTGCGGGATGTGGTCACCAGATCTGCAGTGCAGGTTGCGCCGCCGCCGGTCCAGTAGCCGGTGGGTCCGAGAGTGAAGGTCTGACCCCACGGGTACTCGGGAAAGAAACCTCGGGTCTCGGAGTACACAAGCCGGCCGCCCTGGTAGCAGTTGGCGACGACCCACTTGGAGTAGACGGACGTGGTGACCGAAAAGGTGACCTGCTTGCCGAACGAGGCACCGGCTGCCGGATCGAGGACGACCAATGACACGGAACTTGACGTCGAGCCTCCTCCCCCAACTGGCTTCCCAGCGTTGGCCGCAGCTGGGCTGAGGGCGAAGCCGAGGGTCATGGTGAGTAGAGCGGCCACACTGATGCGGCGCGCATTGCGGATCTTCATAGGGGCTCCTTTTGCGGGGCACTGCAGGTGGATTGCAGGTGCTCCCACGCGATGGATCGGCAGCAGAACCTTAGGGCTTGAGCCTCATTTTTGAATGCGTGTCAGGTGTACTTCCTGTCAAACGCCGGCCGGCAGCTTGTCCCAGAACGCCCTGTCCGCGATTGCCCTGGCGTTCTTACTGTCGGCGGAAGTGCCGGGCGTGAACGTGGCGCTGTCCCCGGAGTTGTTGAAGGACGCTGCACCCTGCTGGGCCTGTTGGAGGGCGGTCTGGTTGGTCCCGCAGAACGCCGCCTCCCACACCGCGAACTGTCCAACCCCGCCGGACGGCACGCTGCCGAAAGCGGAGGAGTTCAGCTCTGCGGCCAACAGTTGCTGCAGGAGCTGCATCCGCGCCTGGTCGAGCGCGGAACGCTTCTTCGCTGTCGTCGTCTTGGAGACGTCGCTCCAGAAACCACCCATCAGTTGAGCGAGGGTGTCGATCGGGCGGCCGCACAGCAATCTGTCGCCGACCGTGCCCGTGACGCCCGGGAACGTATGCCCGAACGCGGTACCCCCGAACCAGGCGATGTTGGCCAGTGGCGTGTGAGTCGCCCAGAAGCCCTGCGTACGGGTGACACCTTGGCCGGTGTTCTCGAAGGTACAGGTGACGGTGTCGCCGATCTTCAACGAGATGGTCGCGGTTTGCGTGTTGAGGCTGCCGACACCTGTGCTGCCGCCGCTGCCGGTGACAACACAGGCGTACGGGGTGTCAGTGTTGGCCGAGCCACCGATGCCAGTGAGAATCCAGCCAAGCTGCGTTCCCTCGTGCACCGTGTAGGTGCCGGCATCCAAGGTCTGCTCGTTGCGATTGCCGTTGTTGGTGGTGGCACCGGTCAGCGTGAAGCCGTTGTACCCCGTGCCGGTCGTCGTGAAGGCGAAGTTGCCCTGTGCGGGCTTCGCGTTCTTGATCACAATGATTTTGCCCGGCTGATCGTTGTTGGTAATCGTGCAGGTTGCCTCGCCACCGATCCCAACACTGATGTTGGAAGCGGACTGCGTGCCACCAACGCACGCCCACGCGCTGGCTGTGTAGCCATAGAGGCTGGTCTCCGACAGGGCCCACGATCCGGCCTGCAGCCCAGTGCCCGAGTCCACGGGGCTGGTGCCCGTGAGGTCATTGGTGCCAGCCCCGTCGGCGGTGAGCGTGAAGTTGGCAAGGGTGGCCGTGCCACCGTTGTCGTTGACGATGACCTTGCGCAGGTGCAGGACCGGCGGAATGTCATCGTTGGTGATGGTGCAGGTTGCCTCGCCACCGAGGCCAACGGTGATATTGCTGCCGCTCTGGGTGCCACCGGTGCAGGTCCAGACACTGGCCGAGTAGCCAGCGACGACCGACTCCGACAGCACCCAGGTGTCCGCCTTCAGCCCGGCGCCGGAGTCGACGGGGCTGGTGCCCGACAGGTCGTTAGTAGTAGTTCCGTCGGCAGTGAGGGTGAAGTCTGTAACGGTTTTCAGACCGCCGTTGTTGTTGATCACCACTTTGCGGAGGTGCAGCTTGGGTGGCTTGTCGTCGTTGTTGATGGTGCAGGTGGCGTTGTCGCCTAGCGCCAGGGAGATGGAGCCTCCTTCAACGGCGCTGCCATTGTTCTTGGTGCACGACCAGGTGCTGGCGGTGTAGGTCGGGAGCGTTGTTTCGGACAGGTTGTAGCTGCCGGCGTTGACATCAGAGTCGGCACCACCGGCACCTGAGATCGGCGTCGGTCCAGTGGCTGAGAGTGTGAAGTCGGTCGCGACAGCTGTGCCGCCGTTGTTGTTGGTGACCGATTTGACCAGTGTCAGGTGCGCAGGGATGTCGTTGTTGGTGATGGTGCAGGTTGCTTCGCCACCGATCCCGACAGTGATGTTGCTGTCGGTCTGGCTGCCACCGACGCAGACCCAATCGCTGGCTGCGTAGCCGGCGACTGTGTTCTCGGTGAGTGCCCAGGTGTCAGCCTGCAGCGTGCCCGTGGAGTCGACGGGGCTGGTACCGGAGAGGTCGTTGGTGCCAGCACCGTTCGCGGTCAGCGTGAAGTTGGCAACGGTGGCGGTGCCGCCGTTGTCGGTGATGACCACCTTGCGCAGGTGCAGCTTGGGTGCGATGTCGTTGTTGGTGATGGTGCAGGTTGCTTCGCCGCCGATACCGACGCTGATGTTGCTGTCGGTCTGGGTGCCGCCGACGCAGACCCAATCGCTGGCTGCGTAGCCGGCGACTGTGTTCTCGGTGAGTGCCCAGGTGTCGGCTGACAGGGTGCCATCAGAGTCGACGGGGCTGTTGCCTGACAGGTCGTTGGTGCCGGCACCGTTGGCTGTCAGCGTGAAGGTTGGTTGGGTTGCCGTGCCACCGTTTTCGTTGACCATGAACTATCGAAGGTGCAGCTTGGGTGGGATGTCGTTGTTGGTGATCGTGCAGGTTGCTTCCCCACCGATACCGACGCTGATGTTGCTGTCGGTCTGGGTACCGCCGTCGCAGACCCATGTGCTGGCGGAGTAACCGGC
>JANLPB010000044.1:0-1970 GCA_031366885.1 Ilumatobacteraceae bacterium
TCGCCCCTCGCGTAGTCGATGTAGGGAATGCCAACACCGGCCTGCGCTTTGCCCCGGGTCCACGGCAGCAGCAGCCGGTTGACTCTGCGACTGAACCGGATGAACCGCTTGAACGCGGGAGGGTCGAAGCTGGTGAGGTACTCCCCCGCCAGGTACGCGCCGCTGTGTGAGCCCAGCCCGGCAAACACCACCGGGTGGTCCCCGACGCGGGTGAGGTCGGGGTCGTCCCAACGGCGACGCAGGTCGTCGCCGGTCTCGTCGTGAGCGGAGAACACGACCCAGGCGGGTAGCGGCGGACCCTCCGGTTGCTCGGCGAGGTAGACCACTACCTGCTCCCAGTCAGCCTCGTGGTCGTTGACGCCGTAGATGCGGCTGCGCCAGTCGTTGAACGGATAGAACATCCAGTACTGCAAGGCGACGTAGCCGCCGGCGCGCACAACTCGGCCGTAGTACGGATGGTGCTCGGTGCGCATCCGCTCGCGATACAACGCTTCCGCCGCTGCTTCGGTGCCCTTGGCGACCTTGCCCCGGAACATCAGACTGATCCGACTCAGTGCGTCGACAACTCGGCTCAGCACACCGACGCGGGCCAAGCGGCTGGCATGACGGAACCGTGGACGTTCCGAGCGGTGGCGCCAAATGGTTGTCTTCGCACGCGAGAAGGGCTCGTCGACCAGCCTCAGGTACATGCCTGTGCCTGGATGCGCCGCCCCTATCTCGGCGAGGCGGTCGAGCGTGAGCTCGCCGCGCGACACGACCAGGTTCGGCGCCTGCCCGGCAACACGCTCCATCAGGTCGCAGCAGACGACATAGTCCTCCACCGCTGTCGGAAAGAACAGCTCACCCGTGTTGAAACGCGTAATGGGTTCATGCGCCGACAACAGTTCAAGGTCGTTCATCTGCCCGGCTCGCTTCCCACGAGCGCCGACAGTACCCGGCCCCGGCCGCGTGGTCGACTCCGCTGCGGTTACAGCACCCGGGCATGCACCTCTTACAGTCCTCTGATGTATGCATGAGTTCTTTGACGACATCGTTCCCCACCCAGAAGGCGTCGACCCGGAGAGCCAGCTCATCCATGAACGCGCCTACGTGGTGCGCGCCTATCGCAAGGACGCCAACACGTTGTGGCTGCGCGGTGCTGTGCGTGACCAGAAACCGCCAGGCCTTTACGTCCCCGGCGACACCGAGCCGTTGACGGTGCACCACATGATCATCGATCTACACATCGCAATTCCGTCACTGGAGATTCTGTGGGCCAACGCCGCCCTCGAGACTCACCCGCACGGCAACTGTCCCAAGATCGAGGACCATTACCAGAACCTGGTGGGGCTTTCGATTGCGCGCGGGTTCACGCACAAGGTGCGCGAGTTGTTCGGTGGACCCCGTGGGTGCACGCACACCACGGCGCTGCTGCAGGCGATGGCGCCGGTGGCCGTGCAGTCCATCTGGTCGTTCCGAGCGGCGGCAGCACGCGAGGCGGGTGGCAGCGGTCGACCCAACTTCTCGTCGCCCGAGGAGCGCATGCGTGGCATGGCGATGAACCTCAACACCTGTCACATCTGGGCCGAGGACGGCGACCAAGTCCGCGGCATTCTCGCCGGTGAGCCGATGGAGGTCCCGGTATGGATCGAAAAGCGCTACGCCCAGTTGGGCCTGGACCACTCCGCCTGGCGCATCGAGGACTGACCCGCCGGCAAGGGCAAAGTCGCTGCACGATTGGCACCAACGTCGCCCAAGCGGCTTACGCCCTCTTCAGGTCGGTGACCAAGCCTTCGCTGGCCTCCACCAGCTGGTGCGGCGCGATGCCGAACACGTCGGTCCAGGTGCCGGCCGCAGCCCAGGCACACCTGGTTTTCGTCCAGGCAGCAGTTGCGCACGCAGGGCGATTGCCAGGCAGGGTCGTTCGAAGGAAGGCGAAGGCGGGGCATGTTGACGGGGCGGCTTCAGCGCTTGACCAGGAACGCGTCGAT
>JANLPB010000049.1:0-19566 GCA_031366885.1 Ilumatobacteraceae bacterium
CGACTACAGCGCCGAGTGCGCGACGAAAGGCTGGGCGGCCGACGACTGCAGCGCGGACGGTCGCTACTTCACCGCTGACTATCCGGGCATTGTTCGCGAACAGGTGGGCGCCGCCGTCGGTGGCGAGGTTCTGTACTTCAACGGTGCCATTGGTAGTCAGATCGGACCCGGTGATGCCGACGTCTGGCAGGTGGATGCCGACCATCCAGTCGGCGATGGTGTGACAGCGCCAGCCGGGGCGCAACCGGTGCCCGGCGCCGCTGACCTGCGCGACCAGAACATGGCACGCACAGCGGCCATCGGCGGCGAGTTAGCACGTCACGTGTTGGAGCTCGTCGCCGGCGCCAAGCCGGCCGATGTGAGCGAGATCAAATGGAGCCAGCAAGCGTTCTACACGGCGCTCACCAACATCGGGTTCCGCGTACTGCTGGCCGATGGTGATCTCGGTTGGCAGGTCCCCGCCGCGTTCAATTGCACCCAGAAGCCGTACACCGACGTCAACTGCACTGACGACGGGGGAGCCCTCGAAGACGACTCGGTGCTGACGTCGCTGGTCGATAGCCAGATCCGGGTCGGCGACGTGCTGAAGACGCAGGTCACGTTCGTCAGTCTGGGCGGTGTCGGCTTCCTGTTCATGCCCGGCGAACTGCCGCCCGAACTGGTCATCGGCTTGCCCGACGACTTCGAGACCAACACTGCTGCCTACTACGCACAGCCGGAGCTACACGCGATCGGTGCGGAGTACGAGATTCCCGGCTTCTTGCTCGACCTCGTCCCCACGACGACCACGTTCACCGTCGGACTCGGCGGCGACGAGTTGGGTTACTGGGTGCCGATCAACGAGGTGCGGCTGAAGTGCCTCGACCTGGTGATGGACCCGGCCAGCGGGTACACGTGTCAGCGCCTCTTCGACGAGGGCTACCTTGTCACTCCGGATGCCGTAGCCGGGCCGGTCTGTCGCAACCTGCAGGAGTATCCGTCGCTCGCTGCTCAGGAGATCGTCCCGAACCCGAACGCTGCACTTGCCGCCGTGTGTCGCTACGGCCAGGCGCTCGGCCGCGAGCTGGGCGAGCCCGACGGCCACTACGAGGAGACTAACTCAGCTGGGTGGGACCTCGTTGACGATCTTTGGGCAGCCGCTCGCCAACTGTTCAGCCACTGATTGCGTTGTTAGGGTCCACCCATGGCTATCCCCAAGGTCTGTGGCATCGAGACCGAGTACGGCATCCTGGTTCGTGGCCCCGTCGGCGAAAACACCAGAAACCCCGTCTCCGCTTCGTCGCTGCTGATCAACGCCTACCTTGCGGCAAACCTCCGCAAGGTGGGGTGGGACTTCGAGGACGAGCATCCGGGGAGCGACGCCCGCGGCTTCAGCGTTGACGATCTCCTAGAGCCCGAGATTGAGACGCACCTGGTGAATGCCGTCCTCACCAACGGGGCCCGCTACTACGTCGACCATGCTCACCCCGAAATCAGCACGCCAGAGTGCCGTACGGCTCGCGAGGCCCTGGTCTTCGACCGTGCCGCGGAGGAGATTGTCTGGGCCAGCATGCAGGCTGCCAATGCTTTGCTGCCGGCAGGCGCCGAGGTCTTGTGCCACAAGAACAACTCCGATGGCAAGGGAAACAGCTACGGCTGCCACGAGAACTACCTCGTCGCTCGAGAGGTGCCGTTCGGCCGCATCGTGCACCAGATCACGCCGCACTTCGTGACACGCCAAATCGTCATCGGGGCCGGCAAGGTCGGTTGCGAACTGTCCGGCGTGTCCAGCTCGGACGTTCCGTTCCAGATCAGCCAGCGTGCAGATTTCTTCGAGGAAGAGGTCGGTCTCGAGACCACCCTGAAGCGCCCGATCATCAACACCCGCGACGAGCCGCACTGCGACTCCAGCAAGTACCGGCGGCTGCACGTCATCGTCGGCGACGCCAATATGAGCGAGACCGCCACGCTGGTAAAGCTGGGCGCGACATCAATCCTGCTGGCCATGATCGAGGACGACGTCGTCGGTGACGACCTGTCATTGGCGAACCCAGTGGCTGCGATCAGAAACATCAGCCACGACCCTTCGCTGCAACGCTTGGTCACACTGCGCAACGGCCGGCGCGCAACGGCCTTGGAGATTCAGTGGGGCTTGCTGGAGTTGGCCCTGAAGTATGAGCGTTCGCACGGCCTCGAACCGGTCGGACACGACGTGGGGCGAGAAGTCCTGAGTCTGTGGGAAGGGATCCTGACCGGGTTGGAAAGCAACCCCGAGTCGGTGGCGCACCAGGTCGACTGGGTGGCCAAGCGCCGCATGGTGGAGGCCTATGCCGCTCGCCACGATGCCCGGCCCGGAGACGCCCGCCTCAAGGCGCTCGACCTGCAATACCACGACCTTCGCCGCGACAAGTGCCTTGCCCGCCGCGTCGGACTCGATGTGTTGACAACGGCCGCCGAAGTCCACGACGCGATGACCAACCCCCCGCTGACCACCAGGGCCTACTTCCGAGGGCGATGCCTGGCGAAGTGGCCCACGGAAATCGTGGCCGCCAACTGGGACAGCATGGTGTTCGACATCGGCCGCGAGCCGCTGCGCCGAGTGCCGATGATGGAACCATTGCGCGGCACAGCGGAATCCGTGGCTAGGTTGATCGACGAAAGCGATACCCCAGCCGAGCTGCTGGCCCGGCTGGGTTCCTGAACGGTCCACACGCGGGCTTCGTCCACACAGGAGAACACATGGCTGAGCGCACACAGAAACAGAAACCGACACCGAGCCGAACCGACGAGGTGGTCGAGGCCGCCCCGGCGGTCGTTGGTGGCAGCGAGAAGTTGAAGGCCGAGCTCGATGACCTGCTCGACGAAATTGACGACGTCTTGGAGACCAACGCAGAGGATTTTGTGAAGTCCTACGTGCAAAAGGGCGGCCAGTAGTTCAATGCCGATGCCGATGTTCACGCCCGGCACCGACCCGGGCTCCAGCTTTCCTGAATTGCTCAAGCGAATGGGCTTGTCGACCGAGGCAGCCGGTGCCGCACAGGGCGAGCTCGCCGTCCCGCACGCGACGACATGTGTGGCCCTTCGCTTCGCCGACGGCGTGATCATGGCTGGCGACCGCCGTGCGACGAGCGGCAATCTCATCAGCCACCGGGGTATGGAAAAAGTCGTCCAAGCCGACCTGCACAGCGGGGTCGCGATCGCCGGTGCTGCCGGGCCAGCCATGGAGATGGTCAAGCTGTTCCAACTGCAGCTCGAGCATTACGAGAAAGTTGAGGGGGTCTCCCTCACCCTGGAAGGTAAGGCCAACCAGCTCAGCATGATGGTGCGCGGCAACCTTCCCGCAGCCATGCAGGGGATGGTCGTGGTGCCGATCTTCGCGGGCTACGACCTACGCCGAGCCGATGGTCGGCTGTTCACGTACGACGTCACTGGCGGCCGCTACGAGGAGCACGACTACATCGCCACCGGTTCGGGAATGCTGCACGCCGGCACGGTCATCAAAATTGGTTGGCGCGACAGTCTCGATCGTGGCGCGGCGATTTCGCTCGCCTGCCGAGGGTTGTGGGAAGCAGCCGACGCGGACAGCGCGACTGGCGGCCCGGATGCACTGCGCGGCATCTACCCGGTCGTGGCAACCATCACCGCTGCCGGTTGGTCGCGGGTGGCCGATGCCGAGCTCGCGTCCGTGTTCGAGTCGATCGCGACGGAGGTGCGTAGCCGATGAGCCAGCCGTTCTACGTGTCGCCCGAGCAGGTCATGAAGGACCGTGCCGACTACGCGCGCAAGGGCATTGCACGCGGCCGTGCGCTGGTAGCGGTGCTGTATGACGACGGCATCGCATTGGTGGCGGAGAACCCCAGCAACACCCTGCGCAAGATCAGTGAGATCTACGATCGCATCGCGTTCGCTGGGGCCGGTAAGTACAACGAGTTCGACCAACTCCGCGTCGCGGGCGTCCGCGCCGCCGATCTCAAGGGCTTCCAATACAGCCGGGACGACGTGGACGCGCGCAGCTTGGCCAACAACTACGCGCAGATACTCGGCGGCATCTTCACCAACGAGATGAAACCGATGGAAGTCGAGATACTGGTGGCAGAAGTCGGTCACGCTGCGGGCGGCGACCAGCTGTTTCACAGCCAGTACGACGGCACCGTCGTCGATGAGCGGCGCTACACAGTGTTGGGCGGCGACGCCGAAGCCATCGGCGAGCGGATGAAGGCTTCGTTCGCCGAAGGGCAGAGCCTGGCCGCTGCAGTGCAGGAAGCCACTAGGGCGCTGTCGGGACCGGACCGCACCCTCGTGGCCACCGACCTCGAGGTCGCCATCCTTTCGCGTGGCAACGGGCGCCGTTGCTTCCGCCGCCTCGACGACGTCACCGTTGCGGCCGCGTTGGCTGACTAAACGTGGCCGAACCCCAATCCCTCGATCTCAACAGTGACGTCGGAGAGGGTTACGGGGTATGGCCTGGCGGGCCGGACGAAGCCTTGATGCCACTGATCAGCTCCGCGAACGTGGCGTGTGGTTTTCACGGCGGTGACCCGACGATCATGCAGCGAACGTGTGCCATGGCCCGGCAACACGGTTGCACCATTGGTGCCCAGGTCAGTTATCCAGATCTGGCAGGTTTCGGCCGTCGCTTCATGGAGATACAGCCGGCCGACTTGTCAGCTGCGGTGTTGTATCAAATCGGAGCGCTCGATGCGTTCGCGCGCGCCGCCGGAGGGGTGCGTTACGTCAAGCCGCACGGCGCGTTGTACAACGCGATCGTCGGCCACGAGATCCAGGCGGCAGCGGTGGCGGCGGCAGTGCACGCGTACAACCCGTCGTTGGCGGTGCTCGGTCTGCCCGGGTCGGCCATCAGAGTGGCGTGCGAGCGCCTCGGTCTGCGATTTGTGGAGGAGGGCTTCGCCGATCGGGCCTACACCGACCAGGGCACGCTGGTGCCTCGCACACAGGCCGGCGCGCTGATCACGGATGCCGACGCGGCAGCGGTACAGGCGCTGGCCCTCGCCGAGCGGGGAGTCGGGTCGATCTGCGTGCACTCCGACACACCCGGAGCGCCGGAGATCTTGGCAACCGTCGCCGTCGCGCTCATCGGCGCCGGGTACGCAATAATGTCGTTCGTGTCGTGAGGCATGAACGGTGAGGCATGAACGGTGAGGCGCGAACGGTGAGGCGCGCACGATGAGGTTGTTGCCATACGGTCCGCGGGCCGTGCTGGTGGAGTTCGACACGCTGGACCAGATGATGGCGTCGGCCAGCAGTTGGCGCAACGCCGACATCGCCGGTGTCGTCGATGTCGTCCCGGCAACCCGCACGGTCCTGGTCGTGCACGACGGCACGCTCGACGAACGCCAGCTGGTCGCCCCAATCGGTGCAACGCGGGCGTTGCCGGCGGGCGAGCCGGTGACGCTTGATGTCGAGTACGACGGCGACGACCTGGCTGGTGTCGCGCTGGCGTGCGGCCTCTCCGTGCAGGAAGCGATCGACCTTCATTGCGGAGCCGAGTACACCGTGGCGTTCTGTGGCTTCATGCCCGGGTTCGCCTATCTCGTTGGCCTGCCCCCGTTGCTGCAGCTGCCCCGCCGGAGCACACCGCGTACCCGTGTGCCCGCAGGGTCTGTCGCCATCGCGGCGGAGTTCGCTGGTATCTATCCGCGTGAGAGTCCCGGCGGCTGGCACCTTCTCGGACATACCAACGCCATCTTGTGGGACGACAGCCGCACCCCACCCGCCATGCTGCCTCCCGGCACGCGTGTCAGGTTTCGCCCGACATGATTTCGGTCGAGTCGTGGGGGATCGCCGGATCCATTGTCGACGTTGGCCGCACGGGGCTGGCCTGGCTCGGCCAGAGCCGCGGGGGAGCAGTCGACGTCTCCTCGCTGGCGCTGGCAAATCGACTCGTTGGGAACCCCGCGAACGCTGCAGGTATCGAGACGTCGGGTGGCCTGTCCATGACCTTCGGCCAGCCAACGATGGTTGCCATTGCCGGTGCCGTGGCTGACGTCGGCGTGACGGGTGGGCAGGCCACTGGGTGGGGGAGCCATGTTGTGCTACCCGCGGGAGCGCAACTGCGAGTGGGGCGATTGACCGACGGAGCGCGGCTCTACCTCGCGGTTCGCGGAGGTCTCGCAATTGCCGTTGACGGATTGCGTGTCGGCCCAGACCCGGGTGAGCCGGCAGCGACAGAGCCGGCGCCTCGAGCACCGCTCACAACTCGGCTGAGGGTGTGGCCAGGGCCGAGGGTGGACTGGTTTCAATCCAGTGCCTGGCCAACGCTGCTTGCCGCGACGTTCGAGGTCACCAGCACCAGTCGAGTCGGCGTCCGCCTCGAAGGCGCAGCGTTGAGCGCACGAAGTGATCGAGAGTTGCCCTCAGAGGGTCTCGTCGAGGGAGCCATTCAGGTGCCGCCAGATGGCCAGCCGATCATCATGCTCGCCGACCATCCCACCACCGGTGGCTATCCGGTGATAGCGGTGATCGATCCTGCCGACCTACGCCACGCCGCCCAAGCCGCCGTGGGAACGACCCTTCGTTTCGTCCCCGCCCGCTGAACGGGGCGGCCGCCGATGCTCGAGCCACGCGGTGACCAAGCCAGCGCACAGCGCGCCAGCGGTACCGAGGCACAGATCGCCGATGGTGTCGCGATAGATGCCCAGCTGCTCGACGGTCTGCACGAACGAGGTGTACTCGGCGAACTCCCACACGATCGCCATGAATGCCCCAGCGCCGGTCACCATCCACACGGTTTCCCACGGCTTGTAGCCCCGGCTCAGGACGATGCCCAACGCACCCCCGAGCAGCGCCCAGTTTGCGAAGTGTGCGACATCGTCGAACCACTCGACTGAGTCGAAGAGGTTGAGAGCGTTCCCGCCGAGGTCGACCAGAAACGACGCCGTCACCAGGGCATCAGCCGCATGCGGGTAGGGGAGCGACGGCACGCGACGGCGAGCCAACCACCAGATCCCTGCCGGCACTGCACACAGCAGCGGATAGGCGAGTGCTCGAGCGCCCATCGCTTTGTCGTTGAACCGATCTGCGTCGCTCCACACCAGCGCGATGACCAACAGCAGCGCAACTGCGATTTTCAGACCGACATTGAGACGCCGCACCACGTCGACCCTAGAGGCTTGAGCGGCAGTGTGGTGGAGACGCTGAGCGGCAGCGGGATCAATGGCAGCACGCGTCGACTGTGACTTCGGTCCACCTCTCCCGCCAAGCGCGGTGTGAGTGCGCTACGGTGCGCGCATGGAGCGGAGAATCTTCGGGCTCGAGAACGAGTACGGAGTGACGTGCACGTTGCGCGGCCAGCGTCGGCTGAGCCCCGACGAGGTGGCGCGCTACCTGTTTCGCAAAGTGGTCAGCTGGGGCCGTAGCAGCAACGTGTTCTTGCAGAACGGCGCCCGGCTCTACCTCGATGTTGGCTCGCACCCCGAGTACGCCACACCGGAGTGCGACAGCCTTTACGACCTCGTCGTGCACGACAAGGCGGGCGAACGGATTCTCGACGGGTTACTGCAGTCCGCCGAGCAGCGGCTTCGCGAGGAAGGCATCCGCGGCACCATCTACCTGTTCAAGAACAACACGGACTCCGCGGGCAACAGCTACGGCTGTCACGAGAACTACCTCACCAGTCGCGCCGACGACATGGCGCACTACGCCGAGGTGCTCATCCCGTTCTTCGTCAGTCGGCAGATCTTCACCGGCGCCGGCAAGGTGTTGCAGACGGCTCGCGGCGCGACGTTCTCCATGGCTCAGCGCGCGGAGCACATCTGGGAGGGCGTGAGTAGCGCAACCACGCGGAGCCGCCCAATCATCAACACGCGCGACGAACCACATTCGGACGCTGAGAAGTACCGCCGCCTGCACGTCATCGTCGGTGACAGCAACATGAGCGAGTACACGACGTTCGTGAAGGTCGGTTCGGCAGCGTGCATGCTGCGCATGTTGGAAGACCCGACCGTTGTGCTTCGCGATATGACTCTGGAGAACCCGATCCGAGCGATCCGTGACATCAGCCACGACATCACCTGTCGTCGCAAGGTGCGGCTGGCAAACGGGCGCGAGGTCAGTGCCCTCGACATTCAACGCGAGTACCTCGACCGGGCACTTCGCTACGCAGACACCAAAGGCTTCCCACCGATGGAGCAGAAGGCGTTGGAGATGTGGGAGCACTGCATCAGCACGATTGAGAACGATCCGCTGAAGCTGGATCGCGAGGTCGATTGGGTGATCAAGCACAACCTCATCGAGGCCTTCCGTGCACGCCACGATTTGCCGCTGGGCCATGCCAGAGTGCAATTGCTGGATCTGCAGTATCACGACATCTCACGCGATCGCAGCCCGTTCTACAAGTTGCAGGACCGGGGCATGATCGAGCGAATGTGTCTGGACTCCGACATCGAAACGGCCATCGAGGTGCCACCGCAAACCACGCGGGCCCGTTTGCGGGGCGAGTTCATCAATCGGGCGAAGGAACGCAAGCGTGACTACACCGTGGACTGGGTGCATCTGAAGCTCAACGACCAGGCCCAACGGACCGTGTTGTGTAAGGACCCGTTCAAGAGCCGCGACGAGCGTGTGGAGAAGCTGATCGCCTCGCTCTGAACGTCGTTCGCCTGCCGCTGCGTGACACCGAGTCACCGCTAGCGTGTGGCCGATGTCTGACGAGCCGACCCGATCCACACAGATCGACGACCACAATCCGGACCTCTCACCACACGACGCAGACGCCACAATTCAGGGCGCTGGCCACGACGAGATCGAGGGCGACCCCTCTCCAACACCGGCGCCTCTCAAGCGTAAACGGCACAATGCGTTGACCGAGTGGATCATCGTCATCGCCGTTGCGGTGAGTGCAGCGTTGATGGTGCGGGCATTCGTGCTGCAGCAGTTCGCGGTGTCGGGTTATTCGATGATCAACACGCTGCACGATGGCGATCGGGTACTGGTCAACAAGCTCAGCTATCGCCTGCACGACCCGCGTCGAGGCGACGTGGTCGTGTTGAAGACAATCGAAGGGGCCGGTGAGCGCGATCTCATCAAGCGTGTCGTCGCCTTGCCCGGCGAGACGGTCGAGTATCGCTCGTGCGTGCTCTACATCGACGGCCGCGAATTGGTCGAGCCATACCTTGATCCCGCAGTTGTGACGCCCACCAACTGTGGGTCGGCCTACCCGGTCAAGACGGTGCCAGATAATTCCGTGTTCGTCATGGGCGACAACCGGCCGGGTTCGAAGGACAGTCGCGACCTTGGCTTCATCACCTACGGGAACCTGATCGGCCGCGCCTTCGTGGTCATTTGGCCCGCGGGCGATTGGCGCTGGCTGTAACTCCCGTATCGGCGGTCAGCGTCAGCTGATTGGGTTCGGCGTGCCCAGTTGATTGCGGTACGCATCCATCATGCGGTCGGGGTAGTCGCAGTACACGCCGTCGAGGCCCATGCGCAGCGACCGCTCGAGAATGTGGGGCTCCTGCATGTCCCAGCCGAAAGCAACTCGGTTGAAGCGATGCAGCAGTACCACTAACCCACCGCTCCAGTCGCGGTGGTGCATGTTCAGTGCGTCGATTCCGTTGGCAGCAAGGGTTGCGGCGCGGCGCTCGGCACCTTCCTTGATCTGCTGCATCCCGGTGCTGTCGACCAACCGTGCACCCTGATCGCGCAGCGGCAAGAGGGACTGCCATACGGGTGAACACAGCCACAACCGCTCGAGCATGGCTGGCGCAGCGTCGCGCACGACGTCGATCACTGCCTGGCCGCAAGCAGGGTCTTTCAAGTCGAGAGACAGGTGGTACGCCGACCCGCAGTGCTCCAGCAGGTCGGTCAGCGCCGGAATGTGCTCGGGCAGCTCGGCGCGTCGAGTGGCCGAAATCGGCTTGCCACGGCCAAGGGATCGCTTCACGACACCGTCGTGATCCAACACCGGAATGCCGTCAGCGGTGATCCAGACGTCGCTCTCCAGGCCATTTGCACCCAGCTTGAGCCCGAGAGTGAACGCCTCCAGCGTGTTCTCTGGTGCGTACCCCTTGGCGCCACGGTGGGCGAAGGCGATGGGCGTGTCGAGCAGCGAAGGGAGCCGTTGTTGCACGTTGTGATGATGCCACGACTGGCTTGCTTGCTCATAGACTCGGCCACGTGTTCAACGTCCAGGGCAGCGAAATGATCTTCCTGCTGCTCATCGCGCTCGTCGTGCTGGGGCCCGAGAAGCTGCCTGAAGCGGTGCGCAAGTTCACCAAGACGTACGCGGAGTTCAAGAAGACCATCGGCGGCTTTCAGAACGAGTTTCGCGACGCCATGGACGAACCGATGCGTGAGCTGCGCGAGACCGCCGACCTCGTTCGTGGCGCCGCGAAGTTCGACCTCGAGGGCGACGGCGATGCCTCCGCTATGGAGAAGCTGACGCCGCCCAACAACGAGGTCACTCCTCAACCGACGCCCGCTGTGAAGCGCGAGGCGGGCCTGAACTTTGGCAGCGCCAACCCGCGTCGACAGGAGCGCGTCGCCCGCGCCGATCAACCACCCCCGGCTGACGATGCACCAGCCGTGGCCGAGCCAGCTGACGTCGAGCCGGCCGTCGATGCGGCGGCTGAGCCAACCGAGGACTCCACCGAATGAAAGTCCCCTTTCGGGGCAACGTAGATCAGCCGAAGATCTCGACGCCCGACGACCGCATGTCGCTGACTCAGCACCTGGCCGAGCTGCGCACCCGCATCATCCGTTCAGTGCTCGCAATCGTTCTTGGCATCATCATCATCCTTGCCTTCTACAACCAGGTGCTGACCTTCCTACGCAAGCCGTACACAGATCTGTGCAAGACGCACACGACGTGGGAGGGGTGCGGTGAGCTCCAATTCCTCAGCCCCTTGGAGGGCTTGTCCACGAGGCTCTCCATCGCCACCTACGGCGGCATCATCATCGCCCTACCGGTGCTGATGTGGCAGCTGTGGCGCTTCATCGTGCCGGCGCTGCATGCCAAGGAGAAGAAGTACGCAATCCCGTTCGTGCTCTCGTCGGTGTTTCTGTTTCTGCTCGGTGGTCTCATTGCCTACTGGACGCTCGGCCCGGCGCTCGAGTTCCTCATCTCGTGGGCCGGCGACGACGTGCAGGCCAACTTCCAGGTCAGCAAGTACATCAGCCTCGTGGGGCTGATGGTCGCTGCGTTCGGCATCGCGTTCGAGTTTCCGGTGCTGCTCGTTTTCCTGCAACTTGTCGGAGTCGTGACGCCGCAGCAGCTGGCCAAGCAGTGGCGCTACGCGATCGTGATCATCTTCGTGATTGCGGCCGTCATCACCCCCAGCGGTGATCCGTACTCGATGATGGCGTTGGCCGGTCCGATGACCATTTTCTATTTGATTTCGATTCTGATCGGCCTCTTCGCGCAGAAACGAAAGCGCGCCCGCGAAGCGGCTGAAGCGTGAGCCGATAGCGCGGTGCGTACCGACCGGGCCGACCTCATCGCCCACTACGAGTTTCCGCTGGACATGTTTCAGCTGCGGGCGCTCGATGCCCTCGACGACGGCGAGTCGGTGCTGGTCGCTGCGCCGACCGGAAGCGGCAAGACCGTGGTGGCCGAGTACGCCATGGACGCTGCCGTAGCCGATGGCAAACGGGCCTTCTACACGGCGCCGGTCAAGGCACTCTCCAATCAGAAGTACCACGACCTGGTGGCCCGGTTGGGCCCCCAACAGGTGGGCCTTCTCACCGGCGACAACAACATCAACGGCGACGCACCGGTCGTCGTGATGACCACCGAGGTGCTGCGCAACATGATCTACGCGCGCAGCCCAGCTCTGCGAGATCTGGCCGTGGTCGTGCTGGACGAAGTCCATTTCCTGCAGGACACGTATCGAGGTCCGGTGTGGGAGGAGGTCATCATCCACCTCGCGGTGACCGTACGGCTGGTCTGCCTCTCGGCAACAGTCAGCAACGCCCACGAGTTGGCAGAGTGGATCACCACAGTTCGAGGGCCGACCAAGGCCATCGTCGAGGACCGTCGGCCGGTTCGGCTGGACAACCTCTACCTCATCGGCGACAGGACCCACGATCGGTTGCCGCTGCTTCCCGTGTTGATCAATGGTCGCCCCAATCATGAGGCGATGCGCGTGGACGCTGAGGCGGCGCGAAGCAATCGTGACCGCAAAGGAAGCAACAAGCAGCAGGCTCGTCGGCGCCTGTACACACCGTCGCGACTGGAAGTCGTAGAGGTGCTCGACCGCCACGGAATGTTGCCGGCGATCTGCTTCATCTTCAGCCGCAACCAGTGCGACGAGGCCGCCCGCAGCGTGCTGGCGGCAGGGGTGCATCTCACCACTGGCGCCGAGCGCGATCGGGTCCGCGAGATCGTCGAGGCGCGGCTGGGAGGCATCGATCCCGTCGATCTGGCGGTGCTTGGCTACGGCCAGTTCCTCGCCCAGTTGGAGGCGGGCGTTGCCGCCCACCACGCGGGCATGGTGCCGCCGTTCAAGGAGGCCGTCGAGGCGTGCTTCGTCGAGGGGCTGGTGAAAGTGGTGTTCGCCACCGAGACCCTTGCCGTCGGCATCAACATGCCGGCCAAGACGGTGGTCATCGAGAAGCTCAGCAAATTCACCGGCGACCACCACACCTTCCTCACGCCGGGGGAGTACACCCAGCTCACTGGACGCGCAGGGCGCCGCGGGCTGGACGATTTGGGCAACGCCGTCGTCTTGTGGAGTCCCTTCGTGCCGTTCGAGCAGGTCGCAGCACTGGCCAGCAGCCGAACCTTTCACCTCAACTCTGCGTTTCGCCCCACGTACAACATGGCCGCCAACCTGGTGCGCTCGTACACCAGCGAGCGGGCCCACCACCTGCTCAACCTCTCGTTCGCGCAGTATCAGGCGGACCGCGACGTGGTGAAGATCGAGGCTCGCCTCGAGCGTCGCCAAGAGCACCTGGCAACGCTGCTCGAGAAGGCGCGCAGCCCGTTCGGTGATATCGACGAGTACCGCCGTGTGCAGAGCAGCACCGACATCGGCCCTCGACCGGGTGTCATCGTGCGCGACGACCCCATCTCGCTGGCATTGATGAAGCTCCGCCCTGGCGACATCGTCTACATCGAGAAGGGGCGCTACTCGGGGCGCGCGGCGGTGCTTGCCAATGCTCACCGCAAGGGCGGCGTGCGGTTGACCACAATCACCACTCGTCGCGATCTGCTGATGCTGACGGCACTCGACTTCGACGAACCGCCCAGCACCATCGGACGCATCGAGCTCCCGGCCGACTTCGCGCCAAACCGCAACGATTTCCAGCGCAATGTCGCGGCGCTGCTGGAGCAGGCGCATGTGGCGCCGCACAAGCGCAGCCGCCGGGCCGCGGGCCCCGAGTACGAGGGACTTCACCCGGTGGAGGACGACCCCAACTTGGCCGACCGTTTGAAGGCTGCGAGCCAGGCCGATCGAGTGGCTCGGGAGATCGACGAATTGCGGGTTCGGGTACGGGGCCGCAGCTCGTCGATCGCACGCGACTTCGACCGGGTGTTGGGGGTGCTGGAGGAGTGGGGTTACGTCAAAGGATGGACGCTGACTCCTGCGGGCGAGACGCTGTCGCGGTTGTTTCACGAGAGCGACTTGCTGGTTGTGGAATGCCTACGCCAGGGCCTGCTCGACGGCCTCGATGCTCCGACTCTCGCCGGGCTTGCGAGTGTGTTCGTGTACGAGCACCGCAGCCCCGAGCCGCCGCCTGCCCCCTGGTATCCGTCGCCGCTCGTGCGCGGCAAATGGCAGTCGATTGCTCGCATCAGTTACGACCTCCAAGACGCAGAAGAGTCGGCTGGTCTGGGAGTTCATCGTCCACCGGACCCCACGTTCATCGCGGTGGCGTACGCGTGGGCGGCGGGTGAAGGCTTCGCCGACGTCGTTGCCGCCGAGGAGATGTCGGGTGGAGATTTCGTGCGCACGATGAAGCAGCTCATCGATCTCCTGCGCCAGTTTGCGCTGGTTGCCCCGCTGAAGGAGACCCGTCGAGCAGCCGACGCCGCGGCCCAAGCGTTGTTCCGCGGGGTCGTCGCGTCGTCGAGTGCCGTCGAGGTCGAGCCCGAGCCCGAGCCCGAATCCGAGCGCCAGGCGGGCACCCGATGACGATTCGCCGTGGTGAACCGTGGGGCGAGCCTGTGCAGTCACCGAACTTCTTACGGGTGGCACCGACCGACAAAGACGCCCGCGAGTGGGTGGTCGCGCTTCGCGAAACAGGACGCGAAATGTTGCCGCTCGGCCTGGGTGGGGGAGACCTGGCCCGCACGCTCGGTGGCGGCACTCCGGGGCGCTTTCCGGGCACGGTGACGACCGCCCCAGTCGACATCGTGAGAGTGGAGGCCGACGGCCGCACCACGTGGGCCGTCGCGCATGTGGTGGCGCGACGCGGTTGGTGGAGCGGCGAAGTGTGGATGGCAATGAACGCCCAGTATTTGGGTGAGTACGACGTGGCACCCCGCTCGCACCCCAACGACGGAAAGGTGGACGTCGTGCACGTCGAGGCGGGCATGCCGCGGCGTGCCAGACGACAGGCGCGCGAGCGAGCCCGCACCGGCAGCCACCTCCCACATCCGCAACTTGTCGCGACCCAGTCGCAATCGGCAACAGCGACCTTCGAGCAGCCGTTAGTGATCTGGGTGGACGGAGTCCGTTGGGGCACGGCCAGCAACATCACCGTCACCTGTGAACCCGACGCCCTCGTCGTCTACGCCTGAACCGCTGGCTCCCCTTGAAGCCAGGGCCAGGGATGAGTAGCGTGACGGCGACAGAGGTTTGAGGTCGCTGACCGGTATCTGGAGACCTGAGACCCGAACGTCGAGGAGATCTCAAATGTGGCGGATGATGAGGTGTTGGGTGCCCGTTGTTGTAGTCGGATTGGTGTCGTGTGGCACGACCAATACGGCAGTGCGATCTGGCGAACAGGGTTCCGCAGCGCCGGCGGGGGGAACGACGAACTCTGACGCTGCCCCGTCCACCGATCGAGCGCTTCTGTTCTCGGGGCTCGACATTACCGACGGTAAGGGAACGCGGGTCGCGTCCGGGTTCGATCTGCCGCCTGCGGCCCCTGGCGGGCCAGAGCTGTCACCGATAGTAGTTCCGTATGGCAACGGTTCGTTGTACCTGGCGGCCACACCGAAGTCGACGTCCCCGCCGATTCCCGAGTTGAGGTTGACAGGTGGATCGGACGAAGTAATCGTTGCGGCAACGGCGTTTTCAGTGGCGGTGTCGGCATTTGGAGCGATCGCAACAGCTGAGCCCGCAACGGGGTCGACCTTGGCGTGGACCTCAGATGTGATCGTTCGAACCTCTCCGGCCTCACCGCCGAAAGTCTGGAGTTTGGAAGCCGCAAACTATGCAGTCCTAGCCTGGGCAGCAGACGTGCTGCTTGTCATCAAGAATCCCGGAGAGAGTGGAGAACCGATCGAATTTCTTGCCTTTGACGGGCCCGGAGAGGTCCGAGTTCTCAATCCGAACGCGGGTTTGATAGCAGTGTCTCCGGACGGGCGCTGGGTTCTCCTGAGCACGTCCGCTGTGGATGGGAATGGTGCTGAACTCGTCGATCCTTCGACCGGCAAGGACGTCGGCGTCGTGGACACATCGATGGAGAGCGAAACCGTCGTCGTGGGCCAAGGCTCCTGGTCATCCTCTGGACTTGTAGCCAGCATCTGGGTGGGTAGCGAGCAGCGGCTTGGCCTTTTCACTCAGGGCGAGGCGGGTCTGACCCTTACGAAGTCCGTAACGCTTCCCACGAACGTCCTCTACGGCTTGAACGAGCCATACGCTCTCGGAACTCCTGGACACGTGACGGGCAGCGGATGGGCACGCAACGCTGATATTCGCCCTCGACAAGACGGCAGCTACGACACGACCCCTTACATGCACGTCGTCTGCGACTTCACGCTCAACCAATGCAAGTCAACTGCAGTCGGCGACCCCAGTTACCAGATCGGCCGCGAACGAAACCCCAGCGGCGGCGAATCTGAGCAATTTCAACTGATTTCGGAGCAACGATGACACGTACATCCACTACACGAGGATCTCGTGTCACCGAGCATCGATTCTGCTCGCTGCGGTCACTCTGCTCGCACTGAGCTCGGTCCTAGCAAACCAAACCTCGGTGTCAGCCGCTAATGGGTACATCTTCTGGTTTCAAAAGAACTACAACGATCGATTGAACTCGACGCTCTGGTGGACGAATCAGGACTTCACCCAAGGCGGATCGTGGCGGGCAGGGAGCGGGCGCAACATGGATGAGTGCCATACGAGCGCCATGGCGCCAATCAATAATGGAGGCTGGCTGCCAAACGGTAACTGGACGATCACGGGCGCCTATGCGAACTACAACGGCAGCGTGATCAAGGGGCCGGCCATAGGGTTTGCTGATCACCTGTGCTCCAACGGATACACATGGCGGACAGAGATCTTCATTCATAGCGAGATTCCGTGGCCGCAGCCGAATGGCGAGTACATGTCGCAGGCGTGCGTGAAGGTGAGCAGCACAGGAGCGACACCTTCGACTGCTGGCGGCGACGTTCGCTCCGTGTATGACGTCAAGAACTTTCTGGCAATCAACTACATGACAGTTGGATGATTACATCGACCTTCGCGGATTACCAGTGGGGGGATTTGTGGTTGTGGTTCTCGATCTGCCCGCGTTGCTATGGCGAGTTCGGATCGCAGAACCTGCAGTCGATCTGAGAGGGACCCGATAGGTGGTCCACTCGACCCACTCGGCGGGCCGGGCGGGGATGTTCGGCAACCCCAGCACGCCTGCTGGGGTGTTGCAGGCTTGACGGCACCGTTGTCGCGATCGGCGTGTGCGCTGGCACTCGCGGGCCTTGACACCAAGCGTGCCGTCGTCGACGGCCGTGTAGATCGTCTCCGCACACGGAAGCCCGCCAACACTGTCGGGCGGTCAGATCAGTTCAGATCGCGTACGACGATCGACCCGCCTTGAGCTCGACGGCGATGCGGTCACGCAACGTGCTCGCCCCGGCCAACCGACATTTGGGGGTCGGGCCAACGTGCCGCGGGCCCCGCGTGCGCCACCTCCGGCCGATAGCCGTCGCGACAACCGCGACTGGTGACCTCACGAGTGATCGTGGCTGGATGGTGGCCCACACGACGACCGATCACCGCCCGCGACATCTGGCAATCCTCGCGTCGATGACGGCTCCCACTGATGTCCCCGCATGCAAACAACGACAACGGAAACATGGCATCCTGGATTCCCCAACGGTCGTGATGGTCAACAGCACCGGCCAGCATGAACGGAACCGTGCACCGACCATTGGACACCATTGGGTGTCCCGGCCTCCCAGAGCAGACCGCGCAGTAGGGTCAGGCGTCATGACCGAGATCACCGCCAACGACTCTGAATCGCTCAAGCAAGCAGTGTGTGCACGCGTCGATGAACTGGCTGACCAACTCATCGATGCCAGTCACCAGATTCACGCACACCCGGAGCTGAACTTTCAGGAGCACTTCGCGCACGATCTGCTGACCGGGCTCCTCGAGCGCAACGGCGTGACACCCACCCGCCATGCCTACGACCTCGAGACCGCTTTCGACTCCAGCGTCGGCTCCACCGGCGCCACCATCGCCGTGCTGTGCGAGTACGACGCGCTGCCTGGCGTTGGCCACGCGTGCGGTCACAACATCATCGGCACCGCCGGACTTGGCGCCGGCCTGGCTGCAGCATTCGTCGCTGAAGCCGCGGGCGGACGGGTTCGCATCATGGGAACACCGGCGGAGGAAGGTGGCGCCGGCAAGGTCCACATGGCTCGCAAGGGCGCATTCGATGCCGTCGACGCAGCGATGATGGTGCACCCTGCCGACGCCGACCTGATCTCCATGGATTGCATCGCGATTCAGGAGTTGATCGTGCACTACCACGGCAAGTCCGCGCACGCATCGGCTGCACCGTGGGAGGGGCGCAACGCCCTCGACGCTGCGGTGCTCGGCTACATGAACATTGCCGCCATGCGCCAGCACATTCGCCCCAACGAGCGCATCCACGGCATCTTCACGAACGGCGGCGACAAGCCCAACATCGTCCCCTCGGAGGCAGCGATGGACTGGTACGTCCGCGCGGGCACTATCGAGTCACTGCAGCCATTGAAGCAGCGGGTGCTGACCGCGTTGGAGAGCTCGGCGTCGGCGTGCGGGTGCACGATGACGCACGAATGGGACCCGAACCCGTGCGCCGACATGATCGACAACGGTCCGATGGTGGCGGCCTATGTGGCCAACGCTGAGCGCGTCGGGCGTACGGTGCTCGACCCGGTGACCAGCGGACGACGGGTGATGGGCAGTACCGATATGGGCAACGTCAGCTACCTCGTGCCCTCGATACATCCGATGATCAAGGTTGCTCCCGACGGAGTGCCGATTCACAGCATCGACTTCGCGACATGGGCCGCGAGCCCGTCCGGCGACCAAGCCGTCATCGACGGTGCGAAGTCGATGGCGATGACCGTGGTCGACCTGTGGCTGCAGGCTGACTTACGTGACCGCATGAACGTGGCCTTCGCCGGGCGTCCACCTGGCGTGCAGGTGCTCTGAACAGGTCGTCGCTTCGGCCCACGGGTGCGCGGCTGGCATCCCCGCCGCGCGTCGCATGCCACCTCTAGGATGACACCTTGTGACGGTCTACGTCCCCGAAGAATTCACCCCCCACGAAGAAGACGTTCTCCGTCGCTACTTCACCAACCTCGACGGCCCAGTTTTCGCGCTGGTCAACCTGCCCGAGGTCGTGAAAGGCGCACTGTTTGCGCGCTACAGCCGCAGTCCGAAGAGCCTGCGTCGCCTGTTCCTCGACGAGTTTGTCGGCGACCTCGACATCGCCGGCGACGTGTCCGTGGATGCCACCATCGGGCTGGAACGTGCCGAGGAGTTGTACGAGAAGGTCTTCTTCGAATACGGCGACGACTCCGTCGCCCAGCTTGGTGGCGTGCACCTCGCGTGCGAACAGGCCTCGAACATCTTGACCAAGGTGCTCGAGTGGGGCCGGATGATGAGCTACCTCGAGCAGAGCACTCGCTACATCAGCTACGACGCTCGCCTTGGTGGCCGCTACCGATTCTTCCGCGATCCGGCAATACTCTCCAGCCGTTTCGGCACCCGCTACGTCGGCGACATGGACCGCATGTTCGACAGCTACAGCCTGCTGCTCACCCGTGTCACCGACCACGTTCGCGCGACGGTGCCACGTGACCCTGCCGACAGCGACTTCGTGTACCGCATGGCCACCAAGGCCAAGGCGCTCGATGCGGTGCGAGGGGTTCTTCCTGCTGCGTCGCTCAGCAACGTCGGCATCTACGGCAGTGGCCAGGCGTTCGAGTCGCTGCTGATCCGCATGCGCTCGCACCCGCTGCCCGAGGCACGTCATTACGCAGATCTCATGCTGCACGAACTTCGCAAGGTCATCCCCAGCTTTCTCAAGCGGGTGGACCTGGCCGACCGCGGCGGGCGTTGGAGCCAGTACCTGTCAGGTACCCGGGAACATACGACGGCGCTGGTCGAGTCGCTCTTCAGTGACACACCAGTCGAGCAAGTTGCGGCAGTGCAGTTGGTCGACTTCGACCCCGACGCCGAGGAC
>JANLPB010000337.1:0-2007 GCA_031366885.1 Ilumatobacteraceae bacterium
TCAAGGCGTCGATGGCATCGGTGGCCACCTCGGCAATGTCGAACAGGCCCCGCAATGCAATGACCATGATCGGCCGGTGCAGCGGCGTCAACATCTCGAACGCGGTGGTGAGCACGTTCTCGGTCACACGGTGGCTCCGGCCAGTTGCTGGACGACGTGGTCGATGCACGCGGTGAGACGGGCGACGTCGTCGGGTTCCACAGCAGGAAACATACCGACCCGCAGCTGGTTGCGGCCCAGCTTGCGGTAGCTCTCGGTGTCGACAATGCGGTTGGCGCGCAGCGCTGCGTTGACATCATTGGCCGGGACGGAATCGGCAAGATCGATGGCGCCGACCACTGCCGAACGTTCCGCGGGGACCGATACGAACGGGCTCGCGAACGCCGAGGCGTCAGCCCAGGTGTACAGGTTTGCTGCCGAGGCGCGGGTGCGTTCGACGCACCACTCGAGGCCACCGTTGTCGAGCATCCACTGAATCTGCTCGTTGAGCAGGATCAGCGTGCCGAGAGCGGGGGTGTTGTACGTCTGATTGGCCACGGAATTCTCCAACGCAATGGCCAGATCCAACGAGGCCGGTCGCCAACGATCGCTGGCGCCGATCTCTCGGATGCGCTCGATGGCGGCGGGTGAGCAGGCGGCGAGCCACAACCCGCCGTCGCCAGCGAAACACTTCTGCGGCGAGAAGTAGTAGGCGTCGACTTCGTCGGGCACCCACGCCAGGCCACCGGCGGCGGATGTCGCGTCGACGACGACCAGCGCACCACCCTCGGGCCGCCGCAGGTGCATCGCCACACCCGTGGAGGTCTCGTTGTGGGTCAGTGCAACCGTATCGATGCCGTCCGCGGTCCTGTCGATAGTCGGGTGCGAGCCGGGCTCGCACTTGTCGATCACGGGTTCGCCGAGATGCGGTGCTTCGGCGGCTGCCTCGGCGAACTTCGAGGAGAACTCGCCGAATACCGCGTGCTGGCTGCGGTCCCGGATGAGGCCGAACGTCGCCGCATCCCAGAAGCTCGTCGCGCCACCGTTTCCCAGCAGAATCTCCCAACCGGCGGGCAGACCGAACAGATCTACCAGCCCTTCGCGAATCGAGCCGACCAGGCGCTTTACCGGCCGTTGGCGGTGCGATGTGCCCAGCAGATTGCTATTCGCCTTCGCCAGCGCCAGCACTTGGTCGGCGCGCACCTTGGAAGGCCCGCAGCCGAAGCGACCGTCGGTCGGCAGCAGGTCGTTGGGGATGATGATGGATGTCGGGTCAACGGTCACCCGCACAGTCTCGCCATCGTGTGCCCTCGCTCCAAGATGGTTGGACGAAAAGCCAATCGAAAACGACACACCATTTGTGGGAGGTCCGCGGTGGATGAATTCCAGCCGCCCCCACTTGCCGATCCCGTAGAATCGGCGAGTCCGTGAATCGAAATGACTCACTCCGTGAATCGAAAGGCTCATCCGTGAACCCCACCGTCGCCCGCACTTCAGCTCGTCTTGCTGCTATCGCCGAGTCCGCAACGCTGGCGGTGGATGCGAAGGCCAAGGCATTGCAGGCGCAAGCGGTCAAAGACGGCAGCCAGAGCGTCATCGGTTTCGGTGCCGGCGAGCCCGACTTCCCGACACCGGAGAACATCGTCGAGGCGGCCGTACGCGCGTGTCGCGACCCGAAGAGCCACAAGTACACGCCGGCCGCCGGCCTGCCTGCGCTGCGCGAGGCCATCGCGGCGAAGACGCTGCGCGACAGCGGCTTTCAGTGCGAGGCATCGCAGGTGTTGGTCACCAACGGCGGCAAGCACGCAGTGTTCACGGCGTTTGCGGCGCTGTGCGATCCGGGTGACGAAGTGATTTGTCCAGCCCCGTACTGGACCACCTACCCAGAGGCCATCACGCTCGCCGGAGGCGTGCCGGTCATCGTGCAAACCGACGAATCCACCGGTTTCAAGGTGACCGTCGAGCAGCTTGATGCAGCCCTCACACCGCGTACGAAGGTGCTGCTGTTCGTCAGCCCAGACAACCCCA
>JANLPB010000075.1:0-23008 GCA_031366885.1 Ilumatobacteraceae bacterium
GCGTTGGCTTCGGGGGAAACGTGTCGCGCGGCACTTAGTGCAAATGCAACAACTTGGGTGCTTGTAATCGGCGCGCGAAACGTATTCGATACGCGGACGTAACAATCAGTTACCCCAAGCAATCCGGTACCCGGAGGTATCAAGTCACATGACCACCAAAGCAGAGCTGATCGACGCCATCGCAACCGAAGCAGGTGTCACCAAGGCCGACGCCGAGCGCACGGTCGCAGCCTTTTTTGACATCGTCACCAAGGCGGCCAAGAAGGACGAGAAGATCGCATGGCCGGGCTTCGGTTCGTTCAGCACCTCGAAGTCGGCGGCGCGCACGGGTCGTAACCCGCAGACCGGCGAGGCAGTGAAGATCTCCGCCTCGACGCGTATGAAGTTCACCTCGAGCAGCACGCTCAAGGCTGCGCTGAACCCGAAGAAGAAGTAATCCCGGCAGTTCCAGTACATCCCGAAACCGAGCAAGCATTACCAACTACGGAAGGAAAGTAAAAGTGGCAGCAACGAAGAAGGCGGCTCCCGCCAAGAAGGCTCCGGCCAAGAAGGCAGCACCTGCGAAGAAGGCCGCTCCGGCCAAGAAGGCAGCACCTGCGAAGAAGGCAGCACCTGCGAAGAAGGCAGCTCCGGCGAAGAAGGCAGCTCCGGCCAAGAAGGCTCCGGCCAAGAAGGCTCCGGCCAAGAAGGCTCCGGCCAAGAAGGCAGCCGCCAAGAAGAAGTGAGGCTTTGCGCCACAGGGTGTGGAATGGGGGGCCTCGTGCCCCCCATTCGCCGTTTTGGTCAGCGGTGTTGAACAATGAAGCGATGGACGCGATCTGCGACGACCTTGCTGATGAACACGACAACCTCGACTCGGTCGTCGCCGGCCTCTCCGAAGCGCAATGGTCGCTGTCGACACCGGCCGCTGGCTGGGCGGTCCGCGATCAGATCAGTCATCTGTGGTTCTTCGACCAGCGCGCGGCGATGGCACTGAGTGATCCGGAGGCGTTCGCCGCTGACATGCAGTGGTTGATGGCAGCCGGCGGTACGGCTGCGTCTGTGATGCCCGGTCGCGAAATGAGCGGGGTCGAGCTGCTCGCCGCGTGGCGGCGGGACCGCGCAGATTTGCTGGACCTAGCGCGCGCTACTAATCCCACAGTTCGGGTGCCGTGGTATGGGCCGGCGATGGCAGCGAGGTCGTTCGTCACGGCGCGCCTGATGGAGACGTGGGCGCACGGCCAAGACGTTGTCGACGCGCTTGGCGTTCGCCGTACCGCCACTGGGCGGCTGAAACACGTGGCACACATCGGGGTACGCGCTCGGCCGTTCAGCTACATGATCAACGCGCTTCCGATGCCGGCTGAGCCCGTGTACGTCGTTCTCACCGGGCCTGATGGTTCGCTGTGGGAGTGGGGCGAGCCAGCCGTGGATCGGGTGACAGGTGATGCGCTCGACTTCTGCCTCGTGGTGACGCAGCGTCGCCATCGCGACGACACCCGCCTTGTTGTCGAGGGGGCCGGCGCTGTCGAATGGATTGGCATCGCGCAGGCATTCGCAGGGGAGCCCGGAGGCGGCCGAGTCGCCGGCCAGTTCCCGGCCTGACAAGCCGCCTAGAGGTCGTCGATGCGCTTGAAGACCTCGGCGCTACGCACCCCGTAGCGCACTCCCAGGCCCGCGAGACGGGCGGTGATGCGGGTGCGGAAGCCAGCGAGTTGGTCGGTGTCCACCGCCTTCATCGTGCTTTCGAATTGACTGGCGTGGGCCTCCAGCGCGTGCAGCTTGTGCTCCAGAAACTCGGCGACGTCCTCCACATGATCTGGCGCTTCGGCTTCCCAGAGCAGCAGCGTGTCGGGGCGATGTGGCGCAAGGCCATGCTCCCTGTTGAAGTGTGGATCGCGTGCGGCGACGATTCCGTCGCACGCCAGCAGCCCAGCCTCGCGGTGGTCGGGGTGCAAGCGGTAGTGCTTCCACGGATCGTGCGCGAGGATGACCTGTGGGCGAAGCGTTCGGATGACGCAAGCAACCTCGCCGCGTAGCGCGAGGCTGTTGCTGAGCTCCCCATCGACCTGCCCGAGAAAGACCACCTCGCCAGCGTGTTCGCCGGAGAGTCGGCGTGCCGCTTCGCGCTGTTCCACTCGACGCGCGGCAATCAGTGCGGGTACGTCGGCGTCGGGGTTCCACGTGCCCTTTGAGCCATCGGTCAGTACGAGGTGGTGAACAGTGCAGCCCGCGGCTGCCCACTTCGCCAACGTGGCACCGCACCCGAACTCGACGTCGTCGGGGTGCGCCCCGATGGCTAACGCCGACGACGGAGTGGCGAGATCGAAGGTGGTCAGCGAAGGTGATGGGTCGGGTTGGCCCGGTTCGTTGGCAGCCATGTCGGCAGCACTTCCTGCACCAGCGGGTGCGTCAGATCGGATGGGGTGTCGACGTCGAGCGCCAGCAGTGTGTCGCGTCGGACGCCGACCGGCAAGCCCGCTGCGACGGCGCGTGACAAGTGTCGGCAAAAGGAGCCGGCGCCGTATTCGAATTCGAAGGCAAACCCCGTTGGCAGTGCCGCGACGTTGGTGCCGTCGTCGCGCGAATCGGGCACGAGCGTCAGCTGGCCCGGTGTGACGATGCCCGCGAGGTTGGCCGCTCGTGGCAGGTCGCCATGGGCGACGACGACATGTTCGACACCCAAACCATGAAGCTGGGCGACGCTGCTGTTGACGGCGGCGTTCAATCCGACGCCAGGGTGCCACAGCACCGTCGCCGCGTGCGCCGTGGCCCAGTCGGCAACCGCTTCGCTGTCGCAGGCAACGAACACGGGGAGCTCTCCAGCGGCCGCCAGTACACGTTCCGCAGTCCACCTCGCCAGTGCTTCGCGCTCCGCGGGGGAGAGCACTGCGCTGAGCCTCGCCTTCGCATCGGCGAACGCCTTGACCGGCACGAGGACGACAGCATTCACACGAGCATCGTAGAGGGCGCGGCGCCCACAGGGACTGCTGCCCGCGCACCCGCCCGGCGTACGCTGTGCGCATGTCGATCAATGTCGCGGTCATTGGGGCCGGCTCGTGGGGGACGACCGTGGCGGCGCTCGCGGCTGCCAACACGCCTACCGTGTTGTGGGCGCGCCGACCCGAGCTTGCCGACACGATCAACCGCGAGCATGTCAACACTGACTACCTGGCGCAGTTCGAGCTGCCTGCTCAGCTCAGGGCCACCGCATCCATGGAGGAGGCCATCAGTGCCGCCGATGTGGTCGTGATGGCGGTGCCTTCGCACGGGTTTCGTGAAGTGGCGGCCGAGGTCTCGCGGTCGCTGCGACCCTGGGTACCAGTGGTCAGTTTGACGAAGGGCTTGGAGCGCAACTCTCGCAAACGTATGAGCGAGGTGATTCGCGACGAGATGCCTGGCCACCCGGTGGCGGTGCTGACCGGGCCCAACTTGGCAAAGGAGATCCTGAGCGGCCAGCCTGCGGCCAGCGTCGTTGCAGTTGACAACACTGACATCGCCGCCGAACTGCAACGCATTTTCAGTCGGCCGACGCTGCGCATTTACACCAACAATGACGTGGTCGGCTGCGAGGTCAGCGGCGTCGTCAAGAACGTCATCGCCATCGCTGCGGGGATGGCCGAGGGCATGGGTTTCGGAGACAACACTCGAGCGACCATCATCACCCGCGGCCTGGCGGAGATGACCCGGCTGGGTATCGCAATGGGCGGGCAGGCAGGAACGTTCTCGGGTTTGGCCGGGATGGGCGACCTGATTGCTACATGTTCGTCGAAGCAGAGCCGCAACAACATGGTTGGCCTCGAACTGGGCCGCGGTAAGACGATCGAGGAAGTGTTGGCGGCCATGAGCATGGTTGCCGAGGGCGTAAAGAGCTCGCCGAGTGTGCTCGACCTCGCTCGCCGCTATGGGGTCGACATGCCGATCGCCGAGCAGGTGGTGGCGGTCTGTCATCAAGGTCGCCCGGCTCGCGAAGCAATGGGCTCGCTGATGCAGCGCAGTCGCAAAAGCGAGATGGAATGAGCATCGACTCGACGCCCGGCACCACGACCGGCACCACACCTGGCGTGACGACCGGTGTGACCGGAGGTGGCTGGCGAGCGACGGTGACCGAGTGGGGTGGCATCGAGCCGTGGGGCGACTCCCCGGCTTTGGACTGGCACGTCGCTGCCGACGATCGGTGGCACAGCCCACAGCGGGAGGCGGCGGTGAGGCAGCGCCGCATCGACGGCACGGCGGTTGTCGAAACACGCGTGCGTATCCCCGACGGTGATGCCGTTCAGCGCGTGTACTCGGTGCCGGACCGAGGTGGGCTCACCATCATCGAGGTGGAGAACGAGTCGCCGTTGCCGATCGCTGTCGCGTTCACCCACGGCGCGCTGAAGTCGCCTCGGCCACCGACGGCACCCATTGAAGGCATCTCGTTGCCGGAGGGCAGTGTGGCCTTTCCGGTCGGTCATCACTCGACACTGACGGTTGCAATCGCTCACGACGGCAGTGGTGCTGGAACGTTGCATGCAGGGCTGCCGACGGCTGCAGGCGTTGCGCGTGGGTGGACGGCAACCGTGGAGCGAGCCAGCCGAGTCCTGCTGCCGGATGGAGCACTCAACGAACGGTTCATCGCCGAACGTTGCGAGCTGGCACTCGTCGGTCCACAGCACCCTGACACCGATCCCGTCGGCTTTCTGCTCGGCGTCGGTCAGTTGGTGCGAATGGGTGAGAAGGCCACCGAGTGGATTCCCGATTTGGCGCACTCCCTGGAGCTGGCGGCGAAGTTGGCTGACCGTGATTGGGCGCTGGCTGCTGCGTTGGATGCGGCCGATCATGTGCTGGCCGTGGCTGGGGAGAAGCGAGCGCGTCGTGACCTGCGTGCGCTGGGCTCTCGCCTGGCGCCGTCGCATGTACTTCCCACCGACGCCCCCGCCGAGTCAGCGTATTTCATCACCTGGGTTGAACGGCTGATCGTCGACGTCGATGCTGACGGTGGCAGGGTGTTGGCCGGCGGCATGCCGAGTGGCTGGGAAGGCATCAACTTCGAGGTCTACGGCGTACCAACCGGCGCGCTCAGTTCGGTGTCGTTCGCAGTTCGCTGGCACGGTGAACGCCCAGCGGTGCTGTGGGAACAGAGTGGTCAGCCGGTGACGTTGTCCTCGCCCAAAATTGCGCACGATTGGCAGACGAGCGACGTGAAGGGCGAAGCCCTGTGGCCCCAGCCGGAGGGCGTGGCGCCCGCGCCGCTGGTGAAGGAGGAGGCTCTCGTGGAAGGCGGCTCAATCGCCGCTCCGCATGTTCCCATGGAAGGCGAGTCCTTCAGCTGATGTGTGACTGCCTCGTCGCCATGGCCCCGGCGACCGGCGGTCCGTTCACGTTGTTCGCCAAGAACAGTGATCGCCCTCCGGCTGAACGGCAGGTGGTGGAGTGGTCGGCGCCGCGTCGCGATAAGGAAACGTTGCGTGCAACCCACATCGATGTGGCAGCGCATCCCTCCAACACTCTTGGTTGCGTGTTGTCGCGGCCGGCGTGGGGTTGGGGCGCCGAGCACGGTGTCAACGAAGCCGGCGTGGCCATTGGCAACACGACCGTCTACACCACCCTCGATCCTCGAGGTGCGCCCGATGGGCTCACCGGTATGGATCTCGTGCGGTTGGCACTGGAACGGGCCACGAGCGCGGCTGAGGCTGTCGATGTCATCACGTCCATGCTGGAGCGTTACGGCCAGGGTGGCAGCGGCCATGACCCGAGTGTGGTGCCCGGTGGACGTTCGTATTGGAACTCGTTTCTTGTGGCGTCCTTTGGTACGGCCTTCGTGATCGATACGAGCGGTGGCGAGTGGGCGGTTGAGCAGGTCGTCGACACGCGGGCCATCTCCAACCGAACGACGATCCCATCGTTCGATGCGCTGCACCGGCACCCCCGTCAGCCGGTCGATCGATTGGTCGATCCTCGCTTGCATGCCTCGCAGCGCGTGCTCGCCGAACGCCCAGTGACGGTTGCTTCCATGCAAGCCCACCTGCGCTCGCACGACTCGTGTGGTGCACCTGGGTGGAGCGTGTGCATGCACGTCGACGGAGTAGAAGTGACGACCGCGTCGATGATCGTTGCGTTGCGACCAGATGCATTCCCGTTGGTCTGGACGCTCACGGGTCACCCATGCAGTCGCGACTACTTGGAGTTCGGTTTCGGCGACGCTGCGACCACCGACCTCACCAACGTATAGGTCAACGCTTACGCCTCTGGAGCGGCGGCGCGGAGAGCGAGGGCGTCGACGACAGCACACAGCTTGGCGGCGACGGTGTCGATGATCTCTTGGTCCTCGGTGTGGCCGTCGGCGTCGATGCGATTGCCGACCATCGACAACCGCACGTACGGCTCCTCGACGATTGAGGCGCCCATGAAACTGAGGACGGGCGTCACACTGTTTTGCGAGTGCTGCCCGCCCGAACGGCCAGCAGCGCTCAGGAAGGCGACGACCGTGCCCGCAATGGCACGATCCGCCGGCGGACGCGTTGCCCAGTCGATCGCGTTCTTCGCGAGCGCGGTCGGGGTGCCGTTGTATTCGGGCATGCCGATGATCAGTGCGTCAGCGTCGCGCACAGCGCTCCACCAGCGCTGCACGATCTCCGGCGGGTCCGTCTCGAGGTCGGGGTTCATCCACGGCAACTGATCGACCCAGTCGATGATCTCAATAGTCAGCTCCGGCGGAGCAATTCGTTGTGCAAGTCGTACCAACGCAGTGTTGATGCTGCCGCTACGGAGGCTGCCGCTGAATGCGACGGCGCGAAACGTTGGGGAGGTCATTTCTCAAGTATGCGGTAAGGTCGAGACGATCCGAACGGCCTTCCGCAACGAAGGATTGACATGGCAATCTCCATCGAAAAGTTTCAAGAGCAAGGTGGTCGGTTGAAGACCGACGACATCGACTTCGATGCCTTCCGGCGCGAGCCGTTGCACCCCGATGTGCTGCGTTGCCTGTCGTACATGCACGACATCGAGTACCAGACCGTTCTGTACACGCGCGAGCTGCTGTTGATGCCCGCATGGAAAGACCCGCAATTCACCGCGTTCTTGACACTCTGGAATTACGAGGAGTATTGGCACGGCCAAGCGCTCGGGCGCGTGCTGGCGGAACACGATTGGCCGGCGCACGACACGCGGCTCATCGAGATGCGCCGATTCAACAAGCGCTACCTGTTCTGGAGCCCGGTCATCTTCTGGGCCCTCGGCCATGGCGTTCGCAAGTTCCCCGCCGTCCACATGACGTGGGGTGCCATCAACGAGTGGACCGCGAACGCGGCGTACAACCGCCTCGCACAGATTGCTGACCATCCGGTACTCACCGAGCTCCTCGGTCGCATCATGCGTCAGGAGGGGCGCCACGCGGCGTACTACGCCAGCTATGCGCGCGACATGCTGGAGAACGACCGCAAAGCACAGCGAGTCACCAAGTGGTTCCTCGAGCATCAGTGGGCGGTGGTCGGCAGCGGCGACGTTCCCAAGATCGAGACCTCCTTTGCCGCCGCTTACCTCTTCGGTGCGGGTGACGGCGCGCAATTGGTCGAGAAGGTTGAGGACCGAATCGATGCACTTCCCGGGCTCAGTGGCCTTGGCCTGGTTCGCAAGGGCATCGCCGAGGCAACAGCGCACGTGATCGCTGAAGAAGGTTGGGTTCCGGCCCCGCCCTCCGTGAGCTCGGCTGCATAGAGAGGCGCACCCGTATCGGTGCGATGGATATGCAGGCGGAGAGCGAGTTAGCACCACATCAGCGCGCGGTCGGGTTTAGCCGCGGGACGATGCTGGTGATGTTGTCGATCGTGTCGGTGCAGTTTGGCGCCGCCGTCGCCAAGCAGCTGTTCGACGACGTTGGCCCGGCAGGTGTGGTGCTATTGCGGCAGGGTTTGGCGGCAGTCGCTCTGATGGCCGTTGCCCGCCCGGCCATTCGCGGCCGCACTCGCCGCGATTGGGCGGTGGTGCTCAGCTTCGGCGCCGTCCTCGCCCTCATGAACCTGACGTTCTACGAAGCCGTCGACCGGCTGCCGCTGGGCATGGCAGTCACCATCGAACTGCTCGGCCCCCTCGGCTTGGCGGTAGCGCTGTCGCGGCGTCCACGCGAATTCGCATGGTGCGGGCTCGCACTGATTGGAGTCGTGCTGTTGAGCGAGGGCGGGGTCGCGGCCGACGCTGCCGGAATCGTGTTCGCACTCATCGCGGCCGTCGGCTGGGCCACCTACATTCTGCTGGTCGGTGCTGCCGGCCGCCGCTTCGTAGGAGTCGACGGGCTGGCGCTGGCGATGGTGGTCGCCACAGTCTTCTCCAGTCCTTTCGGCTTGCAAGCCGGGTGCAGCCTGCTCTCGGCCCGGGTGCTGGCGTTGGGTGCAGTGGTCGCGCTGCTCTCGGCGATTGTGCCGTTCTCGCTGGAGGTCACCGCACGGCGCTCCGTCGCGCCGGGTGTGTTCGGCGTGATGATGAGCCTGAGCCCGGCAGTCGCTGCCTTGAGCGGTTTCCTGATTCTTGGTCAACGCCTCGCGCCTCAGCAGTTGGCGGGCATGGCGTTGGTGACGATTGCCTGCGCGGCGACGATTGCTACGGCTCGAGAATCGCCGACTGTCCCACCGTGATCGCGCCCGGCTCCACGACGGTGGCGTAGACGCGACTGACATCGCCACGCTCATGGTGCATCACGTCGAACTCGCCACCCTTGAACCACCGCTTGTTCTGAAAGCACGGCAGCGCGTACGCGCTGATCTCACACAACACGTCGCCAATCCGCAGCCGCACACCAGCGCGCACATCTGACCACGGCAACCCGGCGAGCGTGATGTTCTCACCGGCCAGGCCGGGCGCTATTGGGTGGCCATCGGCATGGAGCGACTCGATCACTTCGCTGCTCCACAGGCAGAGCGCTTGCCATGGTCGGCCATGATGAACGCGGGTTGCCTGCCGGTCACCCGCTACCCCTCTCCAGCCAACCTCCACACTGGGCACTGGGGTCTTGGGAAGGCCGCCATCTGAGAGGTGTAAGTGTGCGACGTGGCCTTCCGCGCGCTGGGGCAGTTGGCCGGCGGCGCGTAGGGCCGGCCCGGCCGCCGTCCATGCCGCCCACACCCGCTGCAGATCGGTAGCGAGATCGTTCGTGAGGGCGGGGTAAAAGGGTTCCAACACCGAGGCGTCGCGGCCCTGGGCGTATAGCGCCCACACATCGTCGAGGTTGCCGACCGTTCGTCGTGCATCGGTGTCGGTGAACGTGTACGGCCCGATGGAGTGCATGGGGCACACCGTAGGCTGACGGCGTGTCGACCACTCATCACGACTTTGCCGACCTGAAGCTCACCGAGTGGACGTCGTGTGGCGGTTGCGCTGCCAAGTGGGGTGCGTCGTTGCTCACCGATCTTGTACGCGACATGCCCTCCGGTATCGACCCGTCACTGCTCGTTGGCCTCGCACCATTCGACGATGCCGCGATCTACCAGGTCGCCCCCGATGTGGCGCTGGTCAGCACGACAGACTTCTTCCCGCCACTGGTGGACCATCCAGCTGACTTCGGTGCCATCGCAGCGGCGAATGCATGCAGCGACGTGTTCGCAATGGGCGGCCGCGTGGTCATTGCCGTCAACATCGCTGCCTTCCCCGAGCACTTCCCTCGCGAAGCCATCGTCGCCATCTTCGATGCCGCCGCAATGGTCGTTGCCGAGGCGGGCGGCACCATCGCTGGCGGACACACAATCCGCAACCCGGAGCCGATATTTGGTCTGGCCGTGCAGGGCGTAGTGCACCCCGACCGCGTGTTCCGCAAGGGCGGTGCGTTGCCCGGCGACGTGCTGATGCTCAGCAAGCCTGTCGGTACTGCGCTTGCATTGGCGGGTGGCACGGCACTTGACAAAGCGGCGGCCATCGAAGGGATGCGTTGCCTCAACCGGGCCGCGTCCGAGGAGCTGCAGGCGCTGGGTCCAGCCGTCCACGCCGTCACCGACGTCACGGGCTACGGCCTTGCCGGCCACGGCTGGGAGATGGCAGAACGCAGCGGTGTGGAAGTGATCGTGGAGACCGATGGTCTCGTTGCCTACCCGGGTGCACGCGAGGCCGCCGAGCGCGGCGTGCGTACGGGGGGCGACCCGCGCAACCGCGAGTACGTTGCCGATCATCTGCGCAGCACGGCCAGTGCCGCCGGCGAAGCATTGTGCATGGACCCGCAGACCTCGGGCGGCCTGCTCGCGGCAGTCGATCCGTCCGTGGTGGCATCGATGAGTGAAGGCTGGTGGCGTGTCGGAGAAGTGTCTGCCGGCCCGGCTGCCATCATCCTGCGCTGATGGTTGGCCGCGCACCTACCCGTCAGCTGGAGAAGGAGCTGTGGGCGGCTGGGCACGACGTCATTGTCGGAATCGATGAGGTGGGTCGCGGGGCGTGGGCCGGCCCGCTGATGGTCGGCGCTGCGATATTGCCGCGTGACAAGCGGGTCAACGGTGTGCGCGATTCGAAGATGCTGACCGAGAACGGTCGCGAGCTCTTGTTCGATCGCATCGCGAGCTGGTGCGACGCGTGGGCCGTCGCCGGTGCCAGCCAAGAGGAGTGCGACGAACTGGGCATGGCAGCCGCGCAACGGCTGGCCACTCGACGTGCGCTGTCGTCGTTGAGCGTGCCGCCCGACGCAGCAGTGGTTGACGGCAAATGGAACTTTGTCTCACCCCATGTGCCGCACGTGGAGATGCGGGTGAAGGCCGACCGCATCTGCCTCTCGGTCGCAGCGGCCAGCATCTTGGCAAAGGTGACGCGCGACCGCATCATGCGCGAGGCAGCACAGCACTACCCGCAGTGGAGCTTCGACACAAACAAGGGCTACCCGTGCCCGCTCCACAAGGCAGCCCTGCAGGGGTACGGCCCCTCTGCCATTCATCGACGAACATGGGTGTTCATGGATCACTACGTGCCGTGGCCTGGCGTGCCACGGGTAGTTCCATTCAACCTGCGTACCAATCAAACGTCGCTGTTCTAGGCACCCGACGCCGCGTACCTGGCGTTCTAGACTCGCTGGCATGTTGATCGGTTGGCGGCGAGCGGCGAAGGTGGCGACCGTGGTCTGTGCGTTGTTGCTGCCCACCTTGGTGTTGCCAGCCACGCGCTTGGCTGCGCTGCCGGCGAGTTTCTATAGCGACTCGACGTCGCGAGCGAATGGTGGGATCGCCCTCGTTGGTGACTCACTGACGTACTCGTACTGGTCGGGGCTGCCGGCAAGCTTTGTCGCAGAAAAGTGGGGCCCGTTCCAGCTGGAAGCGCGCAGCGGTCGGTACACCACGATGACCAGCTCGTCGGCGACCTCGGGCCTCGACGCGGTGCGACGAATTCGTGCGGGCGGCTTCGATCCGCCGGTGTGGATCGTCGCACTGGGCACCAACGACTTGTGGCGGACGTACTCCATACCCGGGGCAACCGCAGTCCTTATCGACACGATGATGAAGGAGATCGGTACCGGGCACCGCGTGGTGTGGGTCAACGTCTACAACCGCGACAGCCTCACCCAGGCGATCGCATTCAACAACGAACTACTCGCTGCCGTTGGCCGTCATCCGCAACTCACGGTCGCTGACTGGTTCTCGGTCATTTCGGCGAACCCCCAATGGTTGACCGCCGACGGCGTACACCTGAATCTCACCGGCTCAATCGCGCGCAACGAGTTTGTTGCTCACGCCGGGCTTGTGCCTCCACCGCCTCCATTGGTGTGCGACCCGACTCCGGCGGCCGCAACGCAGTCACCGCAGCCGACCGAGTTCACTCTCGCTGCCGAAGCGCGAGCCCCCGCCGTGCGACTCTGCCACAGCTGAGTCAGGCCGGAGCCCAGGTTTCTCCGGTGCTGCTGGGTAGCGCCACGTAGCGGCCGCCTTCGTCGTGAAGAAGTGCAAGCAGCGCAGGGTCACTGGTGACCAACGGGGCGTCGCGATCAAGCGAGAGAGCCGCGGCGCAGCAGTCCGCAAGGCTGACGGCTCGTCGGGTGCGGTGATAGTGAGCTGCCCGCAGTGCCGCAGCATCGAAGGCCACAGTGGCGTCGACGCCGGCGACCGTGAGGCCGAGCCCAATCAGGTCGTTCTCGAGCTCATCGCGCGCGGCGCCATTGACGCGAACCATTCGATCGAGGGTCTCCGCCAGGTTGATGCCCGAGATCAGGACCTGCTGACCGGAGAGGATGAGTGGCTCCACAATGTCGGCAGCTACGACTTCGTCATTGAGGTACGCCTCCAGCGCGTACGCGTCGAGCACGATCACGTTCTTCCTCTCGTTCGGCGTCTTCCTCGCGAGACGCGCGACGGCCCTCGTCGACGGTTTCCTTGGCCAGGTAGCGATACTTGCCGCGCAGCGAGCGCACGAAGTCGGGGTCGAATGGGCGCACGACGAGGCCGGCTGCGGTGTCGGTGACAATCACCCGATCTGTGTTCCAGCGCTTGCGTACTTCGGCAGGGATGGAGATGGTGCCATTGCGCGACACCTTCATCACTGTCGCTGTGTTGGTGGCGCCGTTCATCGACCCACCATACAACGAAACCTGCTCCTCGTCATATGAAGTTCAGGCGTGGGTGAGGGCTTGCTCGAGGTCGGCTACTAGGTCGGCCGCTGTTTCGATGCCCACCGACAGGCGCAGTAGGTTGTCGGGCACCTCGAGCGGTGAGCCAGCTGCGGACGCATGGGTCATCTGGCCCGGGTGCTCGATCAGGCTTTCAACCGCACCGAGACTCTCGCCCAACGTGAACAGCTCCGTTGCGGCAGCCACGCGGAGTGCGGCATCCTGGCCGGCTCGCAAGGTGAAGCTGACCATGCCGCCGAAGTCGCGCATCTGCTTCGCCGCTGCGGCGTGCCCTGGGTGGTCGGGCAGTTGCGGGTAGAGCACCTGCTCAACTGCCGGGTGCCCGATCAGTAGATCGACCACGGCGCGCGCATTCGAGCAGTGGCGTTCCATGCGGATTGCCAGCGTCTTGACCCCTCGCAGCGCCATGTAGCAGTCGAACGGTGCGGGCACGGCGCCGGCAGCGTTCTGCGTGTACCGCAGCCGTTGCGCGAGTTCCTCGTCATCGAGGGCTAGGAAGCCGCCGACCACATCGCTGTGGCCCCCGAGATACTTCGTCGCCGAGTGGACCACAACGTCGGCTCCGAGCGACAGTGGCTGCTGCAGGTAGGGAGTGGCGAACGTGTTGTCGACCACCACCATCGCCCCGCGCGAATGAGCGAGAGCTGCGATGGCTTCGATGTCGAAACAGCGCAGCATCGGATTGGTGGGGGTTTCCAGCCAGATCAGTTTCGTGTCGTCGGGCCAGGCCGCGGTGAGGCCATCGATGTCGAGCAGGTCGACCGCGGTCCACGGCAGCTGTGTATGCACCTTGCTGATCAGGCGGTAGGTGCCGCCGTATGCGTCGTTGCCCAGCAGCACTCGCTCGCCGGCAGCGAGCAGACGCAGCACGTTGTCCTCAGCGGCCAGTCCGCTGGCGAATGCAAGTCCGTGTGCCGCGCCCTCGAGCGCGGCCACTTGAGTTTCGTACGCGGTGCGCGTCGGGTTGCCGCTGCGGCTGTATTCGTAGCCGCGATGCTGGCCGACCTGCGCCTGCTGAAAAGTGGTGCTGAGGCTGATGGGCGTGACCACAGCGCCTGTCACCGGGTCGGGTTCCTGACCGGCATGGATGGCCGCCGTCTCGAAGCCCCACGTGGATTGCTGCTCGAACTCACCCATTGCTCAACACCTCGAAGTAGCTCAGAAGATCGGATCGGGTCAGCACGCTCAACGGGCGGCCCCCCGACAACACCAGCAGCGCGGGCGCCACGTCGAGCATCTCCACCGCCAGGCCCACCTTCTGGCCGGCGCCAATCGTCGGCAGCTTTGGCCCCATGATGTCTTCGACTGCGGCGTCGAGCACGGAGGCATCGCGAAAGACGACCTCCATCAGCGCCAGCTCGTCGACCGCCCCGGCCACCTCGGCAGCCGCGAACGGGGGAGTGTTCTTGCACACCGGCAACTGGCTGATGCCGTTGGCGCGCATCAGCTCGATGGTGTCGCGCACGCTCGTCGCCGGGTTCACGAAGAGCAGCGATGGGGTGTCGCCGCGAGCATCCAACACCGCAGCGACGCACTCGTCGCACTCGCGGACGAAGCCGAAGTTCGCCATCCACTGATCGTCGAACACCCGTGACAGATAGCCGCGGCCGCTGTCGGGGTTGAGTACAACGACGATGTCGTTCGGGCCCGCAGCCTTTGCCACGCGGATGGCGGTAGCGACTGCCATGCCGCCGGAGCCGCCAATGAGGATGCCTTCCTCGCGGCTGACCTGGCGGGCGGTGAGGAAGCTCTCCTCGTCGGTGATGGGAATCACCTCGTCGTACAGCTCGGGTGCCCAGGCGGCGGGGTAAAAGTCTTCGCCCACACCCTCCACGAGATACGGCCGACCCGAGCCGCCGCTGAACACGGAGGCGTCGGGATCGCCCGCGACAATTTTGATGGCTGGGTTCTGCGCCTTCAAATAGCGCGCTGTGCCGGTGATGGTGCCGCATGTGCCGGCACCCGCGACAAAGTGCGTGATGCGACCACCGGTTTGTGCCCACAGTTCGGGCCCGGTGGTCTTCTCATGCGCCAGCGGATTGTTGGGGTTCGCGTACTGGTTGGGACGGAACGCCTTGCGTTCGATCGTCAGCCGCTCGGCCACCTTGTAGTAGCTGGTGGGGTCCTCCGGGGGCACGGCGACCGGGCAGACCACGACCTCGGCGCCATAGGCGCGCAGCAGGCTGACCTTTTCCGGTGCAACCTTGTCGGTCATCACGAACACGCACTTGTATCCGCGCTGAGCTGCAACGATTGCAAGGCCGACGCCAGTGTTGCCGCTGGTCGGTTCGACGATCGTGCCGCCCGGCTGCAACTCACCGGATTGCTCGGCCGCCAGGATCATTTCCAACGCGGGGCGGTCTTTCGCCGAGCCGCCGGGGTTGGTGGTCTCCATCTTCATCGCCAGCACGCACTCGATCCCGTGGATCTCACTGATGCGCTTGAGGCGCACGAGTGCTGTGTTACCGATGGTGTCGATGACGCTCTCGGCAATGTTGGTGCCGTGCAGTCGTGGATCAGCGGAATCGTTGCCCCAGGCCATGACCGGAGGGTACTGGCGTAGCCGCGGGCCTGCTGAAAAACCTTGCCGTCATCCCGTGCTGGGGTTTCTGTGTCGCACCCTCTGGCTACCGTGGCGGCTATGTCGGAGATGGTTGCAGCAACGCGGTGGCAGGTCGAGCAGGTGTTCGCGCTCGCCCCGAAGCCGTCGTCGCTGACGGCCGCGCAGCCGCTGGCCGTTCCTCGCCGCTGGGTGGGTGCCGGCTGCGACGATCGCGCCGTGTGGGGGCGTTGCACGGGTGGCAGCGCCGAGCCCTACGAGTGCGCTGTCGACCACGTCGCGGTGGCCGTTCGGTGTAGCTGCCCCAGTCGCGTGGTGCCCTGCAAACATGCCCTCGCGTTGCTGTTGCTCTGGGCGCGTGGTCAGGTTGCGGAGGGTTCGCCACCCGCGTTCGCCTCAGCGGTGGTGGCCGCAGCGGTTGCAAAGGCGGCCAAGCAGGCCGCTGAAGTCCCCGAGGTCGTCGCGGTGCCAGCGCCTGTGCCGTCGGCCGACGATGGTGGCGACGCCGGCCCAGTCGCGCCGCCCGTCTTCCCCGAGCGCGAGCCGAATGCCAGCCGCGACGATCGTGTCGCTCGCATGGCAGCAGGCTTGGCCGAGCTCGATCGCTGGCTTGATGACCGCGTGCGAACAGGTTTGGCCGACCCTGCGCTCGCCCGGTACTCCACGTGGGACGACTTGGCAGCGCGCCTGATCGACGCGCAGGTCGGCGGGTTGGCCAACCGAGTCCGCCGGCTCGCGGGTGTCGTCGGTGCGCACCCAGATTGGCACCAGCAGGTGCTGTCCGAGTTGGGTGCGCTGCACCTGCTCGCCACGGCCGGCAGACAGATGGGTTCCTTGCCGCCGACCCTGGCGGACTCCGTTGCCGCCGCAATCGGCTGGCAGGTGCGTCAGGCCGACGTGCTGGCGGGTGTGCCCGACACCGACCACTGGGCGGTGATGGGCCGCAGCGATGTGCGCGAGGACCGCATCGAAGTGCGTCGCCTCTGGCTACGCGGGCAGGAATCGGGCCGGTGGGCGATGATGCTGTCCTTCGCCGCCTACGGACAGACGCTCGACACCTCGATGGTTGTCGGCACACAGGTTCACGCAGATCTGTTCCGCTACCCGGGAGCGCTGGGGCTGCGAGTACTCGTGGGTCGACGCCACGCCGACCCGTTGGCTGCGGCCGACATCGTTGGTTGCTCGGTGGCCGAAGCATGTGCGCAGGTCGGTGCCGCTGTGGCTGCCGAGCCGTGGATCGAGCGCTATCCGGTGTGTCTGCTGGCGGCCCCGGCCAGAACCGGCGGGCGATGGGTGCTCACCGATGAGGGTGGCTCGCTGCCACTGGTGGATGGCGCTACCGGTGTTGGCGCGTTGCTGGCGAGCAGCGAGGGTCGGCCCGTCCCCATCACTGCGGAGTGGACTCCGCACGGGATGGTGCCGCTCACCGCGCACCTTCCGGATCGGGCCATTGATCTCGGGCCGACCGCCGACCCGTCGTTTCTGGCGGCTGGCTGATGAGTGCCTCGTTCAACGACTACTGGAACGAAATGGTCACCGTTGCACTATTGGGCACCGATCGGCGAGACCCGCCGCCACCTCCGGCAGGGGGCCTGGCCGACCTTGCCGCTGACGACCCGCAGCCAACCCCATCGCAGCGGCTGCTGCAACAGGTCGCCGGCTGCACGGTCGTGCGCCGCGCCGGATTGCTGCCTGGTTCGCCCATTGCCACCGTCGCACCGCCCGCACCAGACCAGCGGCCACCCACGCCACAGTCGGCGACCAGAACCTGGCGTCGCCTCGTGGCGGATTGGCCGCTGCTCGAGGACGAGTGGGTACTGGCTGTCGTTCGAAGCGGCCGACGCCTGGCGCCCGAACTGGTACCGCCTGTGTTGGCGCGACACCGCACCGACGCAACCCGCCACGCCCGCGCGCTGGTTGCGGCCGGGCCCTTGGGGGACTGGATGATCGAATGGTCGCCCCGCCTGGCGTGCGCCGCCAAGAAACCGCCCGCCGTTCAGCCGTTGGAGGTCGAGCCACTCGCCGAGGTCCCCGAGCTACCGATTGTGCCCGAACTGCTGCCGTTGTTGTCGGCGCCAGCGGCCCACGTTGCGCGCACGCTGTCGGCCGGGCTGTCGTCGGCGGAGCTTGGTCGTTCGCACAAGGCCGTGCTCGTCAACCTGATCGCGCGCATGCAACCCTCTTCGTTACCCGCGGTCGCACAGGCAATCGACCGTGTCGACCCCTCTTCGCCATCCATCGGCCTTGCGTTCGCGCTGGCCGATCTCGCCCATCTCCGCCATCACATGCTCACCGAACTGGAGCTTGCATGAAGCCTTCGGCCAGTCAGCCCTCAGCCGTCCTACGGCCCCACGCCGAGCAGGAGTTCGCGCACGAACTCGCCGCGCTGGCCGCCATCGACGACCGTGAACGCCCGCCCAACTGGCGGCTCTCGCCGTGGGCCGTCGTCACGTACGTGTTGGGCGGGACGCTCGCCGATGGCAGAGTGCTCATGCCGAAGTATGTGGGCCAGCGTCGCCTGGTGGAAATCGCGGTCGCAACGCTGGCCACGGATCGCGCGCTGCTGCTCTTAGGTGTTCCGGGGACGGCCAAGACTTGGCTGAGCGAGCACCTGACGGCAGCCATCAGCGGCGACTCAACGCTGCTGGTACAAGGCACCGCTGGCACCGCTGAGGAGCAGCTGCGCTACGGCTGGAACTACGCGCGCTTGCTGGCTGAGGGCCCAAGCCTCGGTGCGTTGGTGCCAAGCCCGATCTATCGAGCGATGGAGCGCGGCGCCATTGCACGTGTCGAGGAACTCACCCGTATGCCCAGCGATGTGCAGGACGCGCTGGTCACTGTGCTCAGCGAGAAGACGCTGCCAATCCCCGAGCTCGGTGGCGAGATGCAGGCGGTCAGCGGTTTCAACGTGATCGCCACAGCCAACGATCGCGACCGCGGGGTCAACGACCTCTCTGCCGCCCTGAGGCGACGGTTCAACACAGTCGTGCTGCCGCTCCCAGCCGACATCGAGGAGGAGGTTGCCATCGTCGAGCGTCGCGTTGGCGAGCTTGGTGCCGCTCTACGGCTGCCAGCGGTGCCGGCGGCCGACGACGAGATTCGCCGCGTCGTCACCATCTTCCGCGAGCTGCGCAGCGGTGCCACCGAGGACGGCCGGGTCAGCCTGAAGGTGCCGACGGGTTCGCTGTCGACTGCGGAAGCGATTTCTGTTGTCACCAACGGCATCGCGTTGGCAGCTCACTTCGGCAACGGCCAGCTGAGTGCGGCCGACGTGGCCGCCGGCATCATCGGCGCAGTGGTAAAAGACCCAGTGCACGACCAGGTCGCATGGCGCGAGTACCTGGAGGCTGTCGTACGTGATCGCGCCGACTGGGCCGAGTTCTACGACGCCTGCCGAGAGCTGTAGAGGCAGTGTGTGGCACCAAGGAAGAAGGTTAGGTAGAATTCTAGAATGGCACTCAGCATCAAGAGCGATCGCGCCGACCAATTAGCTCGCGAACTCGCAGAACTCACCGGCGAATCACTGACGGACGTCGTCATCACGTCGTTGCAGCGCCGATTGGCAGACGAGCGTCGAGCGCGGATGCGTCGTACGTCACTGAACGACATCCTGGCGTGCGCCCACGCGCTGCCGATCCTTGACCACCGCACAGAGGACGAGATTCTTGGATACGACGATGAGGGGATGCCATCGTGAGCGTCGTTGACTCGTCGGCTCTTGTGTCGCTGCTGCTGGGCGAGCCCGGGTGGGAGACGCTGCAAACCTGCCTCGAGGAGCAGCAACCCTGGCGAATCAGCGCGGTGACATTGGTTGAAAGCTGCATGGTCGTCGAGTCTCGAATGGGTCTCCTCGGTCGGGCTCAACTCGATGCACTCCTACTCAGAATCGGTGCGGAGGTACGACCTGTGACCGCCGATACCACCGTTGTCGCGCTCGACGGATGGCGTCGCTTCGGCCGTGGCCGACATCCTGCGCGTCTGAACTTCGGCGACTGTTTCTCGTATGCGTTGGCGATGGAACTCGACGAGGCGCTGCTGTTCGTAGGAAACGACTTCGGACTTACCGACGTCGTCGCAGCGGTGGCATGACCGACGCTCTGGCGCCGGTGGTGCGGCTGTTGGGGATACGCCACCACGGGCCGGGGTCGGCCCGGTCGGTGGTGCGCGCACTCGACGAGTTGCAGCCGACGGTGGTTCTGGTCGAGCTCCCGGCCGATTGCGAGGCAGCCGTGGCGTGGGTGGGGCACCAGCACCTGGTGCCGCCAGTGGCGTTGCTCGGCTACGTGGTCGACACCCCGCAACGGGCGGCGTTCCTGCCGTTCGGCGAGTTCAGCCCAGAGTGGCAGGCATTTGTATGGGCAAAGTCGCACGACGTGCCGGTACGTGCCATGGACCTGCCACTTGCGAACTCGTTGGCACGCGGGCACGGGGCAGACGACGGCGAGTTGCGGCTCGCTGAGCATCCAGTGGGGGACCCGCTCGCGGCTCTGGCTGCGGCTGCTGGCGACCCGGACCCCGAGCGTTGGTGGGACGACGTCATCGAACATCGAGGCGATGGGGTGCCGGCATTCGAGGCGGTTGGCGAAGCGATGGCGGCGGTGCGTGGCGGATGGGAGGCTGCCTCCGCAAGCGAGGCACAGCGCGAGGCGTTCATGCGCCAGACGTTGCGCAAGGCGATGGCCGAAGGACACGAACGAATAGCAGTCGTGTGCGGTGCGTGGCACGTGCCGGCGCTCGCCCAGCCGCTGCCGGCCGCCGCCATCGACGCTCGAACTCTGCGCGGCATGTCGAAGGTGAAGGTTGGTGTCAGTTGGGTGCCGTGGACCCATCGCCGGCTTGCCAGCGCCACCGGTTACGGCGCCGGTGTGCGCAGCCCGGGCTGGTACGCCCACGTGTTTCGTCATCCGGGCCCGGCCGGGCTCAGTCGGTGGTTCGTGGAAGTTGCTCGATTGCTGCGCGAGCGCGGCCTGTCCGCATCGCCCGATCACCTCATCGCGGCAACGCGAACGGCGGGCGCGCTTGCCGCGCTGCGGCTGCGGCCTCGTCCCGGCCTCGCGGAAGTGCTCGATGCTGCCGACACGGTGATGGCGGGCACAACCGGGCTGGCGCTCATTGACCGCGAACTGGTGATCGGTGACGCAATCGGCGAGGTTCCCGACGATGCCCCTCAGGTCCCGCTGGCGCGCGACGTGGCCGCGCAGCAGCGCAAGGTGCGGCTGAAGCCGAGTGCGGATGCACAGACGGTAGAGCTGGACGTGCGCACCCCCAACGGCCGCAACCGATCGGTGCTGCTCCACAGATTGCGCGCGCTCGGCGTCGCGTGGGGTTCGGTGGAGGAGGGTCGCGGTAGCAGCGGGACCTTCCGTGAGACGTGGGCGCTGCGCTGGGAGCCTGAGTTGACCATCCGCGTCATCGAGCTGTCGGCGCACGGAACCACCGTTGCGGCGGCGGCTGCGCATCGGTTGTTGGAGAAGGCGGTGGCGGCAACCGCCCTCGCCGACCTTGTGCAGATTCTCGATGATGCGTTGCTGGCGGACCTGCCCGACGTCGTGACGCCGGTAGTCGTGAGGGTCGAGGCGCAAGCAGCCCACGACCCTGATGTGGTGCAGGTCATCGACACCCTCGGGCCTCTCGCGCGGGCGCTGCGCTACGGGGATGTGCGTGGCACCGATGCGTCAGCGTTGCGGCGGGTGTTCGACGGCCTCGTGGTTCGGGCGTTGGCCGGCGCGCTGATGGCATGCCGCTCGCTCGACGACGATGCGGCCGCGGCAATGGTCGAGCGGCTCGCAGGGGTGCAGGCAGCGTTGGCGCTCACCGACCATCGGGCACGGCGTGGCGAGTGGCCGGCCGTGCTCACATTGATCGCCGAGCGCAGTGACGTGCACGGGTTGGTGCAGGGTCGGGCCACGCGGCTGCTTCATGACGGCGGTGCCTGGAAGCGGTCACAGGTCGGCAACCGGGTCTCGCGGGCGCTGTCCGTGGGCACGGCGCCCGGTGTCGGCGCGTCGTTCGTCGAGGGCTTCGTGGCCGGCAGCGGCACGGTACTGGTGCACGACCGCGAGCTGCTCGACGTGATCGACGCCTGGGTCTCGTCGCTGGCGCCCGAGTCGTTCATCGCGACCGTGCCGCTCTTACGCCGAACGTTTGGAGGCTTCGAGCCAGCGGAGCGTCGCCAGCTGGGAGTGCTGCTGGCCGACCTTGCGCTCGCTACAGGGTCCGGCTTCGGTTCCGACGTCGATACAGATCGGGCCGCGGCAGCGCTGGTCACGGTTCGTCAGATGCTTGCTGTGGCGTCGTGAAGGGTCGCGTCGTGAAGGAGGCCGCATCATGAGCGAGCTGCCGGGCCGGGTCAGCGATGGCGAGCGCTCACGCCGCTGGCGGATGGTGCTGGGCGGCACCGAGGAGGGCGACGCGGACAGTGCCGGCCAGGGCGTCACTGGCTTGCAGTTGGACGGGGTGGATGCGCGCATCGATGCCGCGCTGGCAGCTGTCTACGACGCGCGGCCGGGCCGTCGCGGGGGAGGGTCACGAGCCGGTGGGCTCGGCTCGTCGGCACCAGCGGTGGCGCGCTGGCTCGGCGACATTCGCACGTACTTTCCCACCAGCGTGGTGCAGGTGCTGCAACGCGACGCCATCGACAGATTGAAGTTGCGCCAATTGCTGCTTGAGCCCGAGATGCTGCGCGTGGTGGAACCCGACCTTCATCTCGTCACCCTCCTCGTCGAGCTCAACAAGCTGCTGCCCGACACCACGCGCGCCACGGCTCGCCAAATGGTAGCGCAGGTGGTGGAGCAGATCGAGCGCCGTCTGGCGTCGCGAACGAAGCAGGCGGTGCATGGTGCGTTGGCGCGCTCGCAGCGCACGCGTCGCCCACGCCCCAGCGACATCGACTGGGGTCGCACCATTCAGGCCAACCTTCGCCACTACCTGCCCGAGCAGCGCACAGTGATCCCCGAGCGGCTCGTCGGCTATGGGCGGCGGCAGCGCAGCCTGTCACGAGACGTGATCGTGGCGATCGACCAGTCGGGCAGCATGGCCGACAGCGTGGTGTACGCGTCGGTGTTCGGTGCGGTACTGGCGTCGATGCCCGCGCTGCGCACCAACGTGATCGCGTTCGACACTGCGGTCGCGGATCTGACGCCGCTTCTCTACGACCCGGTGGAGGTGCTGTTCGGGGTGCAGTTGGGTGGTGGCACCGATATCGCCCAGGCAATCGGTTACTGCCAGCAGTTGATCACTCGTCCGGCCGCCACAGTGTTGGTGCTGGTCAGCGACCTGTTCGAGGGTGGCAACTCGGCGTTGCTTCACGATCGGATTGCAACGCTGCAGCAGGCGGGCGTCTGTGTCGTCGTGCTGCTGGCACTCAGTGACGAGGGTGCTCCGGTCTACGACCACGCTCAGGCCGCAGCGTTTGCTGCGTTAGGGGTTCCGTCGTTTGCGTGCACCCCCGACGCCTTTCCCGACCTCTTGGCGGCGGCACTGGAAGGTCGCGATGTCGGCCGCTGGGCCAACGAGCACGGCCTTCACACAGCTGTCGCAAGCAGTCAGTAGGCCACCAGGCCGCGCCGGTGTACCCAGCGAGCCCCGTCGTCTTGGCCAGCGGGCGGGCGGGTCGCTTCAGCCGTTGCCGAGACGCAGCGCGGCGACGCGGTGGATGGCCACCGGTCGGGCCATGCCCTTCAGCTCGATTTCGCCTGCGGGCTCCGAAACTACCGTGTCGCCGAGTGCGGTTACCGCTCGTTCGTCTGCCAGCACCTCGCCGCCAGCGGCCTGGTTGCACAGGCGGGCGGCGAGATTCACCACGGAGCCGATGGCGGTGTACTCGAAGCGCCCCTCGAAGCCGATCTGGCCGCAGGTGGCGTAGCCAGTGGCGATGCCGACGCCCAGGCGGAGGTCGTGCCCGC
>JANLPB010000110.1:0-22545 GCA_031366885.1 Ilumatobacteraceae bacterium
ATGGAGTGGCGCGAGACGCTGTACATCCACGGCACGCAGTTGGAGGCGTTCACTACCTCCGGTGGGCTGGGCACGATGTGCGAAACGTACGACGGTCGCGTGGCCAACATCGATTACAAGACCATTCGTTACCCGGGCCACATGGACCTGATGAACTTCTTCTTCCACGAGCTGCTGATGCGCGAGCAACGAGGCTTGGCTGGGCAGATTCTTACCAACGCCAAGCCGCCGGTCAGCGACGACGTGGTGTTCGTGCACGTGGCGTCCGAGGGGCACATCAACGGTCAGCTCCGACGCAGTGAGTTCGTTCGCGCCTATATGCCAAAGGTCGTCGGAGGTACCAGCAACACTGCGATTGCGTGGACGACGGCAGGGTCCGTGGCAGCAGTGATCGAGATGGTGCGCAATGGGTCGTTACCAAGTAGCGGACTTCTCAAGCAGGAAGACATTCCGCTCGACGACTTTCTCGCGACGCCAACCGGTCGACTCTTCGCAGAATAGAGCGACGTTCGCCGAAGTCTGAACGGCCGATCAGTTCAGGGAAGTAGGGTGCGGGCATGACGTTCGGCAACGGTGTCTCCCTCGACGATCTCATCCACCGTGAGGAGGAGATCTTTCTCAGTCGGATGACCAAGACCGCTGCACTCTGGGAGCGTGCGCAGCGCTCGATGCCCGGCGGCGTCTGTTCCAGCTGGGCCAGCTCTCGGCCGTTGCCCGTCTGGGTCAGTCACGGGGAAGGCGCGTACGTGTGGGATGTCGACGGCACCCGCTACGCCGACATGCATGGAGGTTATGGGGTCAACGTTGTCGGCCATGCCAACCCGGCAGTCGTACGGGCAGTGCAGGCGCAAGTTGCAATGGGCACGCATTTCGCGCAACCGACAGCCGACTCGATCGACGTCGCCGAGGAGCTGGCCACCCGTTTCGGGTTGCCGATGTGGCGCTTCGGCAACTCGGGTACAGAGGCCACCATGGACGCGTTTCATCTCATGCGCGCCATCACCGGCCGCAAATTGGTGATCAAAATTGAGGGCACGTACCACGGTCATCACGACTCCGCGATGGTGTCCATCTTTCGTTCTCATGACCAGCTCGGGCCGCTGCACGAGCCGTATCGCGTTCCTGGCCCTGGCGTCATGCAAGAGATGGCCGACCTCTTACGGATCGTTCCGTTCAACGACCTCGCGGCCTTGGAACGTGTGCTCGACCAGCACCGCGGGCAGATCGCGGGGATGATTGTCGAGCCGATGATGATGAACGCGGGCATTATTCCGCCGCAGCCCGGCTACCTCGAAGGGGTTCGCGAACTCACTCGGATGCACGGTGTGCTGTTGGCGTTCGACGAAGTGAAGACGGGTTTGGTGGTCGGCTGGGGTGGCGCGACGCGGCTGTTCGGTGTCACCCCCGACATTGTCTGCCTGGCGAAAGCGCTCGGTGGCGGTCTGCCATGCGGCGCGATCGGAGGTACTGAGGAGGTCATGTCCGCGATCACCGATGGCGTGTACGACCAGATCGGTACCTTCAACGGCAATCCGCTGACGATGGCTGCCGCACGGGCCACCCTGCTGGAGGTGCTCACCCCAAGCGTGTACGACACCGCCCAACTGCTCGGTCGGCGAATGTTGCAAGGCTCGATGGCGGCACTGGCGGGGTATGGGCAGGCTTCGTACGGCAACGTGTTCGGGTTCAAGGGCTCGGTGGTGTTTCACGACCAGCCGGCCACCAGCTACCGAGAGTTCCTCTCCATCTCGACGGCAATCAGTCACCTGCACTTTCTGGTGCAATTCAACAACGGCATCTTCCTGCCACCGTGGGGCAAGAGCGAGTCGTGGACCCTCAGTGTTGCCCACAGTGGGATAGACGGCGACCTGTATGTGGCCAACGTTGCCCGCCTGGCGGAGATGGTGGCGGGGCTCGGGGATCGAGTCTCGGAGCTGTTCGCAGCAGGAAGTTTCAACTGATGGCTGCCTTGCAGCACGTGGCGAAGGACGATGGCCTTGCAGCTGTTTTGGACGCGTTGGCAAAAGATGGTGCCGTCGTCGTGCGCGATTTTCTCGCGCCGGGAACGTTGCAGCACTTTCGTGACGACATGGAGTCCGTGGCCGCGGAGCACCGGCCAGGCTCGTTGGCTGACAGCGAGCTGGTGCGCAAGTTCTGGGGAGCCAACACGAAACGATTCACTCGGCTTGCCCATCGAAGCGCGTCGTTCGTGGAGATACTCACCGACCCGCTGTACCTTGCCGTTGCCGACGCGCTGCTGCTTCCCCATGCCAGTGACTACTGGATGAACACCGGCCAGATGATGATCATCGGCCCGGGGGAGAAGGCTCAGTGGCTGCACCGCGACTCCGACAACTGGCCCACGATGTGTGCCCCCGACCCAGCTGGCTTTGAAGTGACGGTCAGCGCGCTCTTCGCCATCTCCGATTTCTCCAGCGAGGTCGGCGCGACGCGGGTGGTCCCCGGTAGCCACCTGTGGCCGGACTTTGGCCGACACGCTGAACCCGCTGAGGTCTGTCAGGCCGTCATGCCCGCTGGTAGCGCGCTGCTGTACACCGGTCGAGTCATCCACGGCGGTGGTGCGAACGCCACCCTCGATGAGTGGCGCTATGGCCTCCACCTGTCCTACGTGTTGGGGTGGCTGACGCCTGAGGAGGCAGGGCCGCTCGGCGCTTCATGGGGCGATGTGGCGCACCTCTCCGAGCGCGCGCAACGTTTGTTGGGATGGCGCTGCAGCGCGGTCAACGATCAGTACGCCGCCCGGCTGTGGACTGTCGACTACGAAGACGTTCCGCTCGGCCTCGGCTACGAGGGCTGACGGCTCAGCGGCCGGACCAGATGGGCGGGCGCTTCTCGGTGAACGACGCGGTGCCTTCGAGCGCGTCCTGCGAATCGATGGCGCGGCGATAGCTGTCGAATGACTTGACCTTCGTCATCGCGTCGATGGCGTCCAGTGTTGCGGTTCGTCGTCCGATGTCGAGAATCGCGGCCAGGCTGAGTGGCGCGTTGGCGACGACTCCAGCGGCCAGGTCGCGTGCTGCGCAGAGGAGTTCCGCCTGTGGGACCACGCGGTTGACGAGCCCGAAGTGTGCGCACTCAGCGGCGGTGAGCCGACGGCCTGCCAGCAACACCTCGCGTGCGATGTGCGGGGGAAGCAACCGGGGCAGACGCACGCTGCCCGCGTCGGGAAGGATCCCCAGCCCAGCCTCCGGCAGGAAGAACGTGGCGTGGTCGGCGGCCACAATCATGTCGGCCGCCATGGCAATCTCAAAACCGCCGCCAACCGCCATGCCGTTCACCGCTGCGATCACCGGCACGGTTCGATCGGGAAGGTCCGGAAAGCCGCCGAATCCGCCGGCGCCGTAGTCCGAATCGAACGCTTCCCCATCGGCCGCTGCCCCGAGATCCCAGCCTCCGCTGAAGAACCGCTCTCCGGCGCCAGTAACGATGACGACACGAACCGCCGGGTCGCGCTCGAAGCCGACGAATACGTCACCCATCGCGTGGCTGGTGGCTGCGTCGATGGCGTTCGCCTTGGGCCGATCGATGGTGAGGACGGCGACGCCGTCCGTAATCTCGACGCTGAATCCGTGCGTGCTCACGCGCTGGCCTCCGTTGTTCGAGTGTTGATCAGCAGTAGTGCATCGACCGCCGTAGCGCCCCGACGGCCGACGAGAACGGGGTTGAGCTCTGCTTCGACGATGTTGCTACCGGACGCGATTGCGGCATCGGCGAGTCGGACCACGAGGTGTGCGAGTGCGTCGACGTCGGCTGCTGGTCGGCCGCGGAAACCGGCGAGCAGCGGAGCGCACCTCAGTCCGCTCAACGCCTTCTTCACGTCGTCGCATGTCACGGGAGCGAGCAGATGTGTGACGTCCGACCACAGTTCGGTAGTGACCCCACCGAAGCCCAGTGTCACCAACCAGCCCACCGGCGGGTCGCGCCGAACGGCGACGAGGATCTCGGCGACGACGTCGGTGACGGTCGCCTCTACGAGGTAGCCGGGCTCGGTGCGCGGCAGTTCTTTGAGCGCGACCGCCAACGCGCGGGCGTCGCAAATGCCGACCCGCACCGCGCCGGCCTCGCTTTTGTGGGCCAGGCCCAGGGCCTTCAGTGTGATCGGGTAGCCGATCGATTCGGCCGCCACTACGACGTCGTCGTATTCAGCAACATGGCCATCGGGTACCGAGATACCCAACGCGCCCAATCGTTGCTTGGCGGTGGCCTCGTCGAGAAGGGTGGTCGCTGCGGCTGCCATGACCGGCGCGTGTCGTGGCGATGCCGCGTGAGCGCCGATTGTTGCCGCGGCGTCGAGCGCTACCAATGACTCGGAGAGTCCGAGCAGCGCGGTGAGGCCGCGACTGGCGATATGCGCGCGGAATCGCTCATCGATGCACTCGGCCAGGGTGGCAACGACAACAGCGCGGCCGCCGGTTGCGTCAGCTGCATCGGCCAACGCGTCGGCGGCGAGATACCAGGCGGTCGGGTCATTGTTCGCGGAGGTTGGCGCATCTAGTAACAACATCGTTGCGTCGTGCGGGCCGTCCATCACAGCGCCAAATGTGCGCGCCATCGCCGGCCGGTCGCCCCACATGAACGTGTGGTAGTCGAACGGGTTGCTGACCGACACAAGCTCGGTGAGCGTGTGCTCGATGCGGCTGGCGTGGTCGGCGGAGAACGGCTCAAAGGTCAAATCGGTGCCGTCGCTGCGGTCGGCGACCAGCGAGGCCTCACCACCCGAACAGCTGAGCGACACGATTTTGCGCCCCGTCAAGGAGCCACCGTTGTCCAGCAACTTCAGTGTCTCCAACAGCTCTGCGGGTGTGCGCACGGCGGCCACTCCGTAACGTGCGAACAGTGCGTCGTACGCAGCTGCCCGACCCGCCATGCTGCCAGTGTGGCTGCTGGCGATGACGGCACCCGCGGCGCTGCGCCCGGTCTGTAGCGCCACCATCGGTACACCCTTGGCGGCCGCCCGCTCGGCGACCTCGGCGAACAGTTGCGCGTCGCGGACCGCTTCGAGGAACAAGCCGATGGCGGTGATGCGGTCGTCATCGAGCAGGGCCGCAACGGCGTCATCGCTGCCCAGGCTGGCCTGGTTGCCGACAGTGATCATGCTGCCCAGCCGCAGCCCGCGCTGTTGGAAGGTGAGGTTGACGGCGACGTTCCCGCTCTGCGACACGATTGCGACACCGCGATCGTGGCGGGCGCAGCCGTGTTCGTCGGGCCACAGCGCGACGCGGTCGAAGGTGTTGACATACCCATAGCAGTTGGGGCCGAAGAAGGGCAGCCCACCCGCTGCTTGGATCAGCGATTCCTGGAGGTCGTCGTCGCCGGTTTCCGCAAAGCCGCTCCCGTAGCAGACCGCGCCGCCGGCGCCGATACGGCTGAGCACGCCCATCGCCTCCACGGTTGCGAGCCGATTGACGCCCAAGAACACCGCGTCGGGGACGCCAGGGAGGTCGTCGAGCGACGGTAGGCAGGGGATGCCCGCGAGATCTGAGCGCTTCGGATGCACCGGCCAGATCGGGCCATCGAACCCCAGCTTGAGGCACTGCTGCACCACACGTTCGGCCGGCGCACCACCAACCACCGCGATGGACCGCGGTGCAAGCAAACGGCTGAGGCGGCCGGGGTCAGGCATGTCGCCCACAGTATCTGACTGGCTGATCAGTCAACCTCTTGCTGTGTGTTGTGGCCACCGTTCGCCAGACTTTTGATTCCCGCGAACCCTGGGACACCCCCTGACTACCGTGCATGGCGAACGCACGGCGGTAGAAGTGGGCGTAGACAAAATGTGTTGCAGTCACGCCAGTTTCACAACGCGATCAGCTTTGTTGCTGGGACACCAGGCCAAGGTGACACCCGCACTGTCGAGCAACGGTTAGCTGACGGGCTGACCATGTTGTGCGACGCCTTGGCAAAGGGTGAGGTCAAGGGTGGACGTGAGCGTCCAACAGTGTTGTTGGTGTTCGACGTCGACGCCTTCTTGGGTGAGACCGATACACCGGCGCGGACCGCGAACGGGGATCAGATCCCGGCGTGTGTGGCACGGCATCTGGCGGAGAACGCACATTTGCAACGCGTGACCCAAGCAGGGTCGCGGATTTTGGATCTGGGGACCATCTCGCGGTTGGCCAGCGACGACCAATACCGGGCGCTGGTCGTGCGTGACGGCGGCTGCCGCTGGCCAGGGTGTGAGATCCCCGCTGCGTGGTGTGAGGTCGATCACCTGGTCCCGTTCCCGGCCGAGCCTACCGATCTGATCAACATGGTGTTGTGGTGCTCACACCATCATCATGAGAAGCACCGCCCCGGTGTCCACGTCCTCGGCGACGCAATCTCGCTGCGCATACAACTCGCCAACGGCACCATCATCGACTGCACCCAACGAAGAACATCGGCGGCGGCCTAACGCCCACAGCACCGAGAACAACCTCGCAAGGTCCAGGAACCCTGGACCCGAGAACAACTCAAACCCTGTGGGAGAGCACGCTCCGGCGTGCTCACCGGCGCGCCCGGCGTGAACCCGCGACACGAATCGCGACCCGAAAGCAATGTTGCCATCTCTGTCGCTCCGGTTACCGAGCTCGAGAGCGTGGTTCAAACCGACAGTCCTGCGCCGGGGGCTGCGGACCTGTAGCAGACTTCCGGGATGAGTGAATCTGAGCTTGCGTACCTGTCCGCGACTGATGCACTGGCGGCAATGCGTGCACACGCGTTGTCGCCGGTGGAGTATCTCGAGGCGCTGATCGGACGAATCGAGCGGCTCGAGCCGACCTTGAACGCGGTGGCGGACCGCCGTTACGACGAGGCGCGAGCGGAGGCGAAGGTAGCCGCTCAGCGGTACGCCAATGGCACCGCCCGCGCCCTCGAAGGGCTGCCGGTGGCGGCCAAGGAGGAGCATCCGATGGTGGGTCGAGTGTGGTCGCAAGGCTCGCTGGTGTTGGCCGACGAGATTGCACCGCTGGACCATCCGATCATCGAGCGCATTCAGAACGCCGGCGGCATCATCCACATTCGGACCACCACCCCCGAGTTCTGCTGCGCTCCGTACTGCCACAGCCGTCACTGGGGCATCACTCGCAACCCGTGGAACACGGACTATTCGCCCGGCGGCTCGTCAGGTGGGTCGGGAGCGGCCCTGGCGGCGGGCTACGCGCCGCTCGCGACAGGCTCCGACATCGGTGGCTCGATCCGCATCCCCGCCTCTCTCAGCGGTGTGATTGGTTTCAAGCCACCATGGGGTCGAGTGCCGGCGCTGCCGCCGTACAACCTGGACCAGTACTGCCACGACGGGCCGTTGGCGCGAACCGTCAACGACTGCGCGCTCCTTCAGGACGTGATATCGGGCCGTCACTGGCGAGACAGTGTTGCGCTGGCCAATCCGCCGAAGGTGACCGGCGCGGGGAGCGATGTGCGTGGCCTGCGGGTTGCGTTGTGTGTGCGCCTCGGTGACTGGCCGCTCGATGAGGGCGTCGAGGCCAACACGCGCGCGGCCGCTGCGACGCTGGCTGCCGCGGGTGCCATTGTCGACGAGGTGACGTTGCCGTGGACGGTCGACCAGATCTGGGCGGCGTCGCAGGCCCACTTCGCGACGATCATGGCTGCAGGTATCGCCGCGGTTGATGCTGCTCACGGCGAACTGCTGAGCGACTACACGCGAGCGTTCGCCGCCGAGACGAACGCACCCGGCCTCGGCTTCTACGAGGGCCTGGAGCTGGAAGGGCGACTGTGGGAACCGCTGGGGCAGATCTTCGAACGGGCCGAGGCACTGCTGTGCCCGACGATGGCAACCTCCGGCTACGTCGCCGGCCAGCCCTACCTCGGCTCAATGGAAGTCGGGGGCGCAACCGTCGGCCACAACATCCTCGGGGCGATGACCCTGCCATTCAACATTCTCAGCCGCTGCGCGGTGTTGTCCGTCCCGTCGGGTCGCGCTCCCAACGGAGTGCCCACCGGCGTGCAGGTGGTCTCGCGGCCCTACGACGACGTCACCGCCTTCAGACTGGCAGGCGCTCTCGAGGCACGCGGCACAGGGTTCGGCTCCGACAGCTGGCGGCCCAACCTCGACGACTAGGAAGGACTAGGCGCCGAAAGGCCGCAGCATCGAGCGCGAGATGATGTGTCGCTGGATTTCGCTGGTGCCGTCCCAAATGCGGTCGACGCGCGTGTCGCGCCACATCCGCTCCAGCGGCAGCTCGTCCATCAAACCCATCCCGCCGAGAATCTGAATGGCTTCGTCGGTGACGAACTGGCACATCTCGCTCGAGAACACCTTTGCCATCGCCATGTCCTCGTCGGTCGCCTTGCCCTTCGAGTCCAACGACGCGGCGCGCAACGTGAGTAGTTCGGCGGCCTCCAGCTGCGTGCGCATATCGGCCAACTTGAACGAGACGCCCTGGAACTTGCCGATCTGTTGGCCGAATTGCTGGCGTGTCGCAGCCCACTCAGTGGCGATGCCAAGTGCGCGCCGAGCGCGGCCGACGCACACGGCCGCAACCTGCAGGCGGGTGCTGCCCAGCCACTGGTTGGCGGCATCAAAGCCGCGATGTTCCTCGCCAAGAATGCTGCTCACCGGGACGCGACAGTTGTCGAAGTTGATGATGAGGTTGTGATACCCGCGATTGGAGACGCATTTGTAGCCGTCGACGACCTCGCAGCCGGGGGTCCCAAAATCCACCAGAAAACCGGTGATGCGTTTCTTGGGACCGCGGGTGGTGTTCTCCTCGCCGGTGGCGGCGAAGAGGATCACGTAGTCGGCTAGGTCGGCGTGGCTGATGAAGTGCTTGACGCCGTTGATCACGTAGTCGTCACCATCACGGACGGCACTGCATTTCATGCCTCGCACATCGCTGCCAGCGTCGGGCTCGCTCATCGCCATGCAGTCCACCCGCTCGCCGCGAATGGTGGGCAGCAGGTACTGCTCGATCTGGTCGCCCTTGCAGGCCCGCAGGATGTTCGATGGGCGGGCAACGATGTACTGCAGCGCGTACGAGGTTGCGCCGAACTCGCGGTCAACCAGCGTCGTGCCAAAACTGTCGAGGCCGCCACCGCCCAGCTCGACGGGCATGTTGGCCGCGTAGAGGCCGGCGTCGAGTGCGCGTTGCTTGATCTGTTGCACCAGCTCCGGCGGCACGTCACCGAGTTGTTCGACCAACGCCTCGTGCGGCATCAATTCCTTCTCGGTAAACGAACGGACGGTGTCGACGATCATCTGGTGTTCGTCGGACAGTTCGAAATCCATGTGAGCTCCAGTAGCTGGCGTTGAGGGCGCGTGTCAGACGCGCGGCGGAGGTAGGCGCATGACGCTGCCGACTTGTGACGGGCGAGGAAGGCGGGCGTGCGCGGAGGCGATCGCAGCGAGAGCGGCGGCAACGCTGGAAAGGATGGCGACCGAGCGGCCGGCGGCCATGTCGACGTGCAACAGCATTTGCTCCACGGTGCACAGCGTGGCGCCGGTGTCGCCGTGCAGCATCATGTGGACCAAGTGGACGCGTTTCGCGTCGACGCCAAGCAACTGGGTAGTGAAGGTGATCGGCTCGTACGCGTCGACTTCCAGCAGGTACTGGATGTGTGTTTCGACGGTGTAGAAGCTGTGGCCCGCTGCCCGATACTCCTCGTCATCACCGATGTAGCGAAAGAGTGCATCGCTGGCCCAGCCGGCGGCGGTGAGATAGGCGGCTTCCGTCATGTGGCCGTTGTAGTCCACCCAATCCGGCTCGACCGGGGTGCTGTAGAGCGAAAGAGGGGCGTCTACGTCCTCGCCCGGTTGCCACGCGCGCGACCGAGCAGCGAAGCGCATGGTCTCGTGGTGGGCGAGAGCGCGACCTGCGCCGCTGTTACTCGCGCGGAGCGACCGCATGACTGCCAGCAGCGCGTGTGGATCGCCGTCGGTCAGGTCCACCAGACCCTGACCGAGTTGCCTCCGTTCGTGCGTACTCACCTCCGGTCCGACGGGCGTCATGCCGAGAGCGCGATAGAACGCCGTGAGTTCACCCGCCTGCGGGCCGTCGATCTCTACGAGCGGTACCAGGTGGATGGGGGAGCATCCACGGGCTGTTGTTTCCGTTGCGACGAGGCCGGCAGTCTCAGGCGCCTCGCCCGCCGTCACCTGGATCAAGGTTGCCGAGACTACGTCGGCGGGGTCCGTCGTCGCTCGCATCCGATCGAGACTTGCGCCCGGAAACAGGCCTAATCGCTGCGCGTTGGGCCACAACGCAGCAACGGCGTCGCAAAGTGTGGAATCATCCACGACCACATCGAGTCCGGAGGCGAGGAAGCGTGTGGCCCACTCGGCGGCGCGGCTCCCACCTCCGGTCACGGCGACGAACGTCATAGACTAAATATACATTCAGGATTGGATCTGCTGCGATGCCGCGACCCCGACTCGACCATGTTCGCAAGGCGCAGATTTTGTCTGCGGCGGCCGAAGTGCTGTCGGAGCGCGGCTACGCGAACTCTCGTGTGGTCGATATTGCCAAGGCCGCCGGCACCAGCCCTGCCGCGATTCTGTACTGGTTCGACGGCAAGGACGGCCTGCTCGCGGAGGCGCTGCGACTTCGCGAGCAAGAGTTCCACACGCGTTACACGGCCAAGGCCGAGACCAAGGCCACGGCCAGCGAACGCTTGCGGGTGTTGGTTGCGGCGATGCTGCATCACTACGACTGGAAACTGTGGATGGAGTTGTGCGTGCTAGCACTGCGCGACCCCGCAGCCGCGGCTGAACGCGACCGACTGGACCGCCGCTGGCGTGCCGCGCTGCGAGGCGCGATCCGTGAAGGCCAAGCCTCCGGGGAGTTCGTGGAGTCTGAGGCGGAGGAGACGATGTTCGTGCTCGCTGGACTGCTCGATGGGTTGTCACCGCTGCTGGTTCTGAAAGCCAAAGGGGTCACGAAGGAGCGCGTCGAACGGGTGTGGCTTGCAGAGGCGGCTCGATTGCTCGGCCCCGGCTTCGACGCCAGTCCGTTGCGCAGAACCCGCTAACGACTCTGCCCGATGTGGCGGCCGGACTGGGGCGGGGGCGGCAGCGCTTCGTGATCAGCGGCGATCGCCGCCAAGTTCGCGAGGATCGTCTCGCTGGCGGGGCACGCCTTGTCGACGCCGGTGTCCACGTGCAGCATCATGTGTTCCGCGGTGGCCACCAATGCAGCATCAGCCGAACGGTGCATTGATGTGAAGACGCGCAGTCGCTTCTCGTCGAACGACATCAGCTGAACGGTGCAGTACAGGCGCTCGCCGCCGCGCGCCTGGCCGATGTAGTTGACGTGACTTTCGACGGTGAAGTAGCTGTGGCCACCCGCGAGGTACTCGGCGTCCATGCCGATCATGCGGAGGAAGCGATCTCCGGTTTCACTGGACAGCTGCATGTAGCGGCTGTCGTTCATGTGACCGTTGTAATCCACCCACTCATGCGGGACCTGCACGTCGTGCAGGCGAAGTGGTCCGTCGGCGGGGTCGAGCGTGGCAGCGCTCTCACCAAGCCGGTCGAACAGCTGTCGTTCGTAGCGGTCGAGTACCTGGCCCGCCCCGTAGTCCTGCCCGCGGAGGCCCTGAATGACGGCGATGAGGCAGTCGTCGCGCAACACCTCCAACTCGCGAACGGTGGCGCCGGCGGCCTGCTGGTCGCTTTGCGCGACGAGCGTGTCCAGCAGGTGGTCGGTGAGTTCGGGCACATCGGTGAGTTTCGACCACGGCCATTGCAGTGCGGGACCGAACTGCGCCATGAAGTGGCGCATGCCGGCCTCGCCGCCGGCGATGCGGTAGATCAGCAGCGTGCCCATGAAGCTCCAGCGCAGTCCGGGGCCGAAGCGAATGGCGTCGTCGATCTCCTCAGCGGTCGCGACGCCATCGTTGATCAGCCACAGCGCCTCGCGCCATAGCGCTTCCATCAGCCGGTCGGCGACAAACCCGTCGATCTCCTTGCTCAGCTGTAGCGGGTGCATCCCGAGCGCGGTGTAGACCTCGGCCGCACGGCTTCTGGTGGCCTCCGATGTCAGCTCGCCACCACAAATTTCAACCAGCGGCATCAGATACACCGGGTTGAACGGGTGCCCGACCACCAAGCGCTCGGGATGGGTCATGCCCTGCTGCATTTCGCTGGGCAGTAGGCCAGAGGTGCTGGAGCCGAACACCACCTCGGGCCCGGCGACAGCGCTCGCACGACGGAGCAGCGCTTGCTTCAGTTCCATTCGCTCAGGGGCGCTCTCCTGCACGAAGTCGACGCCCGTTGCCGCTTCCTCCGGGGTGGCGACGAATGTGAGGGTGCCTTCCGCGGGCAATGTGCCCGCCACCAGTTTCGCGGTGGCCCGTCGGGCGTTGGCCAGCACTTCACCGACTTTGCGGGGTGCCTCCGGGTCTGGGTCGTACATGCGCACGTCGACGCCGTTGAGAAGGAAGCGTGCGGCCCAGCCGCCGCCGATCACGCCACCGCCGAGTATTCCAGCGCACGAAAGACCAGGGATCGGGCTCATCTCAGCGCTTCACCAGGCTCAGCTTGTCGCGCACAGCTTGGGCGCTCATGATTCCGACGTTCATGTTCTCGAGAACGTTGCGCGCCTTCTCGACGAGGCGAGCGTTCGTGGCCAGCTCGCCGCGCCCGGCATACAGGTTGTCCTCGAGGCCGACCCTGACGTTCCCACCTGCCAGCGCAGCCATCGCCACGAATGGCAATTGCATACGTCCGATTGAGAAGCCGCTGAACACACAATCGTTTGGCAGGTTGTTGACCATCGCCATGAATGTGGTCGGGTCGTCGGGTGCACCGTAGGCAATGCCCATACACAGCTGAATCATCACCGGGTTATCGAGCAGGCCGTCGCGGACCATTTCCTTCACCTGCACCAAGTGTCCAGTGTCGAAGACCTCCAACTCCGGGCGCACGCCGAGGGCCTGCACCTGCTTAGCCATGCTGCGCAGCACCCCGGGCGTGTTGACCATGATGTAGTCGCCGCCGGATGCGAAGTTCATGGTGCCGCAGTCGAGCGTGCAGATCTCGGGGAGGATGGCGCGGACGTGATCGAGGCGCTCGGTGGCACCGACCATGTCGGTGCCGTCTGGGTTCGGCGGCAGCACCTGCTCGTCGCCGCCCAGAACTAGGTCGCCGCCCATGCCGGCGGTGAGGTTGACGACGACGTCCACATCCGCGTCGCGCACTCGCTCCACTACCTCTGCGTACAGCCCGACGTCGCGGCTGCCCTTGCCCGTCAGCGGATCGCGAACATGGATGTGAACGACGGCAGCACCGGCCTTCGCCGCGGCGATTGCGGATTCAGCGATCTGCGGCGGGGTGACCGGTACATGAGGGCTCTTGCCCGTTGTGTCGCCTGCCCCTGTGACGGCGCACGTGATGAACACGTCCCAATTCATGGCTTCCCCTTCGTGGAGGTGGGTCGGATCAATCGATTCCTGAACGGTCGATCAATGCAAGTCAATGACGGCATGGTACAACCTCGCGGCCAGTTCGGAAGAAGGGTCTGTTGCTCGCTTCGCGCCTACGATCGGGTTGTTTACGAAAGGGGCTCAGCGGTGACGAACGAGCGGTTGACGGGTGTCAGGGCACTGGTCACAGGAGGGGGCGCTGGCATCGGCAAGGCGATCGCGAACTGCCTTCGGCGCGACGGTGCGCAGGTGCTGGTCGCGGACATCGATTCGGCAACCGACCCGGACGTAGTGGCTGACGTCTCGACGACTCATGGTGTCGACGAGGTCTTCGACGCTGTGCGCCGCACCCTGGGCGGCCTCGACCTGCTGGTCAACAACGTGGGTGTTGCAGGCCCAACGGCGGCCGTCGCCGATATGGACCCCGACGAGTTCGATCGCTGCATACAGATCAACCTCGGCAGCGTGTTTCGTTGTACTCGGCTCGCCGTGCCGCTGCTGCGGGAGCGAAAAGGTTCAATCGTCAATATCTCGTCGACGGCAGGAATCCTCGGCTACCCGCTGCGGTCGCCATACGCGGCGGCGAAGTGGGCAGTCGTTGGACTGACCAAGACCTGGGCGATGGAGTTGGGGCCTGAGGGAATTCGAGTGAACGCGATCTGCCCGGGTTCTGTGGGCGGCCCGCGAATGGACGGTGTCATCGAGCGCGAAGCAACGGTGCGCGGTGTCCAAACCGCCGAGGTTCGACGGGCGTACGAGCAGCAGGTGTCGATGCGGTCCTTCATCGAAGCGAGTGACATTGGGGAAACGATTGCGTTCCTCGCGTCGCCCGCCGCCCGCTTCATCAATGGACAGGTTCTGTCCGTCGACGGTCACACCGAGTCGCTCAGCACTCACTGAACGGGCATTCAGACAATCGTTACACGCCGTTCACGCGAAATGCGTATAGTCAGCCCCACACCGCCGGGCCACAGTGGCCGTGTGCGGTCGATTACAAGGGGGATTGCATGGAACGTCCTGATATCAAGGCGCCAGTTTCGCGGCGGTTGTTCCTGGCTGGCACCGGTGCCGCAGTGGCACTCGCCGCCTGCGGCAGCGATGACAAGAGCAGCAGCACCACCGTTGCCGGCGGCACCGACACGACCGTGGCCGGCGGCACCGACACGACTGTGGCCGGCGGCACCGACACGACTGTGGCCGGTGGCACCGACACGACGGCCGCTCCTGCGGGTGACGTGAAGACCGGCGGCACGTTGAAGATCGGCATCGTTGGCAGCACGAACGACATTCTCGATGGGCAGTACATCGTGGCCAAGGCCGACCAGCTCCGCATGCTGCTCAGCTTCGAGCCGCTGGTGCACTACGACGCAAACTGGAACGTCGCATACGAGCACGGGCTGGCGGCCAGCGTCGAAGCCGTCGACGCCGATCACTACATCGTCACGCTCAAGGACGGCCCGACGTGGAGCGATGGCAAGCCTGTCACCGCCGACGACGTGCTCTACTCCTTCGAGCGTCGTCTCAATCCCGACAGCGAGGCACCGCTGAAGGCGATGATCGCATTGCTCGACATCAGCGGCGTCACGGTTGTCGACGACAAGACGATCGATTTCAAGCTCAAGCAGAAGGCGGTGACCTTCCTCAACGTGCTCGCCGAGTACACGATGACGGTCGTTCCTCGTGGCTACACCCGCTTTGCTGGCGACGCCAGCACTCAGGTTGGCTCCGGGCCGTTCATCCTCGAAAGCTTCACCCCCGGCTCGGAGAGCGTCCACAAGCGCAACCCCGCCTACTGGGCCGACCCCGCGCTGCCGTACCTCGACGAGGTGCAGGTCATCGACTTCGCCGATCAGACGGCGTTGCTCAATGCGCTCAAGTCGGGCGAAGTTGATGCAGTGGTCGACGTGCCGTTCGGCGAGGTCGAAGGTCTGGCTGCCACCGACGGCGTCAGCATCATCGAGTCCAAGGCCGGTAGCTGGCTGACCATCACCATGGCTGTCGATCAGGCACCGATGGACGACCCGAAGGTTCGCCAGGCAATCCGTCTGATCTGTGATCGTGACGAGATGGTCAACCGCGTGCTGGCCGGACACGGCAGTGTTGCAAACGACCTGTACGGTCGTTTCGACCCGTGCTTCAATAAGGACATCCCGCAGCGCACTCAGGACATCGAGAAGGCAAAGGCCCTCTTGGCGGAAGCTGGTCAGGCTGGCATGACCATCGACCTGTTCGCACCAGACGACACCGCCGGCTTGCCGGAGCTCGCTGCTGTCTTTGCCGAGCAGGCCAAGGCTGCAGGCATCACGGTCAACGCGCAGGTCCTTGATGGCGCCAGCTACTGGGGTGACGAGTACGGCAAGCGCACCTTCGCCACCGACTTCTGGGGCACACGCCCCTACTTGGTGCAGGTCGCTGCCGGCAGTCTGAAGGACGCCACCTACCCAGACACCCACTGGCCGCCGGAAGGCAGCACCTTTGCCGACGACTACCTGGAGGCACTGCAGACCGTCGACGACGACGCACGTTGCGAGATCATCGGCCGCATGCAGCAGGAGGAATGGGACAACGGCGGTTGGTGCATCCCGTTCTTCAACAACCTGATCGACGCCCGGGCCTCGGACGTGATGGGTTTCGTCGAGCAGCCGAACGTGTTGAACCTCGACCACTACGGTCGTGGCATGAAGAAGATCTGGCTGGACCGCTAGTTCAGTCAGTCAGTTTGTTGGTTGTCACTGCCGGGCGGTTCTTCATGAACCGCCCGGCAGTGTCTTACTCGGGGCGTGGGGTGCATGGGGATATTCAAGTTCATCGTCAGACGTGTGCTGTTCGGGCTGCTCACGATCTTCATCGTGGCCAGCGTGGTCTTCGTGCTCACGCAAGTGCTCGCCGACCCGGCCAAGGCGATTCTTGGCAAGGACGGCACCGGCGACCAACTGATTGCGAAGCGCAAGGAACTGGGCCTCGAAGGGTCCAAGTTGCACCAGTACCTCAGCTGGCTCGGCAACCTCGTCTTCCACCAGCAGGCACCGAAGTCGTTCACCAACAAGCTGGGGATGACCGAGTTCCTCAGCTTTCGGATGAAGAACTCTCTGTTTCTGATGGTGGCCTGCTCGGTGATTTCGATCCCGATCTCCATCGTCATCGGTGCAGTGGCAGCCCGTCGCCGCGACCGGACGTTCGACTCGGTGACCTCGGGCGTCAACCTTTTCCTCGCCGGCACCCCTGAGTACGTCCTGGGTGTCGCGTTGCTGTTTCTCTTTGCCACCAACGTATGGAAGATCTTTCCCGGCACGGTCCGCATTCGGCCCGGCGAGAATCCGTGGGTCGATGCCAAACAACTGGTGCTTCCGGTGATGACGCTGGTGTTGGCAGTCGTTCCGTACGTGTCGCGCACAATGCGCGCCTCCACCGTCGAGGTGCTGGAGAGCGACTACATCGAGATGGCACGCCTCAAGGGCCTCTCCGAGCAGACGGTGTTGTGGCGCCATGCGCTGCCCAATGCAATCGGGCCTGCGCTGCAAGTGATTGCCATCAACGTGGCGTATCTCGTTGCCGGTGTCATCACGGTGGAGGCGCTATTCAACTATCCAGGCGTTGGCCTCGCCATGCGTGACGCTGTCCAGGGACACGACGCGGCCACTGTGCAGTTCATTGCAATCTTCATCTCCGGCATCTACGTGGTCGTCAACCTTCTGGCCGACGTCGGCACGATTCTGATTACGCCCCGACTGAGGACCACCATCTCATGACCGACACCACGCTCGTTCCTCAAGTACAGGCGACCGCCAAGCCCGCCGGATACTTCCGTGCGTCTCTCTCAATGGGTCGCACCTGGCTGGGATTGTTGCTCGTCACCCTCATCGTCGGCGTCGCGATGCTCGGCCCGTACTTCGCACCGTTTAGCGGTGGGGAAGCGGTGGGCGGTGGGAAGCCGACGCAACGCCACGTCGAGGGCTCGCTGTTCGGTAGCGACAAGCTGGGCCAGGACGTCTGGTCGCGCTTCTTGCTCGGCGGGCGCGAAATCCTGATAATGGCCTTCATCGCGACTGCGCTGGCGTTGGTCATCGGCGCCTTCGTCGGCATGCTTGCCGGCTACAGCAAGGGTGCGCTCGATACCGTGCTGATGCGCACGATGGACATCGTGATCGCCTTCCCATCGCTCCTTCTGGTGCTGGTGGTCTTCTCCAGCTTCGCTCGCACGAACTGGCTGATCGTGGTCGTCGTCGCCTTCACCACCACACCCAGGATCGCTCGCGTGATTCGGGGCGCGGTCACGCCGGTCGTGGAACGCGACTTCATCGGCGCGGCTGAGGCGCTCGGCGAGTCGCGGTTGCACATCTTGCGCAAGGAACTGCTTCCCAACGTGGCGGCGCCGCTGCTTGTCGAGGCCAGCTTGCGAATCGCGTACTCGATTGGCCTGATCGGCGCGCTCGCCTTTCTGGGCATCACGGCGAAGCTCAACGCTCCGAACTGGGGCGCCATGATCAACGAGAATCGCAACGGCATTTCCACCCAGCCCTGGCCGGTGTTGCTGCCCGCAGTCGCGATTGCGGTGCTGACAGTCGGCGCAGGACTGATTGCTGACGGGCTCTCCAGAGCCACCGCCGGCATCGACCGCGGGAGGGCAGAAGCGTGATTGTCGTTCGTATCGAGAACCTCCGTATCGAGGTTGCCGACAACGGCAACGACATTGTCGACGAGGTCAATCTGGAGATCCACGCGGGCGAAGTGCTCGGGCTGGTGGGCGAATCTGGCTCGGGGAAGACCACCGTCGGCCTCGCCGTCCTCGGTCACGGCCGTAAGGGCGTCAAGATAGCGGGCGGCCGCGTCACGATCGGTGACAAGTCGATCCTCGATCTCGACGACAAAGCGCTCCGCAACGCACGCGGCAGCGTGGTCACCTACGTGCCCCAGGACCCGGGCACCGCGCTGAACCCTGCGCTGCGGATCGAGAAGCAGCTGATGGAGGTGCTGGAGCAGCACGACTTCGGTGGCAGCACTCGTGCTCGCAAGGAGCGCCTTCAGGAACTGATGAACGAGGTGCTGCTGCCGTCGACGCCGCAGTTCCTGCGTCGGTACCCGCATCAACTCTCGGGCGGTCAACAGCAGCGAGTCGGTTTGGCAATGGCCTTCGCCTGTCGTCCGGCGGTGATCGTGCTCGACGAGCCGACCACCGGCCTCGACGTCAGCACCCAATCGCACGTGCTGGCGACGGTGCGCGATCTGTGCCGCATCCATGGCGTGGCAGCGCTGTATGTCACCCACGACCTCGCCGTGGTTGCCAACCTGGCCGATCGAGTCGCAATCATGTATGCCGGTCGCATCGTGGAGCAGGGGCCGACCTCCGAGCTGTTCCAGAACCCAGCGCACCCGTACGGACGGCACTTGATGGCGGCGGCGCCGGAGATCGACTCCGACGAGGAAATCGTCGGCCTCAGGGGCCGCGCCCCTGCACCGGGCAAACGGCCGGTGGGCTGCTCGTTCGCCGCTCGTTGTCAGCTGGCAACCAGCGAATGCCTGGAGTCGTTTCCTGCCGATGTCGAGGTTGCGCCTGGCCATATGGCACGGTGCTTTCACGCATGGCAGGTGCCACCAGCTATCGAACAAATCCCAAAAGCGGCGCCGGCGGTGCATGCCACCGACTCGGTTCTGTCGGTGGTGAATCTCGACTGCTACTACGGCAAGTTGAAGGTGGTGCACGACGTTACGTTCGACGTGCGTGCGGGCGAGTGTGTGGCAATCGTGGGCGAGTCCGGTTCCGGCAAGACCACCCTCAGCCGCAGCATCGGAGGCTTGCACAAGGAGTGGACCGGCGACGTTCGGTTGCTCGGCCAGCCGTTGCAGCACGCCGCCCGAGCGCGCAGCACGGCCGATCGCCTCCGTATCCAGTACGTGTTCCAAAACCCTTACAGCTCGCTGAACCCTCGGCGCAGCATCGGCGAGTCGGTGGCGCGGCCGCTCCTCATTGCCGGTAAGTCGAACCAGGAAGCACACAAGGCGGTGGGTGAGATGCTCGAGCGAGTCTCGCTCACCGCCGCCTATGCCGCCAGGTACCCCGACCAATTGTCCGGCGGCGAGCGCCAACGTGTGGCCATCGCTCGTGCGCTGGTGTCGCAGCCCGACATGCTGATCTGCGACGAGGTCACCTCCGCACTCGACGTGTTGGTCCAGGCGACGATCGTTGAATTGCTTGCCAGCCTGCGCAGCGATCTTGGCCTCGCGATGGTGTTCGTCACCCACAACTTGCCCTTGGTGAGGTCGATCGCCGATCGAGTGGTGGTGTTGGCCGACGGCCGCGTCGTCGAGCAAGGCGACACCCGCAACGTCTTGGACAATCCGCAGGAGGTGTACACCCGCAAGCTGCTGTCGGATACACCCCGAGTCAGCGCCGCGTTCGCGCAGGGGTAAGGCAGTGGCGCTTTCGCACACGACAGTTCTGCGTCGGCGACCGCCATCGGCAGTCGAAAGCGGTGTACGAACAGGGTCTGGGGACCCCTCGCTGTGCGTCACGAGCGACAACTGGATCGACCCACCGTTCAACCGATGGGGCTTCAGTCATGTCCGCGAACTGACTCGCACCGCTCTGGTCGCCCGGGGTCCACAACCGGTGTGGAATCTGGCCGACCAGTCGCGGGATCTTGCCGACTTCACGGTCGAGCACGATGGCGAGCGGTACAGCTATCTGGAAATGCTGCAGGCGACCTACACCGACGCCTGCGTCGTGGTGCACGACGGCGCAATCGTGTTCGAGTACTACGACGTCGGCATTCGCCCCCACGACACGCATCTGCTGATGTCCGTATCGAAGTCACTGACTGCCTCGTTGGTCGGAGTGCTGGTGGCCGAGGGCGCCATCGCGACTGACGGGTTGGTCACCGGATATCTACCGACTCTTGCTGGCAGCGTGTGGGAAGGCTGCACGGTGCAGCACCTGCTCGACATGCGTGGCGGCGTCGTCTTCAGCGAGCACGACATGGACGACCCGGAGGCCGATGGTTGCTTGCTGGAGCAGGTGTCGGGCTACACGACGCACCGACGAGTGGACCTGCCTGCGAACACGTACGACTGGATTCGCTCGTTGCCGGCCCAGCCGCCACACGGCGGCCAGTTCGAGTACCGCTCCATCCTGATCGATGTGTTGGCCTGGATTGCCGAGGAGGTCACCGGCGAACGCTTCGCCGACCTGTTCTCGCGGCTGGTGTGGAGCCGACTCGGTGCCGAATGCGACGCGGACCTGATTGTGGACTCGGCCGGGTTCCCGGTGGTTGAAGGTGGCTTTTGTGCGACCGCTCGCGACCTGGCTCGCTTCGGGCTCATGCACCTTCAGCGCGGAATGGCAGATGGACGCCAGGTGCTACCTGCGGAGTGGACCGACCGAGTGGTGACGCGCGACCAAGAGCTGATCGACACCTTTGCCACGGGGTACGCGGCCGACCCCGCGAAGCCCGAGTCGTGCTACCACGACTGTTGGTGGGTGCGCGACGCGGCGCTGGGTCGCTATGGCGGCTATGGCTTGGGCGGGCAGAACGTGCTCATCGACCGCGTCGGCAACTCGGTTGTCGTCAAGCTCTCCAGTTGGCCGAAACGGATCGATCCTCTGCTGGCCGCCTTCTCCGACACCGCCAACGAGGCGCTGTTCGAGTACCTCAGCCGTTCCTGATTTAGACCGTTCTGATTTCAACGGCAGTGCGCTGCACAGCGGCGACGATCTTTGTGTAGCCGGTGCAACGGCAAAGGTTGCCCGCCAGACCGATGCGTACCTCATCCTCGGTGGGTGTGGCATTGCGTGCGAGCAATGCCGTCGCCGACAGCAGCATTCCGGGGGTGCAGAAGCCGCATTGGACGCCGCCTTCCTCCAGCAAGTTGCGCTGGAGAACGCTCAGCGCCTCACCATCGGCCAGGCCCTCCACCGTCGTGATTGCCCGTCCCTGCGCCTGCACGGCCAGGAAGCTGCATGAGTTCACCGGCTGACCGTCTAGCAGCACCATGCAGGCACCGCACTCGCAGTCGTCGCAGCCCTCCTTGGTGCCGGTGAGGCCCAGCTCGGTGCGAATGACGCTGAGCAGGTTGCGACCCTGCTCGACGGACACCGGATAGTCGCGTCCGTTGACATTGAGGGTGACGTTGAGTTTGATCTGATGACTGGTCTCGCTCATGACGCTGCTCCGATGCCGATGGTGCGATTGACAGGAATGGCTATGACTTCGCCGCCGGCACGACGGGCCGCGGCTTGGACTGCGCGGCGGGCCATGACCCCAACGGTGTGGCGGCGGTAACGGTCGCTGGCGCGGACGTCGCTGATGGGCTTGGCGTGCTCCATCGCCAGTGCCGCGGCCGCGTCGGCGGCATCGGCGACCGAGCGGCCGATCTGGCCCAGCAGATCACCGGTGAAGATGGTGGGCGTCACCGCAGTGAGGCCGACACGCAACGCCGCGATCGTGCCGTCGTCGGCGAGTGCGACGAACGCCGCCGCGCCAACAACGGCGATCTCCATGGCCCGTCGGTACTCAAGACGTACATAGGCAGTGTTGGCCCGCAGGCCCGGCGCAGGGATGTGGACGGCGACGCACAGCTCGTCGGCGGTTGCCGCCGTGCGACCTGGACCGGTCCACAGCTGCTCGATGGGGACGCGCCGACTGCCGCGCAACGAGCGCAGTTCGACCTCCGCTCCCATGACTGCGAGGGGTGCGCCGGTATCCATCGCCGGACTGGCATTCATGATGTTTCCGCCCAAAGTGCCGAGATGGCGGGTGGACGGCGACCCAACGAGGGCACTGCCATCGGCAAGACCGGCATACACCGACGTGAGAAGCGGATGCGCCTCGATCTGGTGGTGGCTGACCAAGGCGCCAATGCTGACGCCGCCAGCGGTCTCGGTGATGTTCTTTAGCTCGTCGAGGCGGTCGATGGCCACCAACGCAGCGGGCAGCGGTGCCTTGCCGTGGCGAGCGCCAACGACAAGGTCGGTGCCGCCGGCGATGGGCCGTGCGCCAGCCGAGAGGGCTTCGAGCGCCGCGTCGAGGGATTGTGCGATCACGAAGCTCACGAGTTCACGCCCTCAGTCACGACGTGCTCATTCACGACTTGCTGGCAGTTGAGTGCTTCCCACACACGTTCGGCGGTCATCGGCAGCTGCCGAATCGGCGCGCCGACAATCTGGGCGAA
>JANLPB010000228.1:0-14643 GCA_031366885.1 Ilumatobacteraceae bacterium
GTAGTCGTGCCGAGCAGATCTATGGCGGCGACATCCCGACGAACAGCCTGCATCACCAAGCCGTCGGTCGCCCCGGCGAGGGTGTGATCGTCACCGGCACTGCCGAGGACGGCGTGGTCGAGGCATTCGAGCTGGAGGGTCGTCCTGAAGTGTTCGCCGTCCAGTGGCACCCAGAGATGCTCAGCGACCAAGTCGACCCAGCCTTTCTCTGGCTGGTGAAGGAAGCCTCCGCTCGGTCGTAGTAGTCAGTCGCTCGACCTGTACTGATTGCTGTTGACGGGGTGGCGGGTGAGCCTCCGCCCGGGTCTGGCACCAGGAGCATTGGGGCTCTTGTTCTCCGGACACGGGAACTGCAGTTACCGAACCGGAAACCGTGGTTACCGAGCGTTGAAATCAAGCACGCCGGTCCTGGCCAACCGCAGCCCTGAGCTTGACGACCGCCAGGCTGACGTGTGCCTATCACGACATCAAGAGTGAGGGTCAGTCGTTCAGGGCGCTGTAGACGAGGCTGCGGAGTTGGCCTCGGAAGTCGAAGGAGTTGGAGGGCATCAGCTGGGTCATGAACACGACCCACAGGTCCTCGATCGGGTCGATCCAGAACACGGTGGATGCGGCGCCGCCCCAGTAGTAGTCGGCCCGACTGAGAGCACCTGTCGCCACCTGATCGATGGTGGACGCGAAGCCCAAGCCGAACCCGACGCCGACACTGCCGCGTAGTTCGAGCAGGGCGACGTCGACCGAGGCAAGGTCGTTGCCGCCGGGCAGGTGGTTGAGCCGCATCAGGTCGAGCGTGCGCGTACCGATGATGCGGTGGCCATCCAGCGAGCCGCCGAGCCGGAGCATCTCGCAGAAGCGGATGTAGTCGGCCATCGTTCCCGTCAACCCGCCGCCACCCGACACGAAGGTTGGCGGCTTTGTGTAAGCACTTGTTGCTGCGTCGTCCAGCAACGTCGTCGTCTTGTCGGCATTGCGTGCGTAGTTTCCGGCGAAGCGATGCACCTTGTCGGGTGCGACCTGGAAGGCGGTGTCGGTCATCCCCAACGGCTCGAAAATGTGCTGCTGCAAGTACTCGGCGAACGGCTGACCCGACAGGGTTTCGACCAACGCACCACACACGTCGGTAGCCAGCGAGTACATGTAGGCGGTGCCGGGCTGAAAGCGCAGTGGCACCTGCGACAGCTTCTCCATGAATTCGGTCATGGTGGTCGGCACGCCAGCGCTGCGAATTTTCAACTTGCGATACTCCGCATCGACAGGGTGCTGGTCGCCCATGCCCGGCAGCACGCCGCCGTAGGTGATGCCGCTCGTGTGCGAGAGCAGATCGCGAAAGGACACGGGTCGGCGTGCCGGTTCGGTGAGCATCTCGTCGCCGCTGCCCGACACCCACACCCGGTGAGTGCGCCACGAGGGAAACAGGCGCGCAACCGGCTCGTCCAGCTGAAACATGCCCTGCTCGAACAACTGCATCAGTGCAATCGAGGTGATCGGTTTGGTCATCGAATAGATGCGAAAGATGGTGTCGTCGCCAAGAGCGATGCCCCGCTCGCGGTCGCGAAGCCCAAGCGACGCCTCGTACCCCAGATGCCCGCGGCGCCCAACGGCGACCTGACATCCTGCGATCTTTCCGGGCTGGATGTAATGCCGGTCAAGGTGAGCGGCGATGCGATCGAGGCGTGTGGCATCGAAGCCGGCGAGGGCTGGTTGCAGATCCATTTGTCTCCAGTGAGTCGATGTGGCAGTTACAGGTCGATGGCTTCGACGGTGCGCAGGATCGTGCGCAGTGCATGGGCCAGCTCGACTTGTTCGTCTTCGGTGAGCGCCTGCGTGACAAGGCTCTCGTGGCGGTTGAACGCGGGCATGATCTCGTCCACCACCCTGCGACCCTTCGCGGACACGCCGACCAGGACTCGCCGCCCGTCGGCGCGGTCGTTCTTGCGGCGCAGCAACCCGCGTGCTTCCAGCGTCTTCATCACGCCGGTCAGCGTTGCAGCGGTCACACCGGCCTCGGCTGCCAACGAGCGAGCGTCCATTTCGCCCCACACGCGCAACACGAACAAGGTGGTGAAGGCGCTCCAGCTCAGCTCGTGCTGCGCGAGAAGCCCGCTCTCCATGTGGTTGCGTACGGCGGTGGCAGCACGGAAGATGTTGGACACCGCTGACAGCGAGGTGAGGTCGAGATCGAGCCCGGTGAACGTCGCGCGCACATCGCGTTCGGCGCGCACGAGATCGGCGTCGTCGTCGCTGGCAAACAGTCTCGGCACTGGTCAGGCCCTCATCGCGGCAAGTTCGTCGGCGATGACTTTGCGGACGCGGTCGCGCAGATCTGGAACGTCGGCCTTGGTGAGCCCGACGGTGTCGATCGGCTCAAGAACGCGCACCTCCGCATCGGTGACGTTCCACCGCCAGTCACCGGCGCGAATTGCCTGACGGGTGCCATTCACCACCAGCGGAAGAATCGGGTTGCCGGTCTCGATGGCCAGCCGAAATGCACCGTCCTTGAACTCACCCATCTCGCCGTCGCGGGTGCGCGTTCCCTCAGGAAACAGCATGACGCTGACACCTTTGGAGAGCCGGTCGTGGCAGTCCTTCATCGCCGTCACGATGCTCTGCTTGTTGCCACGAATGATCTTGATATCGCCGGCCATCATCATCAGCCAACCGACCAGCGGGAACTTGAACCAGGTCTCCTTCGCCAGCCACTTCATCTCCCACGGGAGGTGCGAGATGAGCAGCATGTCGGCGAAGCTCTCGTGGTTGGCCACCACGACGTACGGGCGGCGCGGATCCTTGACGTCCAACCCGCTGGTGCGGAAGGTCCACAACGGATTGATCCAGGTATGCACCACGCACAGCCGCCGAAACATCCAGCCGGCCCGGTAGCGGCCCTTGTCGAAGGGTGCCGTGAAGATAAACACGATGAACGTGAGCGGCACCCACACGACAACGACAACTCCGATCATCAGCCATGCCCAGATGGAGAGAAGTGTGCGCGACACAGGGTTGCCGAGGAGTCGCTGCCGAGTTGGGGAGACACGCATCTCCCCATGCTGACACGCGGCGCTCCGTCCGTCGCACCTAGCCTGCGTCGATGGGACGGCGACAGCTGATCAACGCATTTGTGGCCGTGGGCTCGTTGGCGTTGATGGCAGGCGCGTGTAGCAACGATGAAACGCCCACGGTTCAGAGCCTGCCCGTGGTGCTTGAACAGTTGTTGGCAACCCCCTCGGCCGGAGGTGAGCGAACCAAAGGTGACGACCACTTCGAGGTGTGGATCTGCCATGTACCACTGGACTCAACAGCGGCGATGTACGGCGGCTTGCCCTTGCGGCTGCCACTGACACCCAAGGCGGTCACCGAGGTGGTGAACGCTCTTGTTCCTGCGTATTTCGACGCGCTCTCCCACGGTCGGTATCGACCTGTGTTCACGCCCGGCGGCGAGGTCACCATCAGCGCCGCCGACGAACCTCAAGCCTGTGTCGACGGCGCGATCGCCGGCGCTGGGGCCAAGGCGGATGCGGTGTTGGTCGTCGCCGACGCGGAGCACGGGGAGGACCAGCCGGGCGGTTTCGGTAGCGGTGGCGATGGGTGCCCCACAGCAGGTGCGTGTTCCGTTGCGGCAACACGTCGGGTGGCGTACGTGGGCGCCAGCGACTTCCATCCCGACTGGGGCAACGAGCCGCCGATGGACTTGGTGGAGCACGAGATCGGCCACTCGTTGGGGTGGGTGCACAGCGGCATCGACGAAGCCGGCCGCTACCTCAGCGGGCTCGATCTGATGAGCAACAGTGCTGCCCCTCGAGACGTGGACCCGACCCGGCGCGACGCTCCCGGCACACTGGCGATCAACCTGTTTCTGGCGGGCTGGCTTCCGGCTGACGACGTCGTTGTTGCGACGGGTGATGGAACCCTCAAGTTGTCCGCATCGAGTGGCGACGAGGGCGCTCGCCTTCTCGTCATCGACCGGGGGGACGGGTCCCTCATCACCGTTGAGTTGTTGAAGGCCGACGGCTTCGACGACCATCTTCCAGCGGACGGCATCGCGGTGCACGAACTGCGAATCGCACACGGCGCGTTGTCGTCGGTGACGCCGCTCGTCGGTGACGCTCCGTACATGAATCTGCTGCAGCCTGGCGACGAACTGAGAGTCGGCGACTGGACGGTGACGGTCTCGTCCGGCTGGACCGTCTCGGCTGCTCACGCTCCCGTCACCTGACGCGCCGGTACAGTCGACACGATGACGACCGCCTCGATGACACCCGCCCAGCAGGAGATGTTCGACGCTGCGCTGCTGGCCCACGGCAACGCCCATGCGCCATACAGCCACTACCCGGTCGGGGCGGCTGTGCGCAGCGAAAGTGGCCGCGTGTACGCCGGCTGCAACGTCGAGAACGCGGCCTACCCGCAGGGCTGGTGCGCAGAGACCAGCGCCATTGCCGCCATGATCACGGCGGGCGAGCGAACAATCGTCGAGGTGCTAACGATTAGCAACGGTGACATGATCGGCACGTGCTGTGGCGGTTGCCGTCAGAAGATCCGCGAGTTCGCCGCGCTCGCCACGCCGGTCTATTCATGCGGGCCGGAAGGCCTGCGCAAGACGTTCACCCTGGACGAGCTGTTGCCGTACAGCTTCGGTCCCGAGAACCTGGTCGACTGACCTCATGGATGCCGTAGGCCTACCGGCACCGAAGCCGCTCGCGTAACAGTTGTCGTAACCTGGCGAGTGTGCCGTCGCAACGAGAGCCTTATCTGTCCTCCAAGCTGCAGGGCTTCGGCACCACCATCTTTGCGGAGATGTCGGGAATTGCAGTCGCCACCGACAGCATCAATCTCGGCCAGGGTTTTCCCGATACGGACGCACCACGTGAACTTCGCGACGCGGCGATCGAGGCAATCAACGGTGGCCTGAACCAGTACCCACCCGGCCCAGGCATGAAGGTGCTGCGCGACGCGATCGCCGCCCATCAGCAGCGCTTTTACGACCTGGAGTACGACCCGGATCGTGAAGTCCTGGTGACCGTCGGCGCAACCGAGGCGTTGGCGGGAGCGCTGCTCGGCCTGCTCGACACCGGCGACGAAGTGGTGGTCTTCGACCCGATGTTCGACAGCTACGCGCCGTGTATCGCGATGGCCGGTGGAATAGCCAAACCTGTGCTGCTGCGGCCACCGAGCTACACGTTCGACCCCGACGAGTTTCGAGCGGCCATCACCGCCAAGACGCGGTTGATCCTGCTCAACACGCCACACAACCCGACCGGGCGCGTGTTCACGGCCGAGGAGATGCAGTGCATCGCCGACGTTGCCCTCGAGCGCGATCTGATCGTCGTCACCGACGATGTGTACGAGCACCTCGTGTTCGACGGTAGCCGCCACATCGCCATGGCTTCGTTGCCGGGCATGCGCGAACGAACACTGAGCATCTCCAGCGGCGGCAAGACCTTCAACACCACCGGTTGGAAGATCGGTTGGATGTGTGGCCCGGCGCCGCTCGTGCAGGCGGCGCGCACGGCGAAGCAGTTCCTCACGTATGTCGCGGGCGGGCCGTTCCAACCGGCCATCGCCCTCGGGCTCGGGTTCTCAGACCAGTTCTTCCACGATGTCGCCAGTGATCTGCAGGCCAAGCGCGACCGGTTGCTCCCCGGGCTCGTCGAGGCCGGCTTCAACGTCTACCCGACCAGTGGTACGTACTTCGTCACCGTCGACATTCGGCCGCTGCAGCCCGACGGCGACGGGATGGCCTTCTGTCGCGCGCTGCCGCATCGCTGCCGCGTTGTTGCTATCCCCAACGAGGTGCTCTATGCGGACAAGGCCGCCGGCCGACACCTCGTCAGGTTCGCGTTCTGCAAGCGGCTGGAAGTGCTCGATGAAGCGGTCGCGCGCCTGCGCACACTCGGGTAGCGCGACCGGAGGCCTCACCAACGGCTAACGGCGGTCGGGCAAAAAGCGGAAGCGATCGCGCACGGCCGCGACGGTTGCGGCCTCGATGTCGGCAAACAGAATTGTCTCGCCCTGGGAGCCGGTTGCCAGCAGTTCGCCAAGGGGGTCGACGATGCGGCTGTCGCCGACGTACTTCAGTCCGCCGCCCTCGCCAACTCGGTTGCACCCGACCACGTATGCCTGGTTCTCGATAGCACGCGCCTGCAGCAACGCCATCCAGTGACCGCGGCGCCCTTCGGGCCAGTTGGCTGGTACGAGATAGAGATCGGTAGTGGGCGCGAGCCCCCAGAACTCGTCGGCGAAGCGGAGGTCGTAACACACGAACGGCGTGACGCGCACGCCTTCGATCTCGACTTGAACGAAGGCATCACCGGGACGAAAGTGGCGGGCTTCGCCGCCGAACGTGAATGGATGGATCTTGCGGTAGCGGTGCACGGTGCCGTCGGGACCGGCAAGAACAAAGCTGTTGGCGGGTCGCGAGTCGGACGGGTCCGAGTCGGCGGGTATCTCGGGGCAGCTGCCGCAGACCCACACTCCGTGCAGTGCCGCCTGCTGTACAAGGAACTCCGATGACGGGCCACCCTCCGCCTCGCCCAGTGAGGGGTCGTCCACGGCGAAGCCCGTGGAGAAGGTTTCAGTGAGCAGAACCAGCCGTGCGCCACCGGCCACTGCCGCCGCGATCATCGGGGCCAGACGCGCAAAATTCGCAGCACGATCGTTCCAGACAATGTCGTGCTGAATGGCTGCTAACCGCATGGCAGCATCGTACGTGCATCAGTTCGGTGCCGTATGATCGATTGCGATGCAGGAACTACGCACAGCTCCGCGTCAACGACGAAGCCAACAGTCGATCGACGCAATTCTTGACGCGGCGGAGCGTCTCATCCATGAAGACGGGCAGGTCAGCTTCACCGCGGCGGAGCTGGCTACGGGCGCGAAGATGTCCATCGGACGCGTCTACTACTGGTTCCCCGACATCCCGTCCGTCGTCGGCGCGCTCGTGGAGCGCACGGTCGAGCGCATTGTCGATGTCTTCGGTGCCGCGCTGACCTCCGAGGTCGAAACGTCCACGCCGCTCCTGATTCAGCGCGTTGTCGGGGCATTGTGCGACCACATCGATCGCAACCCCGCCACCGTTGCGCTCAGCCTCACCGGGGGCGCCAACAGCCAGGGTGGCCCGCTGTATCGCAGCTTGGTCGAGATGGTCAGTCATGTCGTCGTCGACAGAGTTCCCGACATTCCCGACTACGAGGTCGAGTTCGTCGCCAACACGGCCATCAGCATCACCCTTGGCATGCTGCACGCCTACACCAGGGTCGACGAGCGCAGGGTGTACCTGCGCCAGGAGCTGGTCTACGTGCTGTCTGCCTGGCTGTACGCCCGCTACCCATCTCGGGGCGACCAAGCGTGGTCCGACGTCACGTGGCCGTTGCAGCCATCACGTCTGCCGCGGCAAGGCTTCGTGGAATCCAGCCCGGTCTGGCCGGCGCTGTCACCCAGGCAGCCCGCCCAGCTCTAACGCCAACAGACTGACGGTCTTGGCGCCGCCGTCGGTGTCTTGCTGGCCGACTTCGCGGAACCCGATCGAATGGTGGAACCGCAGCGAGCCGTCGTTGCGCGGCCGCACGTTGACCTCGCACAACAGCACCGGCCAGGTCCCCGTGAACTCGGAGACCACCGTCTCGTAGAACCCGCGCCCGATGCCGTAGCGGCGAAAGTCGGGGTGCACGGCGATGCGGTCGAGGTAGACGAACTGGTCGTACTGGCGGCCGAACCAGCCGTAGTTGAGGCTGGCGTAGGGCTGCCCTGGCCCGATCACCCAACAGAAGCCGGCAAACGTGCCGTCCACCTCCGCGACCAGTGCGATTTCGGCAAGCCCGGCGAGCCGACCGACTTCCGACGCATCGAGTTCGTTGAGTTCGGGAACGTTGGCATTGTTCAACGCCAGCACGTCGGCCGTGTCGTCGGCGGTGAACGGTCGAATGATGACGGCAGGGTTCATCGGCCCATTCTGGTCGGCTCAGATCGACACTCGTTGTGGATTTGGAACGACCAGAAGCGGAGGGTGTGTTTCGTGAACGTTCATCGGCTCGCTCTGGCACGTTTTGCACGGTGCTCGTAGCCTGTACTCATGATCTTTCGTCACAAGTCCGAGATGGTCACTCCCGATGCCGCGCTGCCAGGGCGTACCGACCAGACAATGCCTGTCCCCGATCATCACTTCGTTCTCGGGACCCCGCTGACGGCACCGTGGCCGGAGAACACCCAGACCGCGGTGTTCGGCCTCGGTTGCTTCTGGGTTGCCGAGCGCAAGTTCTGGCAGACGGAAGGCGTGTATTCCACCGCGGTGGGGTACGCCGGCGGCTTCACGCCGAATGCCACCTACGAAGAAGCGTGCAGCGGACGCACTGGCCACGCAGAAGTGGTGCTGGTTGCGTTCGACCCAGCGAAGGTGAGCTACGAGCAGCTGCTGAAGGTCTTCTGGGAGAACCACAATCCCACGCAGGGCATGCGCCAAGGCAACGACATGGGCACCCAGTACCGCAGTGCGATCTACACCACCGACGACGCACAGGCGTCGGCCGCACCGGCCAGCGCGGCGATGTACCAGCAGCAGCTGACGGCAGCAGGCTACGGCGAGATCACCACCGAGATCGCGCCGCTCACTGAGTTCTATTACGCCGAGCCGTACCACCAGCAGTACCTGGCCAAGAACCCCAACGGGTACTGCGGCATCGGTGGCACCGGTGTCAGCTGCCCGATCGGTCTGCGGGCGTAATCAAGTTCTGCAAATTTGCGTCATCCAACGCGCATTGCGGCGTCAAATCTCCAGCGGCGTGCATCACCCCCCGGGTGCCTGCCGCCACCGCAGTGCAATCAGCTGATCGAACGTCGATCCGCTATCACAATTTGGAGACAACGATGAGCTTCCTCGATAAGGCCAAGGACATGGCCGAGGACATCAAGGACAAGGCCGAAGGCGCCATGGACAAGATCGAGGGGAAAATCCCCGACAGTGTCAAGGAGTCGCTCAGCGACGCCAAGGACAAGGTGTCCGATGTCGTCGGCAAGATTGGCGACAAGCTGCCCGGCGGCCTCGACGAGAAGATCGAAGAAGCCATCCCCGGCGACTCCGATGGTGACGGCCACTGAGCCGTTTCCCCCGCAACACAATTTCTCCCTAGAGACGGCCGCCCTTCGGGGCGGCCGTTACGCGGATGTCGTTATGGGTGTGTCGTTATGGGTGTGTCGCTATGGGTGTGCGGCTCGGTAGCTGTCGAGCGCCAGTTGCAGCTCTGGCAACGAGTGCACCATCGAGTGAAGTGAGCACTCGATCATCAGGTTCACCACTTCATCGGGGAAACGCATGCGCCAATCGGTGTGCATTCCGATCAGGTACTTGCCCGTCGCATACGCGTAGCCCAGCTCCCAGGCCGTGCCGTCGTCAGTCGTGATGCCGTTCAGGTTTGCAACCACCAGGTCGCTCTGGTCGATGCCCCGCTTGTCATTCTCGAAGATCGCGCGCACGTTGAACTTGTCCTTCGGTGGATTGTCGCGGTGGGGGAGGAAGGTCTCGAAGCCGGCGGCGGCGACCAGCTGCTCGACCTTCTCGATCCACCAGCGCTCACCCTCGTCGAACAACGGCCCTGCGATGTATGCCTTCACGACCAGCCCTGCTCTCGTATCTGTTGGTTGTCACGGTTTATGGCCCTGCCCTGCCAGCGCAAGGCGCCGGGCGTGGCGCTCAACTTTGCCACCAGGCCTTGCATCGGTGTGCCCTCGACGTCGACGATCGCGTCGCGCGCCGCGTAGTGCGGGTCGGCGCTGATATCACCCATCGTCATCACCGGCCCGATTGCGGCCTCCGCGGCCGTGAACGCACGCAGCACCTCGTGCTGTGAACGACTGCTACACCACTCGTTCATGACCGCTTCCAGCTCCAGCCGGTGCACCATGCGCGCCGCAAACGTGGCGAAGCGTGCGTCGCCCTCCACCCCCAGCACGCCGAGTACTCGCGCCGCGACCGAGTCGCTGGAGGTGCTGAGCCCCACCCACTTGTCGTCGCTGCACTGGTAGGTCCCGCGCGGCACGCTGTAGGGCAGGCCGGCGCCGAGACGCTCCTGCTCCTGTCCGGTGAGCTGATAGAGGCTGATCAGCGGACCCATCAGCTGGAACAGGCTCTCGAGCAACGACACATCGACGACCTGGCCGACTCCGCTGTGCAGTGCCACCATCGTCGCGAACGCGGCAACGACGCCCGTCACTTCGTCGGTGAGTGCGACCGGCGGGAGCAAGGGCTGACCATCGGGGAATCCGCTGATCGCGGCCAGACCGCTCATGACTTCAGCGATGGTGGCGAACCCGGGTCTGTTCGCGTATGGGCCGGTCTGCCCGAAGCCGGTCACGCGGGTGATCACCAGCCGCTGGTTGATCGCCAGTAACTCGTCGGGACCGAGGCCGAGACGCTCGAGTGTGCCCGGACGAAAGTTCTCGACCAACACATCGGCGCCGGGAATGAGAGTGCGCAGCACGGCGAGATCGTCGGCGTCCTTGAGGTCCAGTGCAATGGTGCGCTTGTTCCGGTTGACCAGCTTCCACCACAGGCCCTCGCCGTCGCGCGGGTCGCGCCAGGCCATGTTGCGCAGGCTGTCCCCGCCGTCGGGGCGTTCGACCTTGATCACGTCGGCGCCGAAGTCAGCCAGATAGCGCGCGCAGTTGGGGCCGGCGATGACCGTGGAGAGATCGATGACGCGCAGGTCTGCCAGTGGGCCACCGCGGGCCGACGTCTCACCCAAGGGTGTTGAAACCCTCGGGCAACGCGGCGCGACCGGTGAGCGCGAGGATGACGGGCACGGGCGCAGTGAGTTGCAGCAGTACGGCCAACACCACGGCGGACGTGTCGCTGTGCAATTCGGCGAACTGGCCGGTGGCTCGCTGAATGTCGAGCGTGTGCACACCGAGCTCGACCACACGCGTCGCCAGATATTCGATGAGAGTGATCTGGCCGGCAAATGTGTTGACCGGCTCATCGTCTGCGGTGGCGGCGATCTGGGCCAGCACCCGCTCGATCGTGGCCTCCGCTTCGCCGACCGGGTCGATCAGTTGCCGGCCGGCCTGGCGACCGCGCACGGCGACCCCTTGATGGGCCGTTGGGTCGCTGAGCGCAGTCGCGTAATACTCCGCCGCGTCCGCCAAGACACGATCCGTCGCAGGCGCCGCCGCGAGGTACCCCTCGATGGTGACGAACGCACGCAGCGTGTGGGCGGTGAGTTCACGGGTGGTCCATTCGCCGAGCGCGCCGGGCCTGTCCCAGTACTCGGGGGTCACCGAGCGCAATGTGCGCAACAGCGTGGCCGCGCCCTCCTCGAAGGCAGCCCTTACCGCAGCGGGATGTTGCAACATCTGTCCTCCAACGCGCCCAGCGCGTATGTCTCGTAGTCCACACCAAAGTCGCGGTAGAGGTGGCGGCAGCGTTCGCTCCAGCTCAGCGCAGCCCGCGTTGAAATTCGATGCACCACCTGCGTGATGCCTCCCTCGTACACGCGGTACTCGGCCCACGTGCCTGGGAAGTCCTTCACGCAACCGATCTCGATACTCGGCACGCCGCACGGCATGTGGCGCACACGATGTCGGTGCGTGTGGCCCGCGGTGTAAGCGACGATTCGGGTGTTGCGGGCGATCACATCGGCAAGCGCGTCGCTGGCATCGGGGTGAAGGCCGAAGTAGCCCTCGGACCGATGAGCGTTGGCGACCACCTTGCCGGCGCCGGCGATCCACTGTTGGTGGTGACCCATCACGATGACGGGCGTCGCAGCCGCTGCAGTGTTCGTCTCCAACCACTCCAACTGCTCGGGCAGGACCGTTCCGGTGGTCTGCAATGGAATCACCGTGTCGAGTAGAGCGACGGCCACTCCGGGCAGCTGAATCCATTGATCACCTGCGTAACCGGTTTGCCCTCTGTACGCGTCGTGGTTGCCCCGCACCACGTGCAGTCGGTCGCCGAACCGGTCGCGGTAGCAGTGCTCGAACGCTGCCCACTCGTCGGGCCGTCCGTCCTGCGACAGGTCGCCTTTCACGATCACGGCCGCGGCGCCGAGCTCGGCAATCTCGTCGGCGGCTCCGTGGTTCATCGTCTCCGGGTACGGCGCTTCGCCGGGTGCAGCACGTTGAATCGGGCCCTCGGCGTGGTCATCGATGCGGCCGGCCTCGGTCTCGCCGAAGTGCACGTCGTTGACAGTGGCGAAGCGGCACAGCAGTTCACCGTCCGGGCGGGCCAGGGTGGAGACCTGTTGACCCATGAACGAGTAGGTGGTGGCGGGTTCGAGGTGCTCGAGGCGGGCGACGGTGACCCCGTCGTGCAGGACGATCAGGTCGTCGGCAACGGTCGTGATGTCCACCCGGCCACCGTAGTGCGTGGAGGTCGATTCGACCCTTGCGGCGCTATGCCTTGATGACGACTATGCCTTGATGACGATGGTGTTGACCATCTTGTCGTGCCAGGTCTGGCGCTGCGAGTCCCACAACATCCATAGGTAACCGAGGTAGCAGAACACACCGGAAAAGATGCGGCATACCTGACGGCCAAAGACCCGGCCGGCACTGATCGGCCCACCCGTGCGCACATCCACAATACGGATGCCAACCGCCTTGTGCCCCCAGCTCTGACCACCGGCGACCTTCTTGCAATACACGACGACGCCGACGATGACGCCGATCACGAAGAGTGCGATAGCCGCGCCCAACCACCCGGCTTGCAGCGCGCCGTCCGGGCAGGTGATCTCCGTCATACCGTCGGACTTCTTGATGCTGTAACAGTTCTCGAACGCCTTTCGAATGGCGAACCAGCCGGCTAGGTCGAAGGGAAGCGAGATCAGGAAAATCATGAGGCCGTCGATGATTACTGCCCCGAGGCGCGACCCGAACGATGCGTAGTTCGGTGTCTGGGATGCCTGCTGATATGGCAGGTAACCGGGAGGCGGCGTGGCACCGTAGGACGGGGGCGGCGGCGGAGGTGGCGGCGGCGGTGGCATCGAGCTCATGGCTCGGACAGTAGCAACTCACGCGGGAGCCGCTTACCACCTCGCCGTGAGTGAAACGTCGTTAGCGGAACGGCCGGTCGCGGCGAGCCGGCAGCGGCTTGGACCACCAGCGCCCGCTGAAGCGCCACGTGGGATTTCGCAAGGGGTTCTGTGAGTCGTCGGTGACAACCGGGCGCGGCCACAACGCCTCGACCGCGGCCACGATGGCCACGGCCTCCTCCGCGGTGGGTGCGGGCGAGATCTCCGTGCTCACAGCGGCACGTTGCCGTGCTTGCGCCGCGGCAACTCCTCGCGTTTCGTGCGCAACATGCGCAGACCGGCCACGATCTTCTGGCGGGTTTCTGCGGGGTCGATGACGTCGTCGATGTAACCCCGCTCGGCTGCGTTGTACGGGTTGGCGTACTTCTCGGTGTACTCGGCGACCAGTTCTGCGCGGCGTGCCACCGGGTCGGCAGCCTGCTGCAGTTCGCGGCGGTAGACGATCTCGACGGCACCCTGGGGGCCCATCACGGCTAGTTCGGCCGTGGGCCATGCATACGCCAGATCGGCGCCGATGGACTTGCTGTTCATCACCACGTACGCGCCGCCGTAGGCCTTGCGGGTGATGATCTGAATGCGCGGCACGGTGGCCTCGCAGTACGCATAGAGCAGCTTGGCGCCGTGACGGATGATGCCGCCGTACTCCTGGTCCACGCCGGGCAGGAAGCCGGGCACGTCGACAAAGGTGAGCAGCGGAATGTTGAACGCGTCGCACGTGCGAACGAACCGGGCTGCCTTCTCCGACGACTCGTTGTCGAGCACGCCGGCGAGCATCAGCGGTTGGTTGCCAACGATGCCGACGGGGTGGCCGTCGACGCGGCTGAAACCGCACACGATGCTGCGTGCCCAGTGTGGGAAGTATTCGAAGAACTCGCCATCGTCGACGACTTCCTTGATGACCTTCTTCATGTCGTACGGCTGGTTCGGTGAGGGCGGCAAAATGGTGCGCAACATCTCGCACAAGCGGTCGGGGTCGTCGCCGGTGTCGACCGCCGGCGGCTCCTCCAGGTTGTTGCTGGGCAGGAAGCTCATCAGGAAGCGCACGTCTTCCAGGCACGCCCGCTCGTCGGGGCTGACGAAGGTGGCTACGCCGCTCTTGCTGGCGTGGCTCATGGCGCCGCCCAGTTCTTCCAGCGTGACTTCCTCGCCGGTGACGGTCTTCACCACGTCGGGGCCGGTGATGAACATGTGGCTGGTTTCGCGCACCATGAAGATGAAGTCGGTCATGGCCGGGCTGTACACAGCGCCGCCGGCGCACGGGCCGAGGATGACCGAGATCTGCGGGATGACGCCGCTGGCCAATACATTGCGATGGAAGATGCCGCCATAGCTGGCCAGGCTGACCACACCCTCCTGGATGCGGGCGCCGGCGCCGTCGTTGAGGCCGATGACCGGTGCGCCGACCTTCAGTGCAAGGTCCATCATCTTGTGAATCTTCTCGGCGAAGACCTCGCCGAGAGCGCCGCCAAAGACGGTGAAGTCCTGGCTGAAGATGAACACCTTGCGGCCGTCGATGGTGCCCCACCCGGTGATCACACCGTCGGTGTAGGGCCGTTCGTCGAGACCGCTGGATTGCGCCCGATGGCGGGCCAGCAGATCCAGCTCTTGGAAGCTGCCCGGGTCCAACAGC
>JANLPB010000346.1:0-10326 GCA_031366885.1 Ilumatobacteraceae bacterium
CCGAGCGAAGCTGTTCTCCATGGGCATGCGCCTGGGCATCGGCAACAGCATGCGCTTTGTGAAGAAGAACGGCGGCGTGCTCGGCCGCCTCTTCAAGCCCGGCGGTTACGACCCCAACAAGCTGATCACGCCGCTGAGCAAGCAGGCCCAGGAGCTCAACATCGAGGGCCTGCACCTGTTCACGTTCAACAACGTGCAAGCCACCGTCGACTGGCAGCAAAAGATGCTCGCCAAACTGGGCTGACGCTTCACTCAGCCACGTGCACCTCGGCGGCGACGACCCATGGCGATGATGGTGGCGGGCACGAAAAACGCGCGCGCTGGCACGGAGACTTCGCTCCACGGTCGCTTCGCCAGGGGCGCGCGCCAGGCCAGCATCCGGTACAGGAAGAAGGATGCAACCACGAGGTGGAGACCGATCAGCGCCCAGAAAAAGCCCGTGGGGCCAATCACGATCATGCTGGCCGCGGCGACGAAAGGTCCCGCGATGGCACCCACGCCATAGAGCGTGACCAACTGCGATGCCGCCGCGTTGAGGTGCTCGGGCTCGATCCAATCGTTGGTGTACGCACCCGCAATCGAGTACAGCGGATAGCTGAGGCCTCCGAGTGCACAGATCAAAACGAATGCCATCGTTTTGTTCGGCGAGTCCAACAACAACAGTCCTGACACCCCCGCGGCGCCGAGAGCGGCGACCAAACCGACGGCGCGCCGGTCGATGTCGTCACTGGCCGCCGAGATCGGCCACTGCAGCAGCACGCCACCAAGACTGGGGAGCGCAACAAAGAGCCCAACCCGGCCCGGGCTCAGGCCAACGCGTGTCGCGTAGATTGCCGCCATTCCATTGAGCGCGCCATGGGCGAGACCAACCAGTAGGCACGAGAACACCCCCGTTGGTACAAGGGTGGCCAGCTCCCGCAATGAGATGTGTTCGGCCTCCTCCAAGTTCGGGGCCAACGCGGCCTCCGACAGGGCTACGGGTGCAACGGCGAGCGAGGTGATGATTGCAGCGATGGCGAAACCGGTGACGGCGCGCGGGTCGAAGTTGAACAGCAGGATCTGCCCGATGCCGAAGAAGGCAATGGTCACCACCCCGTAGACAGCCAACAGCCGCCCACGATTCTCATTGGTCGCCAGGTCGTTCAGCCACGACTCAGCGACAACGTAGAGCCCGGCCGTGCACAGGCCGGTCACCAGCCGAAGCAGCGCCCACGATGGGGCGCTGTTCGAGATGCCGACGGCGATCATCGCCGCTGACAGGAACGACGCCAAAGCGGCGTAGACCCGGATGTGACCGACCCTGGCCAAGGCCGTCAGTGTCAGCCGCGACCCGATCAGGAAACCGGCGTAGTAGCTCGCTGCAATCAGGCTGCTCATCGCGGTCGGTAAGCCGACCTTCTCGGAGCGAACGGCAAGCAGCGTGCCGAAGAGCCCGCCGGCCAGCATCAGGAATGCAAGCCCGACGAAAAGCCCCCATGTTGCCAACGCGAGGTCGCGACGAACTGCCGGGCCGTCGCCACGCGTCGGCGCCAGCTCGCTCATGGTGACAGCAGGCTCAGAGCATCCGGACGGATTCGAGAACCGTCTGGGTTTGCGGCAGCAACGCGGCGGCCGTTCCCGGCCCCTGCGTGTAGATCGAGACGACGGACTTGGCGTCCGGCAGGGCCACCACGATGATCACCTTTGCCGCAGACCCGTCGGGGCTGCAGCCATCCAGCTGCAACAAGATGCCGTTACCCAACGCCGTGGGATAGTCGGCGGTCTGCACTCGGCTCGTACAAATACCTGCGTCGGGCTCCAGGAACGTCAGTACCTCTTCGGCGGTGCTGTCGACCTCGGATCCGACGACCAGCACCGTCGTGCCGAAGGTGACATCGTCGTTGTAGAAGCCATCCAGGCTGTCGGCGCCAACGACTGACGGCAAGGTGAAATTGTCCGATGTCGTGACAGGAGTGGTGTCGACCTGCAGACCGTCGGGTAAGACGACGCTGAACACGCCGAGGTCGTCGAAGATTTCTCCACCCGACAAGATGGTGCTCTGCACGGTCGTATCAGCCGTGTCGGTGATCACCGGGTCGGTGACCGGCGGGTCGGTGTCCGGCGGGTCGGTGACGGGTGGAACCGTGATGACGAGCGTGTCCTCGGTGGGCACGGTCACGTCCGGAGCGGGTGTCTCGATCGTGACCTGGGCTGTCGTGGTCGCAGGTGACACCGCCTTGTCATCGTCGCCACCGGTGAGCAGGAGTACCGCGGCAAAGGCCGCAGCAGCGGCGACGAGTCCCGCGGCGATGATCAGACCGGTGTTCTTCTTCGGCGGCTCGCCGGGGGGCTCGATGGGCGTGGCCCCCAACGGAGGCAGACCCCCTGGTGGACCGCCGGGAAACGCCTGCGTCACCGGCAGCTGGGTGGTTGGCGGGAACTGCGCTGTCGGCGGGTTGAAGCCAGGAGGCGGAGGCGGCTGATACGCGGGAGGCCCAGCGGGCGGAATAATCGGCTGCCCAGGAGGGGGCGGGGGCGGAAGCGACTCGTTGTTTCCCATCAGGCGAGCCTATTGCGCTGCCACACTCGCGGCGGCCATCTCAGCCGCCATCTCAGCCGGGCTCGCTGCGGCCATCTCAGCCGCGACGACGGCGGATCTCGGCGGTGATGGCCGGGATCACCTTGTGCAAGTCACCGATCACCGCATAGTCCGCCTTGGTCACCATGTTGGCTTCGGGATCGGTGTTGATGGCGAGAATCTTCTTGGATGCCATTGCGCCCACCCAATGTTGAATTGCGCCCGAGATCCCGCACGCCATGTACAGATCCGGCGCGATACGGGTGCCGGTCTGGCCGACCTGGTCTGTGTGGTTGCGCCACCCGTTGTTGGTGACCGCACGCGAACACCCGACAACACCGCCGAGCAGTGCCGCCAGTTCCTCCAACGGCGCAAACGCTTCGGCAGAACCCACGGCACGGCCGCCGCCGACGACCAATGGCGCCGTCGCGAGTGTGACGCCAGCGGCGCGCTCGACGCGGTCGGTCACGATGGTCCGAGCCAGCGACGGGTCGAGGTCAACTGCCACGGACGCCGTGGTTCCCGCCGCAGGGCTCTCGCTGGCCTCGAACGCGTGTTGCGAGACCGTCAGCAGCTTGGTGTCGGCGGTCAGCGTGCATGACTCCAGCAGCGAACCGCCCCAGCGAACCCGGGTGACATCCCACGGCTCGGCGGCTGCCACCGAAATCACGTTCGCCACGAACGGCAGGTCCAGTCGTGCGGCGACTTGCGCCATCACTTCGTTGCCGCGGTCCGTGCCACACGCGAGCACGGAGGTGGGTTGCAGGGCACGGACGGCCTGCGCCACCGACTCACCCCACGCTTCCGGCCCGAAGTCCGAGAGCAGATCATGGTGAACCTGGTGAACCACCGCTGCGCCGTGCGCTGCAAGCTCGCCGGCGAACCCGTCGGCAGCGGCGCCGAGCGTCAGCGCGTGAACGTCGGCGTCGATGGTGCGCGCAGCTGCGAGAGCTTCCAGAGATGCCGGGCTGAGCGTGCCCCGGTCGTGTTCGATGACGACGAGAACGGTCACTTGAGGATCCCCAATTCTTCCAGCAGGTCAACGACGGCGGGCGCTGCCTCGGGGCCGCTGCCCAGCATGATGGTGGCGCTGGCCTGCTCGGCGGACTGCACCAGGCTCACCATCTGTTGGCCTCCTAGCACCGCCTGCGGCACGACCTGGCCGACCTCGATCTTCTTCGAGCCGAGGCGACCCTTCAGCGTTGGATAGCGAGGCAGGTTGATACCTTCCTTCACTCCTAAAACGGCCGGCATCGTGAGCGAGTACACCTCGACGCCGGCCTCGCTGTCCCGGCGAGCCTTCAACGAATCGCCTTCGATCTCGATGCCCTTGATGCCATTGACGATTGGCCGGGCGAGCGCGTGCGCCACCCGAACCCCGACTTGGAAGTTGCCGGCGTCGGCACTCTCGTTGCCGAACAGAATCAAGTCGAACGGACCATCAGCGGCCTCGATGCCCTGAATGGCCGAGGTGATGGCAGCAGCGGTGCGCTGTGGGTCCCATTCGGCCGAATCGATGGCTAGCAGCACAGCCTTGTTGACGCCGATGCTGGCGGCGTAGCGCAACTGCTCGTCGGCCTCTGCCGGACCGAGGGTGAGCACGGTCGATTCGCCACCGTGGCGTTCGATGAGCTGTACCGCTTCCTCCACCGCGCACTCCTCGTGCGGGCTGGTGGTGAACGCCAGGTACGCCGTGTCGACAGCCAGGCCATCGGCAGTGATGTTGATCTTGGCTCCGGGTGCAGGCACCCGCTTGACGCAGACGAGGACCTTCATTTCAGCTCTTCATACGTGCGTCGGTGGGGTCGAACAGCGGCGTCGCGCCAGCGACCGCGACGGTCACCGGGTACAGCTCGTTCATGTACATCACCTGCAGCTTGGTGCCGACCACCGCGTGCTCCGGCGGCAGGTAGGCCAACAGGATGTACTTGCCAACCGACGGGCCAGCGCCGGCTGTGGTGACGCGTGAGACGCGGCCCTTGGCGTCGAGAATGCGCTCGCCATCGAGGGTCAGGATCGGCTCGTTGCCACCGGTCGGGAAGCGGTCGTAGCCATCGGCGCAGTTCTGCGAATCCATCGTCAGCGTGCACATGATCGCAGCGGGAGCTTCCTCGCGAGCGGCCAGGTAGGCGGCCTTGCCGATGAAGTCGGCACTCTTCACCTTCGGGCGGTTCAAGCCGGCCTCGACCGGGTTGTACTCGCTCTCCAGCTCGGCGCCCATCAGGCGGTAGCCCTTCTCGATGCGGCCGGTGACGGCGTACACGCCGATGCCGACGGGGATGATCTCGAACTCTTCGCCAGCAGCGAACACCGCATCCCACAGGGAGAGGCCGTGCTCCATGTTGGTGTAGATCTCCCAGCCGTTCTCGCCGACGTAGCTGATGCGGAACATCGTGCACGGCACGCCGGCGATCAGGACTTCGCGAACGGCTCCGTACGGGAAGCCTTCCTGGCTGAGGTCGTACGGGGCGGTGGTGTGGTCGGTGGCGATCTTGGCCAGCGTGGCCGCTGCGTTAGGGCCCCACACACCAAGCGTGCACATGCCCTGCGAGCGATCGGTGAACGTGACCGAGTTGCCAGTGCGGGCGTTGAACTCGTGGCGGTACTTGTTGAACCAGTAGTTGTCGCGGCCACCGTCGAACGCGCCGGTGATGACCCGATAGTGGTTCTGAGCGAGCCGCTGAATGGTGAGGTCACCGCGGAAGCCACCGTGCGGGGTGAGCAGCGGGGTGTAGACGCTGCGACCAACGGGCACGTCGACGCTGTTGACGCACATGTAGTTGAGGTACTGGACGACGCCTTCGCCCTCGAAGTCGAACTCGTTGAATGCAGTCAGGTCGACCACGCCGACGCTCTCGCGCATCTGCAGGTGCTCGGCATTGGTGACCGGGTTCCACCAGCGTGCATCCCACTCGTGGGTGCGGGGCGTGAACGCGTCGGGGAACTTGGCTTGCAGCTTCTCGTTGCTGGAGTACCACTGCGGACGCTCCCAGCCGCGAGCGTCGAAGAACGTCGCGCCGAGGGCTTCCTCGCGAAGGTAGAACGGGCTGCGGCGAATGCCGCGCTGGCTGGCCCACTGCTCACGCGGGTGGACGATGCCGTAGGTCTTGTTGAAGTGCTCGTTACACCGGGCGTTGATGTGCCACTCGGTCTTTTCGTGCGGGTAGAAGCGGCTGATGTCACTGCCGTGCGGGTCGCACATGTGCGGGTAGCCATAGGTCATCCACTCTGCGACGAGCTGAGCGATGCCGGGGCCCTCCTTGATCCACACCGCGGCTGCGCTCCACAGGTTGGCGACCTCGGGGGTCTCGCCGAGCACGGGGTTGGCGTCGGGCGTCAGGCTGAGCAGACCGTTGATGGCGTAGCGGATTTCGGCGTCGCCGAGCATCTCCATCAGGTCGATGGCCTGCTCCATCTGCGGGTCGAAGTCCTCGTAGGTGAGCGGCAACTCGGTGGGCGTGAGCGCCGACTCGCCGTTCGATGGGATGTCATCGGGGCGCATCAGGATGGGCCGGTGGGCGTAGCTGCCGACCTCCATCGAGCCGGCGGACTGACGCTCGTAGCAAAACGTGTCCATGTCGCGGATGATCGGGAACGCAAGTTCCTTGTTGCTGTCGACCAGCACGTCGATGGGGCCGACGTCGGCCATCTGGTGAACGGCGGGCGTGAGTGGAATGTTGGCGCCGGCCATCGCTGCAATGCGGGGGCTCCACACACCACAGGCGACCACGACGTACTCGGCCTCGATGCGGCCCTTGTCGGTGACGACGGCACTGACCTTCGGGCCACCCGGCGTGTCGACTGTCTCGACGTCGAGTACTTCCGTGTTGGCGAACACCTGCAGGCCCTTGGCCATGGCCTCTTCGCGCATCTTCGTGCCGGTGGCGAGCGAGTCGACCACGCTCACGCTGGCGGTGTAATAGCCGCCGAGAAGGATCTCTTCGTTGATGAACGGGACCATCTCCTTGATCTCGGCGGGAGTGACCAGGCTGGCCTCGATGCCCCACGCCTTGGCCGAGGTCATGCGACGCTTGAACTCCTCAAGGCGCTGCGGCTCTCGAGCGACTTCGATGCCGCCGCACGTGTTGTTCAGGCCGGCGTCGACGTACTGCTGCTGGCTGTCCAGCGTAAGGAACGCCATCTCCTTGTTGTGATCCGTGGGGAAGATGAAGTTGGAGGCGTGGCCGGTGCTGCCGCCGGGGTTTGGCAGCGGGCCCTTGTCGATCTGCACCATGTCGGTCCAGCCCAGGCGGGCCAGGTGGCCGACCAAACAGTTACCGACAATGCCGGCGCCGACGATGACGACCTTGGCCGATGACGGAAATGCGTTGGATGCAGAATCGCTCACTGTCGTTTCTCCCACGATGTTGTCTCCCACTGTCGTTGTTCCAGACGGTCAAAGATCGCGTCGACCACGATCCGGTGATATATCATTACCATATCACAGCGCGTAACTCCCCCACATCGCTCAGCGAGCAGGCGTACAACGACATCCGCAGGATGATCGTGCAGCTGGAGCTTGCCCCTGGTGCGGTGATACGCGAGGACGCGCTGCAGGCATCGTTGGATCTCGGGCGCACTCCGATTCGTGAGGCGCTACAGCGTTTGGTCCGCGATCAGTTCGTGACCGTGATCCCCCGACGCGGCATGTACGTCAGCAGCATCGACGTTGGCGACCTGTCAGTGCTCTACGAAACGCGCGCCATTCTCGAGCCGTATGCCATGCGCCTGGCGTGTGCTCGCGGAGACGACGTCGTGTGGGACGAGATGGCAACGCTGCTGGAACGCGCCACCGACTCGTCGTCGCCGGTTTCGCTGCTGGAGGTCGATCGACAGTGCCGCGAGCTGGTGTGGGCGGCGGCAGACAACCGCTTCCTGACCAATCAGCTCGACATGCTCTACGCGCACAGCGACCGTTTGTGGCACCTGTATCTCGGCGACGTCGCTGACCTGCACGACATGATCGCCGAGCACCGCGCCATCCTCGCTGCGCTGCGAGCCAACGACGCCGATCGCGCCGCCGAGCTCATCGAAGCCCACATGCGTCGCTTCGACGAACAAGTCCGTAACGCAGTGAGGCGCCGCCTGGACTCCCCCCTCGCCGGCTGAATCCAACATCGGCGTTCATCTGCGGTACCACCGCATCTCAACGCCGATGTTCAGATGGCGACCTGGGTGCCGAGGCGTTTGGCTCGTGCGGTGTCGAGGACGAGGCGGGCGGCTGCAAGGTCTTCGATGGCGTGGCCGGTGGATTTGTAGACGGTGATCGACGAGTCATCGCGCCGACCGACGGCACGGCCGCTGAGGATCTCACCCATCTCGACCATCGCAGCCGGGTCGTGACCCTGTAACTCGGATGCGCCCGCCGGCGGTGCGTTGAGCGCAGCACCGCGCCACTCGACGATGACCACGCCGTCGGTCATCGCCGCAGCGATCGTTGCGTCAGAGATCTCCGCTCCCCTGCCCACCGACGACACATGCACACCTGGCGCCAACCAGGCGTGTTCGATCACCGCGGTCGCAGCGTCGGTACAGAGACATACGACGTCGGCTCCACAAACGGCCTCCTCGAACGTCTCGACAGCGCGGCTACCGGGATGCAGCAGCGCGAGAGCCTCCGCATTCGAGCGGGTTCGCGACGCAATTCGGATGTCATTCCACGGGCGAATACCTTGCAGCACCCGCATGTGCTCGCGCCCCAGTGCGCCTGCGCCGATCACCGCCAACTTCGACGCATCCCGACGAGCACCCACGTCGACGCCGATCGCTGCGCACAGTGCAGTGCGGACCTCGGTGATCAACGACGCGTCCATCACGGCGATCGGTGACCCGTTCGATGGATCAAACAGCGTGATCAGGCCCTGATGAGACGGGATATGAGTGCCGTGGTTGCCGGCGAAAACGGTCACAGCCTTCAGCCCAAAGCCGACAGCAGGCACGAAGCCGGGCATCGCTGCCAGTAACCCGTCGGGCGCAATCGACGCCATGCGCGGTGGCACCGACGTACCACCATTACTGAACGCAATGAAGGCCTGCGTCAGCCGCTCACGTAACGCAGTCACGTCCAGACACCGCGCCACGTCGGCTCGAGACAACACCAGCAGCTCCGTCATCACACCCTCCATTGGTCGTGGTCGACTCTACGATGCTGCGATGCGCGGACACTTCACCCTCTTGACCATCACTCTCCTTCTCGCCGGCGGCTGCTCCTCGGAATCGTCGTCGGGATCTGCGGGGTCCTCGACCACGACGACGGCACTCCTTGCCGGAGCCGACACATCCCTTCCCGAGTCACTCACGACCAATGCGCCCACCGATAGCGCGGTGCCCGCCGACGAGACGAGCGCCCCGCTGGACATGGGCGATCTCAGCGTGTGCGCCACCACGAAGTGGCTCGTGCTGGCCGACCAGGTGGACAACATCTTCGAGGACACACCGCTGGCAACGATGGACGGGTTTGCGTTCGAGGTCGACGGCCAGGGGCTGCTTGACCTGCGCGCCGATGGCACGTACTCCTACGCTCCGGCCTTCACAGCGGTCATCACAGTGGCGGGGCAAAGCGGTACTGGCGAGTGGAGCGGCACGCTTGATGGGACCTGGCAGATCGAGGGCGACCAGCTGACGATGACGCAGACCAACGACGAGCTCACCGGCACCATGACGGTGTTTGGAACCGCGCAGCCGCTGCCGTCCCTCGCGACGTTCGAGGGAACCTCCACCGTGCTGGAGTGCACCCCTGCCACACTCACATACGAATTGGACACCCCGATCGGTCCGGTGACGCACACCCTCGTGACTGCCGGCTGATCAGCCAATCCGAACGCGACACCTACAGCGGCAGGTTGCCCGTCGCCGTACGGGTGCTGCCGTGGTCGCGGTAGGCGCTGATGGTTCGCTGTGCAATACGCATCTGGTGAATCTCGTCCGCGCCATCGGCGAAGCGCGCCCAGCGGGCGTGCTGGTACATGTGCGCCAACGGTGTGTCGGTGCTGTAGCCGAGCGCACCGTGCACCTGGATGCTGCGATCGATGACCCGACCGAGCATGTTTGCGACGAAGTGCTTCGCCATGCTGACCTCGCTCTTGAAGTCGGCACCGCTGTCGATCAGGTAGGCGGCGTGTAACACCATCAGTTTGGACTGGTAGATCTCCATGCTGCTGTCGGCGATCATCCACTGAATGCCCTGCTTCTCGGCCAGCACACTTCCGTGCGAGTAACGCACCAGCGAACGATCGACCATCATGTCCAACGCTGTCTCGGCCTGGCTGATCCAGCGCATGCAGTGGGCGAGACGGGCCGGGCCCAGGCGGTATTGACCCAGCAGGTGCCCCTGCCCGCGGCCGCCCAGCATGTTGGCCGCAGGGATTCGCAAGTCTTCGATGACGATCTCGCTGTGGCCCGACGCGCCGTGCATCGTCTCCACCTCTCGTACACGCTTCCAGCCTTCGCTGGGCAGGTCGATGATGAACGCCGTATTGGCTGCCTGCGGCAGGTCTGGGTCGTCTTCCGTGCGGCACACCAGGATCGCGAATTTCGCTCGCTGCGCATTGGAAATGAACCACTTGTGGCCGTTGGCCACCCATTCGTCACCGTCTTGCACGGCAGTGGTCTGAATCAGAGTCGGGTCGCTTCCGGCGACCTCCGGTTCGGTCATTGCAAAGCAGCTCATGGCAGTGCCATCGCACAGCGGCTTGAGGTACTTCTCCTTCTGCTCAGGAGTACCCCAGTGCAACAGCGTGTGCATGTTGCCTTCGTCGGGCGCCTGGCAG
>JANLPB010000249.1:0-3483 GCA_031366885.1 Ilumatobacteraceae bacterium
GTAGTCGGAGCAGTCGACGTCGAGGTTGTGGTAGTGGTGCCCGAGCCGTCGCAGGTGTGCGACAGGTTGAACTTCGGGTCGGCATCGTCCGCCGGCGTTGGCGAGATGGTTGCACTCGACCCGCTCGTCAGCAGGTCGCCGAGAGACTTGCCAGCCGGAACTGCCACGAACACGTTGTCCATCTGGCTGCCATTTGGGATGATTTGGCCGCCCGAGAACGTGTAGGACGAGCCGCCGACGTTCAGCGTGATGGACACAAATGCGTAGGTGCCCGAGTTCGGCGCGATGATGAAGTGCCAGTAGTCGTTCACTGAGTCGGGGCAGTCCTTGCCAACCTCAGCGGTCTGGTTGTGCAGATCCAGAACATACCCGTCGGTTGCGGCGACAGGCGATGGCGCCACCAGAGAACCCAACACCATTGCAAGGCCCGCGACCATCGCAAGCACACCAGCCATACGCCTGCTACCCATGAGAGACTCCCGTCATTTGTCGTACATGGGGCACGCTACTGCGAACATCACCCTCAGTGGTATGGGCAATTTGGCCTATCCGGATCACGTCAAGAATTCGTCACGGACGACCACTCTACGACGCTGAATGACCCCAAGCCGGCAGGATCAAGCAGGCTCTCGGATTCGCGAATTCGGCTTCGCATGCGCAACACCGCAAGGTCTGGTGCACCGGCTGCGGCCGCCCACGCGGCTCTCCCTTCAGCGACCAATTCGTCAATGCCCCAGCGCTGCAGGAACTGGGCCTGCGGGCGAATTGCGGCAGGCTCCGGCAACTGATCGAGGCACACCTGGGAAGTGATGTCCTGTAGCCCGACATCGCGCAGGTAGTGCACGCCGCGCTCGTGTCCGCGGTATGTGCGCAACCAATCTCGCCACGGCATGTTGGCCAGCTGCCACGTTGTCGCCGTGCAGTAGTCGATCGTCAAGACCGTCCCCTCGGCCAGAAGACCGCGAGCATGCTGCACCCACTCGCCCGCAGCCTGTTGTACAGGCACGCGGGCACCGTGCGGCGCTGCGGCCGGCAACCACGTCCAGCCCGTCGGCGCCTCGGCGAGCGCCTCGCTCGCTGTGCCGTCGGCGGCGATCGCGACCCTTGCCTCGCGCCATCCACCGTCGTACACCGCCAGCCGAAACGGGATGTTGTCCAACAGTTCGTTCGCGAGCACCACACCGCACACCGGATCGGTCGGCATCGAGGCGACAGACAGCACTCCTACAGGATGCTTCGCCCGTTGCGCGGCCGACAGCTCGACGGCCACATAGCGATTGGCCCATTGCGGCGCGGCCAGCAGAATGGACCTGGCGAGCGTGCCGGGGCCGGCGCCCACCTCCACAATCGTAAAGTCTGCCGGTTCGCCGATGCGGATGAACTCGGCCTGGATCCAATTGGCCAGCACGGCACCGAAGAGCGGGCCGACCTCAGGTGAGGTGATGAAGTCGCCGCGACGGCCTGCCTCACCGCCGACCGTGTAGAAGCCGTGTTCGCCATACAGCGCAGCGAACATGAACTCGTCGAAGCCCACAGACTCGCGAGGAGGGTTACGCAACGGTGGCACCGCTAGGGACGAAAGGCACCGTAGAGATCGGTGATCGAGCCTGCCTTGGCAATCAGCCCGGGGATCACACCGAATGCCAGCGTTGCCGCGCCACACAGGGCGATGGCGGCGGTCAGTGAGGCGGGCACCTTGATCGGCGTGACGTCGCCATCTGGCACCGGCTTCATCCACATCTCCCGCATGACGGTGATGTAGTACGCCGTCGCGATGACCGCGTTGACGGCGGCGATGATCGCGATGCCATAGCCCCAGCCGCCACCTGCGTCGACAGCAGCGCGGAAGGCACCGAACTTCGCGTACCAGCCACCAAGGGGTGGGATGCCGGCCAGCGAGGCGAGGAAGATCGTCATCATCACGGTGAGGCCGGGGGCGTAGTGGAACAGGCCGCCCCAGCTGCTGGTGTCGCCGCTGCGCGTCTTGCGCGAGACGGCGATGACGACTGCGAAGGCGCCGAGGTTGGTGGCGGCATAGATGCACAGATAGACGACAACTGCGCGCAACGAGGCGCCCTCGTTGCCGTTGGTGTAAGCGACCGCCAGCGGCATCAGGATGAAGCCACCCTGGCTGACGCTGGAGTAGGCCAGCATGCGCACGATGTTCTTCTGCTTCAACGCCACCACGTTGCCGACCGTCATGGTCAGTGCAGCCATCACCCACAGGAACGGTCGGTAGACGTCGTACGCCATCGGGAAGGCGATGAAGATCAGCACGATCAGGCCGACAAAGCCAGCCGCCTTGGAAGCGACGCTGAGGAACGCCGTGACTGGCGTGGGGGCACCTTCGTAGGTGTCAGGCGCCCACGTATGGAATGGGACGGCACTGATCTTGAACGCGAAGCCGATGATGACAAAGACGATTCCGACCACCTGGATGCCGACCTTGTCGCCATCGAGCTGGATCTTGTTGGTGATATCGGTCAGCATCGTGCTCCCTGCGATGCCGTAGAGCAGGCTCATTCCGTAGAGCATGACGGCGCTGGCGAACACACCCAGCAGGTAGTACTTCACGCCAGCCTCGTTGCTCTTACGGTCGCGCTTCTTCCACGCCGCCATCATGTAGGCGGGGATGGAGAGGAACTCGAGAGCGACGAACAGCGAGATGAGATCGCGCGAACTGGAGATCATGACCATGCCGAGCGCGCTGCTCATCAGCATGACGTAGTACTCGCCCTGGTAGTACCCGCCCTCTTGCATTTCGTTGGTACTCAGCAAGACAACGACGTAGCCCGACAGCAAGAACAACGCCTTCATGATCAGCGCGAAGTTGTCGACGACATAACGGCCGGTCAGTCCTGGGCCGCTGAGCGTCGAGCGAACGTCGTCGCCGAGAACCGCCAACGTCACCACTGGCACGAGCGCGGCCAGCATGAAGAAGCCGCTGAGCGTGCCCGTGATCCAGCGACGACTGTCGGGCACGAACAGGTCCACCAGCAACACCGTGCAGATGCCGACCGCGAGCACTAGCTCGGGTGCAAACGCGTGGTAGTCGATGATGGGCGAGGAGAAAGCGAACACTGGTGTCACTTCCCGCCAAAGACGCTGGCCAGTTGCTGCACGGCGGGGTCCATCACCTTGAACATCAGCGACGGGACGACACCGAACACAACGATTGCAATCAGCAGCGGCGTCCAGGCGATCCACTCGAACTTCGAGACATCATGGATGTCAGAGTGGTGATCGTTATCACCATCGTGACCATGACCTGCGCCAGCGAACTCTGCGGTGGGCTCACCGAAGGCGGTGCGCTGGTAGAGCCACAGCAGGTAGCCGGCGGCCAACACGGTGCCCAGGGCGGCCACGATGGTGAGCACACGGAAGAGGGTTTGGTGGCCGTTGGCAACCAACACCTCGGCCGGGCTCCACGACGCCAGGATGGCGGGGAACTCGCCCCAGAAGCCGGCCAAGCCAGGCAGGCCC
>JANLPB010000356.1:0-5469 GCA_031366885.1 Ilumatobacteraceae bacterium
GATGAATCTCCTGGTCGGAGCCTTATCGTGATATGCCGCAGGCACGATCTACGAGTTGTGGGGTTCAGAGATCCTGTTCGGTATTGCTGGCGCCGGCGTCGTGTTGTTCGCGTTGCTTGCGGCTTCGCAGGGCTTGCGCCCGGCAAGGCCGACCCGATAGGAACGAGCTGGCCCTCGCCCACTTCCAGTCATGACGTGCTTTCGGCGCCCGTTGGCCGGGCTATCGTTGTGTCGCCATTGACGAACGCGACGGACGGCGTCAACCAGAGGTACGAGTTCACAAGGAGTCGCCTGATGGCAGATCCGATCGAGGACATCATCGGGGATTGCCGGGCATTCGCCGCGCAGCAGCGGGACCGCTGGCCACTCGCGGTATCGACATTGCCCCATACGGACTCAGCCACCTCGCGTACCGGGTCCCCGAGTGGGACCAGTATGTGCAGGTCCGCGGGCTCATCGAACGCCACGCGGTCGCCAATTGCGAGAACGTCTGGAACGGCCGTCCCATCTCCTTGATCGTTCCTGCCGAGCCGCTCAAAGTGCTCGACGGCAAGGTCGTCCCCCTCATCGAACTCATCCCGCCCGTGCACCAGCGCGTCTACAAGATGGGATTGGAGCACCTTGGGGTCGTGGTCGGCGACACGTTCGACGCGTTCATCGCAGCCCACAAACCCGTTCTCACGGGACAGCAATTCCAAGGCCCGAACAGCACACCCGATCCCGTCTACGTCTTGTTCGAAGACTTCACCCACGTGAAGTTTTATCGGCATTCGCTGACGGCATCTGTCGAGCTCGATGCTGGCCCGTTCGGCGACGGGTTCCATCACGTCGACGATTGGGTGCCCCAGCGGCTCGTGACCGCAACCGGCCCGAACCCGCTACCACGATGACAGATCCCCGAAATGAGTGCGGGTACCTCTCATGCGTGCGACGGTCTGGGCGAACTCAGTTCCGGAAGGCGGAACAAATCGCGCCCGGAAGCAGCTCAGGACCGATTCAGCCCCCAGATTCCGTGGTCTCAGCGCGGGTCGATCCTTCTCGCGGGCAGGCGAAAACTCTGGTTGCACTCACCGCGCCAGCCCACTTTGCCAGCACGGGCCGAGGACCTCGCTACGAAAGGCGCTCCACAACCATGGCCATGCCTTGGCCGCCGCCGACGCACATGCTCTCGACGCCCCAGGTCTTGTCTTCCCACTGCAGACCATTGATCAGCGTGGTCATGATGCGAGCACCGGTCATGCCGAACGGGTGACCGAGGGCGATGGCGCCGCCGTGCACGTTCATCTGCGTGTCGAGGTCGATGCCGAGGTGCTTGGCCGAGCCGATCACCTGAACGGCAAACGCTTCGTTGATCTCGACCAGGTCGATCTCGTCGATGGTCTTGCCCGCCAACGCCAGCGCCTTGCGGATGGCCTCGATGGGGCCAAGGCCCATGATCTCGGGGTTGAGACCCGACACGCCGCTGGACACGATGCGGGCCAGCGGGGTGAGGCCGAGGGCCTTGGCCTTGGCGTCGCTCATGACCAGCACGGCCGCGGCGCCGTCGTTGAGCGGGCAGGCGTTGCCAGCGGTGACGGTGCCGTCGGGACGAAAGACCGGCTTCAAGCCACTGACGCCCTCGTAGGTGGTGCCGGGGCGGGGGCCGTCGTCCTTGCTGACGACTGTGCCGTCGGCCAGAGTGAGCGGGCTGATCTCACGTTCGAAGAAACCCTTCTCGACGAACTCGCAGGCCAGGTTCTGGCTACGGACGCCGAAGCGATCCTGCTCTTCGCGGCTGATGCCTTCCAGCTCAACCACGTTCTCGGCGGTCTGTCCCATGGCGATGTACATATCGGGCAAACCCACGGGCGGGGTCCATGCACCCTGACCACCCTGGCTGCGCAGCTTGGTGCGCTCGCCTGGGGTCTTGAAGATCGAGTTCGGGGCCATGTCGCTGGCGCCGCTGGCGTAACGGCTGACGGTTTCGACGCCACCGGCGATGAAGCAGTCGCCCTCGCCGGCCTTGATGGCGTGGAACGCCATGCGGATGGTCTGCAGGCTGCTGGAGCAGTAGCGGTTGACGGTGACGCCAGGGACATCGTCGAGACCGGCCAGGCTGGAGATGACGCGAGCGATGTTGAAGCCACCCTCGCCGGCGGGCTGACCGATCCCCCACATGACGTCGTTGATGTCGGGCGCCTGCACCTGCGGCGCCTTGGCGAGCAGCGCCTGCAGGATCTGCGCGCTCATGTCGTCGGGACGCAAGCTGACCAGCGAACCCTTGTTGGCGCGGCCGATCGGGCTGCGGGCGGTAGCGACAATCACTGCTTCGGTCATGGAAGTTCCCCTTCGACATCAGATGCTGCACGCTTGCGAACAACGCGTGCAGCGTAGCTACCGACCGGTAGTTGACGGCAATTCGAGACGAGCCTCAGCTGGCGTTGACGACTCGGAAGCCCTCGACGAATGTGCCCTCCACGAACCCCGCGCTGACCGCGTTGGCCAACATGAATTGACGAAACCTGGTCTCCATCGCATCCGGATCCGGCAACTGGCTTGCGTGGCAGCGCAGGGCCTTGAACTTGGCGTCGATGTGCTGTGTCACGTCGATGAAATCCGAGCTGACTGGGTGAGCGGAGAGCCAGATCTCGGCGACCTCCCAGGGTTCGAGGCCCTCCTCCAACAGTTCCGGGAAGGCGAACGGGTTACGCGAATCCGGATACACCGCGGCAACTGCTGCCTGGCCCGCGGCGAGGTGATCCGGGTGACTGGCAAAGATGCGATCGAGATTACGTTCGGGCGACTGACACAAGACCACTTGCGGTTTCACCTGTCGAATCACTCGGCTGATGTCGCAGCGCAGCGCGAGATCGGCGACCACGCGCCCATCCGGGTGGCCGAGGAACACGAGGTCGGTGACCCCCACCACGGCTGCCGCCTCCGCCTGCTCCTTGCGCCGCAGCGATGCAACCTCCGCACGAGAGACAGCGCGGTCACTGCCGCCAGCATCTCCGTCGGTGACCAAGCAATACGTGACGCTCACGCCTGCACCGGTGAGGGTGGCGATGGTCCCGGCAGAACCAAAATCGACGTCGTCGGGGTGGGCCATCACGACCAACAATCGTTCCATCTCGGCGGGTTGCAGCATCCAACAAGACTACGTGGCTCCGTTCGATCCGGCGATGACGACCGCTCATCGTTACGCTCCGCAGATGACCCCTGCCGACGTTGCCCTCGGTTCTTTCGACCTGTCAGATCCAGAGTTCTGGACGAAGCCTCGCGAGTACCGCGAGGGAGCGTTTCGTACCCTGCGCAGCGAACAGCCGATGAGCTTTTGGGACGAGTTCGAATTCCTCGATGCCCAGTTCCCGCGCGGTCCTGGCTACTGGGCGGTGGTGAACCACGAGGACGTGTGGCACGTCAGCCGCAACCCGCAGCTGTTCGTCAGCGGCCACGGCGTCAACATCGGAGATCTGCCGATCGAGATCGCAGAGTTCTTCGGTTCGATGATTGCGATGGACGACCCACGTCACTTCCGTCTGCGCAGCATCGTGTCCAAGGGTTTCACGCCCAAGGAGGTGGCGCGCGTCGAGGAGTACGTCAAGGACAAGGCGGCGGGCGTCGTCGATCGTTTGCTGTCCAACTTTCCTGATCGTGAGTGTGACTTCGTGCACGAGGTCGCAGCGCCGATGCCACTGCAGATCATCTGCCAGATGATGGGAATTCCCGAGGAGGACGAGGACCAGATCTTCCGTTGGACCAACGTCATCCTTGGGGCCGGCGACCCAGAGTTCACCTCCACCTTCGAGGATCTCTTCGCAGCCGGGATGGGAATGTTCCAATACGCACAGGCACTCGGCGAGGATCGGCTGGCAACCGCACGTGACGACCTCACGTCCATCATGATGCACGCCGAGGTCGACGGCGAGCGGCTGAGCCCGCAGGAGTTCGGCTCCTTCTTCATCCTGCTTGTGGTGGCAGGCAACGAGACCACGCGCAACGCGATCAGTCACGGCATGCACCTGCTCACCACTCACCCCGATCAGCGCGCCCTGTGGTTCGACGACTTCGCGGCCGTCAACCGAACTGCCGTCGACGAGATCGTGAGGTATGCCACCCCGGTCATCAACTTCCGCCGGACGGCAATCGAAGACACGATCGTTGGGGGCCAGAAGGTTGAGGCCGGTCAAAAGTTGGTGATGTGGTACAACTCAGCGAACCGTGACGAGAAGGTGTTCGTCGACCCGCACAAGTTCGACGTGATGCGCTCCTTACAGCCCGCACAGGTGGGCTTCGGTTCGGGCGGTCCGCACTTCTGCCTCGGCGCGAACCTCGCACGCCGTGAGATTTCGGTGATGTTCAACGAGATCCGCCTGCGCATGCCCACGCTGCATACGGTCGGCGAGCCCGACTACCTGCAGAGCAACTTCATCAACGGCATCAAACGGCTTCGCTGCGCCTGGTAGGCCGGTTTCCGCAACCCGCTACAGCGTGCGAGCGTCGCGCGGTAAGTGCTCCACATCGCTAAGCCGATTCAACGCGAACGTATACCCGTCGTGCATCTTCATCGTTGACAACCGAGTAATGGACGCGTGGTGGGTCACGAAGCGGTCCCACTCCCACGGCACCGGGTCCAGACCCAGCAGTGAACACAGCAGCACTCCGTTGGTGCCAGCGTGGGCAAAGACGGCAACCCGCATGTCGGCGTTGTCGAGATGCCACATCGGCAGCGTGTGCTTGGCGCGGCGCATACCTCGGCCATTCCAGTACACATCGGCACCCGAGCGGACCCGCTCGACGAAGTCGCGCGGGGGCTCGCCCCCGCCGTTGAGCCCGTCCCAGCGGTCGGCCGCGGGCCGCAGTCGGTCCTCCTCGTACGCGGCGCGAGCCATCTCGGCGGGCGTGCCGTGCCAGTTCGGCTCGCGAATCTCCTCGAGAAATGGCTCGATGGCCTCCACCCGACCGAGCGCTGTCAGCAATGGTTCGGCTGTTTGTCGGGCACGCAGCAGCGGTGACACGATGATCTCGTCGAAGTGCTCTCCGGCCAGCTCGTCTCCGACGCGCGCAGCTTGCATGAGACCGCGTTCGGTCAGCGGCGGATTGACAACGTTGAGCCCGTCACGAACCCATTCAGGTTCGCCGTGGCGGATGAGGACGAGTTCCATGGCAAGAACGATGGTACCGATAACGTCGCCGTGTGGAACCGATGAATTGGTCGCCAGGCTGGCACCCAGACCCGATGGGGCGCTTCGAGTTTCGTTACTTCAACGGCCAGCGGTGGACATCCGACGTGTCGGTGAACGGTCAGCGTTTCGTCGACCAAGTGGAACAAACGGCCGCACCGTTCCAATCAGGCCCGTCGCGAGCGTTTGCGATCGCCGCCTTCTGGGTCGGGCTGGGCTCCTTCCTTTCGGGGTGGATTCCATTCGTGTTCGCGCTTGCCCTCGCCGGTGCGGTCGCAGCCTTCGTCTTCGGTGTCACGGCGAGGAG
>JANLPB010000348.1:0-14939 GCA_031366885.1 Ilumatobacteraceae bacterium
CTCTGGCGTGACGACGACTTGGGCGTTGACGAACCGCTCGCCGTTGGGGGTGTCCTCAGTGATCCCGACCGCGAACGGTGCGCCGATGCGCTTCGCCTCGGCGGCAACAAGCGCGAGTTCGCGGCTGCCATCGAAGGTGGCGACGACGTCGATCACATTCTCTGGCCACACCACTAGGTCGACCGAGCCGGGCTCGATTGCGGCGGTCGCCGCAAGGTGACGCTGGAGAACGTCCTCTGCCGACGTATCGGTGGCGTGGGTGCCCTGCGGTCCGCCACCCTGCACAGCTGCAACGGTGATTGCGTCCCACTTGTAGTCGCCGTCCTCGCCGTCGGCCAGCATCGGTAGCGCCAGCCACACGACCATCGCCAGCGCAAAGGCGATGATGCCGTGCCATTCGCCGTGAGCGGTGATGCCACGCTTGCGGGCGAGCGCGGGAACGACCGGCGACGGACCGGCGAGTGCGAACCCGACCTGGAACACGAACCAGGTCAGCAGCAGCGCTCCGCCGACGCGCACGATGTCGGCGAACGGACCGGCGGCCTGACCGATGGCAAGGCTGGCGAGCGGCACTCCGCCGAATGGAAAGCAGAAGCGCAGGGCCTCGGCCAGCGTGTGGGCAGCGGGTCGCCCGACGACTCGCCATGGGCCGCGGGGCGCGACCCATGCGGCGATGGCGTGGAAGCCGGCGAACATGGATGCCGCGACGAGGTAGCCCGGTGCGGTCAGAAACCACATCCAGACCATGCCGGGAAACAGCCAGGCCGCACCGAACAACCAGCCACGGGCCAGGCGCTGTCGGCCGGTGGTGGCCGACTGCACGGAGCTTTCATAGACCGCCACGCCGAGGAACGCCAGCGGCCAGAACCCCCACGGCGGCAACGCGGCGGCAACGAGCAATCCACCGATCACGGCTTGGATCGCGTGGCGGGACGGTGGGCGCAGGCGTGGCATCGCCGGTGGACGCTACTGCCTGACTGCCGCTCCCAGCGGGGACCGTGCGCGCGTGGCTGAACGCTCTAGGGGACGTAGAGCTCGAGGTGAACGATGTAGCGCTCGCGGGTGGAACCCACGGGGTGGCACGCGAACAGAGTGGCGGTGAACGCCGAGGTCTGATCGATGATGCGGATCGCGTCGGGCGTCACGATCTCGGTGGAGGTGACCTTGTAGGTGAAGCTGCCCTCGGCGGTGGTGAACACGACGTCGTCGCCAATCGCCAATTGGTCGATGTTGCGGAACGGCTTGTCGTGGCTGGTGCGGTGTCCGCCGATGACGACGTTGCCGACGTGGCCGGGCATCGCTGTGCCTGGCCAGTGGCCCGGCCCATGGTCGAGGACGGTCAGGCTGACGCCCTCGAACAACGGCTTGGAGACGCCGATCTTGGGCATCTCGATGGTGCCCAGTTCGACGATGGGGTCCTGTGCCCGCGGCGCCGGTACGTCCCTCGGGACCGGCAGGGCCTCAGACGTGGTGGTGGCCGGGAGCGTGGTGGACGTGGTGGTAGGCGCCGCAGTGGTGCTGGTCGTGGTGCTCGGCTGCACGGTGGTTGTCGTGCTGGTCGATGTCGGGGGTGTGGTGGTGGTGGTCGCGACCGCGATCGGCGCCAGAGTGGCGGCCGACTCTTGGCCGTCGTCGCCGCAGCCGGCAAGCAGCACGGCCACCAGCAAGAGGGAGAGAGTGCGACGAGCCATGGCGGTCAGTCTGCCACCGACTTCAGCCACGCGGACAGCGCCGCGGCCGCTTGCTGGCCCGAGCGAATGCAGGCCGGCACGCCGATGCCGTGAAAGCTGGCGCCGGCAAGAGCCAGGCCGGCTGGTAACGCACTCTCGGCCGTCGCGATGCGCAGCGCGTGGTGCGGTCGATATTGCGGAAACGCACCGGGCCAGCGACTGATGCGGGTGTTGGATCCATCCGGTTGCACGCCGAACCCGAGATGCTGGCTGACTTCCTCCAGGGCGGCGGTCAGCAGTTGTTCGTCGGAGAGGTGCAGCACCGGTAGGCCGTCGCGGCCCAGCGAAATTCGCAGAATTACCAACTCAGGGTGTGCCCAGTGTGCCCATTTCTGCGAACCGAACGAGGCGGCGGTGACTAGCCGCTGTATTGGTTTGGGAACGAGATAGCCGCTCATCCCGGCCAAGCTCGCCGGCCAGTCGCGTGCATTGATTGCGACTGTGACGATGGCGACGTCGGCGGTGGGGATGGCGCTCAGCACTCGCGCGGAATCCGGAGCGACCTGTTGCAAGAGCCGGGCGGTTGCAGCAGCGGGAGCGGCAAGAACGACCGCACCGAAGTACTCGTCGTTCACGCGCCATCCGACGCCTTGCGGGGCCAGTTCGTCGACGGTTGTGTTCAGCCGCAGTTCGCCGCCGGCGGCTTGTATCGCCGCTGCGGTTGCCGTGGCGAGCGCCCCCATGCCGGCGCGTGGTGCGTTGAAGACGGGCCCGGCAGTGGCCGGTGGCTTCGGAGTGCGGCGACCGGTGAGCAGCACACTGCGCCCCTTCGCAGCCAGATCCGCGATCTGCGGCACGGCGGCGAGGCTGAAGGAGTCGGTGTCGGCTGCGTAGATGCTGCCGACCAACGGGTCGACCAGCCGGAAGTGGACCTCGCTGCCGAACCGGGCGCGGACGTACTGGCCCAGCGAGTCGGGCTCGAGTGACGTGCGCGGGCGCAGCGGCTCGGTGGCCGCCCGCAGTTTGCCGGGCCACGACAGAAGGTGTGAACGGGCGAGGGCCCACAGCTCTGTGGGCATACCCAGCAGCAGGCCGTCGGGGATGGTGTGCAGCGCGTCCCACCAGACGGCGGCGGACCGGGCGTCGGGCGACACCAGGTCGTTACCGAGGCCGACAGCGTGAGCGAGCCCCACTGCCCATGGCAGCCGGGCGAGGAACGCGTCAGCGCCCTCGTCGATACCTGCATGACCCGCGAACGGGGTAGTGAGCAGCTTGCCGCCGAGGCGATTGTCGCGTTCGAACACGACGACCCCTGGTGATTCGCGGTCGGGGGCGAGCGCATGCGCCGCAGCAAGGCCGGCGATGCCGCCGCCGACGACCGCCACGCGCCGCTCGCCGACCTTCATGACGAACTGGCCTCGATCACGCGTTGTGCCAGCGCAGCCATCACCGTCGGATTGTCGTTCACACATGAGGTGCGTGCGAACGCCACCCCTCGGGCGGCGGCACGACGAGACGCCTCGATGTCGAGGTCGTAGAGCACCTCGAGATGGTCGGCGACGAAGCCGACGGCGCTCACCAATACGCCAGCGGTGCCGGCATCAGCCAGCTCGTCGATGACGTGCAGGATGTCTGGTCCCAGCCACGGCTCGGGTGTGCGGCCGGCGCTCTGCCAGGCGATCTGCCAGCTCGTCGACGCGAGACCGACGGCGGCGGCTACAGCGTGTGCTGTCGCCTGCAGTTCGTCGGGATAGCGGTCGCCGGCGGCGACGATTCGCTGAGGCAGCGAGTGAGCGGTGAAGAGCACTCTCGTGTCGGTCGGCATTGCCGCCACTTTGGTGCGCAGGTCGTTGGCGATGAATTCCACGAACGCAGGCTCGGTTGCCCAGCTCTCGATGCCGTTCACGGTGATGCCGTGAGGCTCGGCGGCGGTGCGGGCGCGATCGAGGTACTGCCCGATCGAGAACGCCGAGTAGTGCGGCGCCAGCACCAAGCCGACGATCTGCCGGTACCCCTCGCTCGCCAACGTTGCCACCGCCGCTTCCACCTTCGGTTCGGCATGCTTGAGCCCCAGGACAACGTGGTAGCAACCGGGTGCCGCGTCATCCAGAGCAGCCTGCAGTGCAGTGCGCTGAGCCTCGGTTCGGGCGGCCAAAGGGCTGGTGCCGCCAAGTGCTTCGTACCGGCCTGTGAGGTCGGCGAGTTGTTCGGGAGTCGGCGGGCGCCCACGACGAATATCGGTGTAGTACGGCTCGATGTCCTCGGGGGTGCGAGGGGTGCCGTACGCCATCAGCAACACCGCGATTTTGTCGTTCGCAGTCGTGTCGTTGGCAGTCTTGTCGTTGGCAGCCGTGTCGTTGGCAGTCGTGTCGTTGGCGGTCATGCCGTTCATGGTCGTGTGCAGTTCACCGCTGCGTCGATTCGTGCACCCGATTGGCAACCGCGGCCAGCACGTCGGGGTCGGTGTTGGGTTGCACACCGTGCCCGAGGTTGAAGATGTGGCCAGGGTGCTGCGTGCCGTCGGCGAGAGCGTTGTCGGCCAGCACGGCGTCGGTTCCCGCCAGTGCGACGTCCGTCCCGGCCAGTACGAGCGCAGGGTCGAGATTGCCCTGTACGACAAGGTTCGGCCCCATCCGCACGCGTGCGCTGAGGATTGACGTGCGCCAATCGAGCCCGATGATTGCGGCCCCCGCGGCGAGCATGTGCTCCAGCAGATGGTCGCAACCGATTCCGAAATGGATGCCCGGCGCCTCAGGATGGAGCACCTTGAGCTGCCGGAACACCGACCGCGAATGAGGCATCACGAAGCGTTCATAGTCGAGCGCGCTTAGTGCGCCGGCCCACGAATCGAAGAGCTGGAAGGCGCGAGCACCGTTGGTCAACTGGCTGTCGATGGAGGCGACCGAATGCTGCACGAGTCGTTCCATCAGGTTGTGCCACAGCACGGGCTCGGTGTGGATCAGGCGCTTGGTGTGCTCGTAAGTGCGGCTGGGGCGCCCTTCGACGAGATAGCTGGCGACCGTGAATGGTGCGCCGGCGAACGCGAGGAGCGGCACCTCCGGTGTGAGCTGTGCGACAGTCTGGCGCACCGTTTCGAGCACGTACGGCGTATCGGTCTCGGGCTCGAATTCCCGCAGTCGGTTGAGGTCGGCCTCGGTGCGAAAGGGGGTGCTGCACACCGGCCCGGTGCCCGGCGCCACGTCGATGCCGAAGCCGACAGCGTGCGCGGGCACCACGATGTCGCTGTACAGCACGGCGGCGTCGACGCCGTAGCGGCGAACTGGCTGCAACGTCAGTTCGGTTGCCAGCTCCGGCAACTTGATCGCGTCGAGAATGCTGCCTTCGCCGCGCAACGCGCGGTACTCGGGCAGGCTGCGGCCCGCCTGACGCATGAACCACACCGGGGTGTGTGCTGTAGGACGGCCGAAGGCCGCTTCAAGGAACGGGGTAGACGGCATCGTTCGGGCACGTTACCGTCTTGCTCTGTGTTGCGCCCCGTGCATCAACCCTCGATGCCGGGTGACCACACGTTCGGGTACCAGCCCGCCCTCGATGGGCTGCGTGGTGTCGCCGTTGCTCTCGTGCTGTTCTTTCACGGCGGTTTTGCGTGGATGGCCGGCGGCTACGTGGGTGTGTCCGTGTTCTTCACGTTGTCGGGTTTTCTCATCACCTCGCTGCTGATTCTCGAGCACCAACGCACGGGATCGGTGTCGTGGTCGGGCTTCGTTGTGCGGCGGGCGAAGCGGCTTCTGCCGGCCAGCCTGCTCTGCCTCGTCGCAATTTCGCTGCTGGCGTGGAACGGTGAGTTCGCCGCGGTGCCGCACCTGCGGCGCGACGTGATCGCGTCCGCGTTGCAGGTGGCGAACTGGAACGCGTTGTCGGGCACCGGGTCGTACGCGGACTTGCTGAGCCGCTCGACCGGCGTGTCGAGCCCTGTCGAGCACTACTGGTCGCTGGCGGTGGAGGAGCAGTTCTACTGGGTGTGGCCGTTCGCGTTCCTGCTGCTGTTGCGCGTGTCGAAGGGTCGGGGTCGCCTTGTTCGTCACTTGGTCGTGCTGGCGGTCGCCGGCATCGTCGCGGCGCGTGTCATCGCAACTCATTGGGGGCCGGACGCGGCGTACTGGGCAACGCCGGCGCGGCTTGGTGAGATTCTTGTCGGTGCCGCGCTCGCTGGTGGCTGCCTGCTCTGGCAGAACCGACCGCGCTGGCTCGGTGCCGTCGGCCTCGTCGGTCTCGGTGGAGTGTTGTACACGGCAGTGGAGTGGCCCACTCGCGGCGGGCCGGCGTACGACGGCTGGTTCGGTGTGTTCAGTCTGTTTTCGGCGGCACTGATCCTGGGCTTGCAGGTGCCCGGCGTGTTGCGCGCAGCGTTCTCGACGCCCCCACTGGTCTGGCTGGGCCGCATCAGCTACGGCGTCTACGTCTTCCACTGGCCGGTGTTCGTGCTGGCCAGCGGACGAGCGCTTCACCTCAGCGGATGGCCCCTCTTCGCGGTGCGCATCGCCATCACCCTCGCGATCGCGACCGTGTCCTATTGGACGCTTGAGCGGCCGGTGCGGCGCAGCCGCCGTTCGCCTCGAGCCGCGATGGTCTTCGCGCTGCCGGTCTCAGCCCTGGTCGTCGTGCTCGCACTGCTGGTGGTGCCCGCCACACCCGGGCGCAGGAAGGTGAACGCGGCGCCACCGTCAACGACCACGACGACGACCACGAGCACGTCGACTCTCGCCGCGTCGTCCGCGCCCGGCTGGTCGTTGGGTGGCGGCGCTTCATCGAGCCTTGTCCCGTCGACCTCGACGACCTCGACGTCGACCTCAACGACGTCGACGTTGCCGGTACCGGACAGCCCTATCAACCTGGTCATGATGGGTGACTCCACGGCAGTCGCGCTGGACGAAGGGTTGCAGGCGTGGGCGGCGCAGGCCGACAACCGCTCCATCGGCTCGGTTGCTGAAGTGGGGTGCGGTCTCATTCGCGACACCGACATGCTGGGCGATCTCGACAGGATCTTCGCTCACCGATGCGACGAGGCGCTCAGCGTTCAGCTACCGAAGCTGTTGGCCGAACAGCATCCCGACATGGCTGTCATCATGGTCACGCTTCCCGACACGACCAAGCGACAGTGGTCTGGCGACGAGGGGATACTGTCGCCGACCGACGCCCGCTATGCACAGCGGATGCTCGAGGACTATCGCGCCATGGCGACCACTCTGATCGCAGGCGGCGTTCGACACATCGCATGGGTGATGCCGCCACCGCCCGCCGAATGGTGGGTCGGCTGGATGACTGAGAGCAACTATGCGGCCGACGTCTGGCTGTCCCTGCAGACCGCCTTGGAGACCATGGAGCGCGAGAACCCGACGGTGGTACAGGTGGTTCGAATGGATGAGTGGTTCATCAGCTCGGGCGCAGGAACGGACCAGTCGTTGCGTGACGACGGCCTCCACCTGACGCCGTCGGGTGCGCTGCGGGTCATGGACGACTTCCTCGGTCCGGTGCTGCTCCGCCTGGCTGCGATGTAGCAGGATCGCAGGATGTCCACTGACGATCGCCACACTTCCGCACTCTTCTCACTTGCGGGCAAGACCGCCGTGGTGACTGGCGGCAGTCGAGGTATCGGAGCCATGATCGCCCGCGGCCTGCTCGACGCGGGCGCCAGTGTCGTGATCAGTTCTCGCAAGCAACACGAGCTGGACGAGGCGCGTATCGCGCTGTCGGAGTTCGGTGACGTGCACGCGATTCGTGCGGATGTCAGCACGTTGGACGGTGTCGAACATCTGGCGGCAGAGGTGGCGGCGCACTTCCCCTCGCTCAACATCCTCGTCAACAATGCTGGCGCGACGTGGGGCATGCCGCTGGACGACTTCAGCGAGCATGCATGGGACAAGGTGATGGACACCAACGTCAAGGGTGTGTTCTTCCTCACGCAGCGGCTGCTTCCCAACCTGCGCGCAGCAGCGACGATGGACGATCCTGGTCGAGTGATCAACATCGGCTCGATCGATGGGCTGCACGTCAACCCGATGGACACCTACAGCTACGCAGCCAGCAAGGCTGGTGTGCACCACCTCACCCGCGCGTTGGCGAAGAAGTTGGGGCCACAGCACATCACCGTCAACGCGGTGGCGCCGGGTCCGTTCGAGAGCAAGATGATGGCTGCCACCCTGCAGGCGTTCGGCGATTCGATCGCGAAGTCGTCGCCGCTGGGTCGCATCGGCCGCCCTGACGACATGGCCGGAGTGGCTGTCTTTCTGTGCAGCCGCGCCGGGTCCTACGTCACCGGTTCGGTCATCGCGGTCGATGGTGGCATCGCCACCACGGCGTGAGGCGGCACCCCAGCAATCAGCGGTCGAGCTGGCGCAGTTCGCAGTTGGCGTGAGGGCTGGTGGCGATAGAGTTCTACACCGCGTTTCCGGCCCGGCCGGGCGCGTCCACCCCACACACCCATGTCGCAACATCACCCCGATCTCGCTACTGAGCAGGCGTTCATCGATCACGCCTATCACTGCCTCGAGCAGAGCAAAGTCGACGCGTGGAAGCTGCGGGGGCTGCATGAGGGCACGCTGGGCGGAACGTTTCAGGCGCGCTACGAGCGCGATGTGTTCGACGAGGCCGTCTTCAACCGCCTGACGCAGCTCGATCTGGGCGACGCAGCGCTTGTTTTCGGGCGCATCGATCGTGCTGGCGATCTCGACGCCAGCGACGGCGTCAACGGCGTGGAGAGCTTCCATATCGGTCGCCTCGCAGTCGCCGACGAGAACAGCGATCCGGTGGTGGTCGACTGGCGGGCACCAGTTGCCGAGCCCTTTTACCGCGCGACCGGTCGCGATCCGTTGGGCCTGGTGCGCCGCCGCCACTTCCATGTGCACGGTCGCCAGCTGCTTGGCCTGGAGGACGAACTGTTCGGTGAGGGCCACCTGGGCATCGGCGCCGAGGACGACGAACTGGCTATCGCGGGTGTACAGACAGCCGAGCGGGCTGACGGCATTCGTGGCTACAGCACGCTGCTGGCCGCACTTGAGCGCGGACGTACCGGTCAGCTGGGCGACATCGTGGCCACCATTCAAGGCGAGCAGGACGAAATCATTCGCAGCCCGCAGGCCGGTGTGCTGGTCGTGCAGGGCGGCCCCGGAACCGGCAAGACGGTCGTTGCGCTGCACCGCGCCGCGTACCTGCTCTACACCTTTCGTTTCCCGCTGGAAGATCAGGGCGTGCTGGTCATCGGCCCCAACCGCGTCTTCTTGCGCTACATCGAGCGCGTGCTGCCATCACTGGGTGAGGCCGGCGTCGAGCAGGTCGTTCTGGCCGACCTCGTGCACGATGTGCAGTGGGCGCGCTACGCAATCGACCCGCCGGACAACCAGCTGGCTGCGCGTGTGAAGGGCGATCTGCGCATCAGCTTGGTCATCGACAAGGCGGTCACCGATCGTGAGCGCCCACTGCGAGAGGACCTGAAGGTGCCGTTCCGCACTGGCTACGTTCGCTTGCGCGCCGATGAATCGGCCCGCATCGTGCGTGCCGCCCAGCGCCGTTTCCGCAAGCACAACTCTGCTCGCCGCTGGTTGGAAGGCGAAGTGTGGGCCGCGATGGCCGCCGGCTGGCACGACCCGGAAACCACCGTTGCGCAGGTGAAGGAAGCCGTGCGCCACCTCCCCGAGGTGCGGGCTGCACTGGAGCGCATGTGGCCCGTGCTGTCACCGGCCCAGCTGCTGCACGACCTCTACGGCAGCAAAGCGCTGCTCAAGCTGGCGGGTGCGAAGCACCTCACCGAGCCCGAATATCTCTCGCTGTACCGCGAGCGCAAGGCCGATGTGGCTGACGTGCGCTGGACGGAGCACGACGTGTCGATCCTCGACGAGGCACGCAGCTACCTGGGTGCTCGCCCGGCAAAGGGAACGCTGAAGCCCGACGAGGCCGACGAGATCCGTACCTACGGTCACATCGTTGTCGACGAGGTGCAAGACCTCACACCGATGCAGCTGCGAATGGTCTCACGCCGGTCGTTGAACGGCAGCATGACCGTCGTTGGCGACATCGCCCAGGCCACCGGTGCGCTCGCGCCAAACGACTGGAACGACATCCTCACGCACCTGCCCGATAGCCGCGGCTCACGGGTGATCGGTCTCAGCGTCGGCTATCGAATTCCAGCGCAGATCATGGAGCTGGCCAACAAGGTGATGATGGCCGCCACACCGTCCTTGCGAGCACCCACCAGTGTCCGCGCTGGCGACGAGCATCCCGAGTTCTCTCACGTCGGCGCCAACGAACTGCTCACTGCGGTCGTCGCCGCCACGAAAGACCTCGACGCCGATGTCGGCGAAGGCAACATCGCAGTCGTCGTTCCTGACGCGATGTTCGAGGCGGTGTCTCACGCGCTCGACGCCGCCGGCATCGAACATGGCAAGGCCACCCGTAGCGGGTTGGAGATGGGCATCACCGTCGTACCGGTCAGCGTGGTGAAGGGCCTCGAGCTCGACGGCGTGGTCGTCGTCGAACCCGCCGACATCGTGGCGGGCGAACAACAGGGTCTGCGCGCTCTCTATGTTGCGCTCACCCGCAGCACGAAGCGGCTGTCCATCGTGCACTCCAAGCCGCTGCCCGCGGCAATGCTGTAACGCCTGCTGATTAGCCGAGGTAGGCCTGCACCAGACTGGTGAGGTTCTTGAAGGCGCGGTCGGCGTCGGCCGGTCGGTTGCGGTCGGCGGCAGCGCGGCTGCGGCGTACGACGAACTCGAAGTCGGGTACCAGCTCCGGGCGGTTCGCTTCGATCTCGGGCTTCACGGCCGCCCACAACTGCTCGATGCGTGTGGCCGCGGCGCCGTCGCCGCAGGCATTCATAACCTTCAGCGGAATTCCATGCACCTCGGCCAGTAGAAGGGGAAGCAGTTCAGCCGCGGTGCCCGAAGGAAGGGTGGTGGTGGTTGCCGCGGCGGCTGGCTCGGTGCTCGCCGTGGCGTCGTAGGTGGTCGGGCTGCACGCGGCCAGGCTGACCAGCGCGCAGACTGCAAGGACGCGACGCTTCATACGGTGACGAGGATGCGGCTGCTGGTAAACGAATCGACGCCCACTGAGTGACCATCGATGACGATGGTGACGGTGCCGTCGGGCGCCGTGCCGGTCAGTACGCCGGTATGGCCGGGCAGGATGCTGGCGCCTTCGAGGAAGTCGAGCACGCCGGGTGCGAACTCCAGCTCCTCGGGAATGCGCACGACAGTGAAGGAATTACCGACGATGGTGTGCGAGAGCGGCACCGTGTTTGGCGCGTCGTACAGCGACCCGGGGATGGGGTTGCCGTGCGGGCAGGTGGTGGGGTTGCCCAACACCCTGTCCATGGCGTCTTCGACGGCGGAGCTCATCACGTGTTCCCACTTGCCGGCTTCGTGATGCGCGTCGGCCCAGGAGAGACCGAGCATGTCGGTGAGGAAGCGTTCGGCCAAACGGTGGCGACGCACCACCCGCTGAGCCAACGCCTGGCCGGAGTTGGTGAGGCGGATGGCGCCGTCGGTGGTGATCAGGCCCTCGGTCTCCAACCGGCGAATCATTTCGCTGACGGCGGGGCGGCTGACCTGCAAGCGCTCGGCCATGCGAGCTTGGATGACGGCGACGTCGTCTTCATCCAGCTCGAAGATGCACTCGCAGTACTCCTCGAAGGCAGGGTGGTGCTCTCCGATAGCAGGCATGTCGTCAGGCTAGCGCCGCTTGAGCCAGGCTTCGCCGTAGCGCAGGCGGCGTTCCAACTCGCTGTTGGTCGCGCTGCCCACCGACATGATGCCCACCAGGCGGTTCAGTTCAACTTGTACTTTGGCGTGACCGAAGCCGGTGTTGTCGACCAGCCGCTTGGCCAACTCCATGTTCTGAATCCGTAGTTCTTCCTTGCGTTCGGCGATGCTCTTCGCGCCTGCCAGCGGGAAGCCGGCGTCAGTGGGAATCTCCGGTAGGTCGATGGCATCGTCGGCGACGGCCGCGTCGTCGGGCTCGGGAATCTCTGGCTCGTCGTCGAACATGGTGAGGCCGGCTTCGGTGAATGCGTGCACGCTCATGCCAGTGGCCGTGGACGACAGCACGCTGAACAGTGAGAGCTGCTCGGGCATCATGTCCAGCTCTTGCTTCGCCTCGCGGTCCAGGTCCGCCTGGGTGAACTCGTCGTCGTTGCTGGCAGGCGGTCTCAGAACGTGGCGACGCGCCTCTGCAATCTGGAACGCGTGTTGGCGCAGCCGCGGGTCGTCGGGAATGTACACGTACGCCTTCTGGCTGGTGAGCCCGCGGGTCCAGCGCACGAAACGGCCGACGGCCTGGCGGAAGAACAGCTCGGTGACCACGGTGCTGGCGTACACGCCAACTCGCAGGCGCGGAATGTCGACACCCTCGCTGACCATGCGCACCGCAACCAGCCAGGGGCGCGTACTGGTGGCGAAGGCGGCGATCTTGCGGCTGGCGTCGGGGTCGTCGCTGACGACAACTTCTGCCTCCACCTGGAAGCGGGTGCGGATGAAGCGGACGATGTCGCGTGCGTGTTCTTGGTCCATGCAGATCGCAAGCGCGCCCGCGTCGGGCTGTGTGCGCCGGATCTCCATCAGTCGCGCGTGGGCCTGGCCCATCACGGCGGCCAGCCAGTCGCCCTCCAGGCTGAGTGCCGCCCGCAATCGGTGCGAGGAGCCGGTGCGATCCAGCTCGTCGTGGAAGTTGGCGCTGATGATGCTGCCGTCGGGGGCGCTCCACTCCATCAGCCCGTCGAACCGTGGGAAGTACACGGGGCGCACGACGCCACCGTCGCGAAGTGCGTCGGCGTAGCCGTACGTGAAGTCCGGCTGGGCCTCGCCGCCGACGCCGGTCTCCTCGTAGCGCACGAACGGGATGCTGGCGGTGTCGCTACGGAACGGCGTACCGCTGAGGCTGAGGCGGCGGTTGGCAAGTTCGAACGCGGTGCGCACGCCGTCGCCCCAGGCGCGCTCATCGCCCGCGTGGTGCACCTCGTCGAGGATCACGAACGCGTCGTTGGAGAGGCCGCGCAGCTTCTTGGCGGTGTCGACGCCGTTTGCCGACTTGGTGCTGACCTGCTGGTATGTGGTGACGATGCCGTGCACGTCCTTGGCGACCGCCTCGCCGGGGGACCACTGGTGATCGAGATGCAGCCCCATTCGGTGTGCTGCCTGCACCCACTGCGTCTTGAGGTGAGTGGTGGGAGCAACCACGACGATGCGTCGTCGCTGCTGTGCGAGCGCCCAGCGGGCACAGGCGAGAGCGAAGGTGGTTTTACCGGCGCCGGGGGTGGCGACCGCCAGAAAGTCAGACCGCTCGCTGGCCGCAAACTTGTCGAACGCGGCGCGCTGCCATGGTCGGAGTTGGACGCGGTCGCTCATGAGGACTACAGAGTCTGGCGGCGCACAAGCGCACACACGACCATTTCGTCAAGGCTTGGCGATTGTTGTCGAGGAAGTGCTGGTCGTCGACGGTGTGGTCGTGCTGGTGGTGCTGCTTGTGCTGGTGGACAGTGTGGTCGTCGTCGTGGCCGCTGCCGTGGTGGTCGTCGGCGGTGCGGTCGTCGTCGTGGATGTCGACGTGCTGGTCGGCGCAGTTGTCGTCGTGGTCGTAGAGGTGGTCGTGCTCGTCGACGTGGTCGAGGTGGACGTGGTGGAGGTGGAGGTTGTCGTCGTTGGCGGCGGGTCAGCGGGTGGGGAGGCCCAGCCGCTGGTGAAGACCGTCAGCCGGTAGCGCTCGGGGTGGGGGAACGCGTCGGCGGACATCTGTCGTGCGTTTTGCGAGACGGTGACGATCAATGAGCCGCCGCTCGATCGATAGGGCAGCAGGTGCGCGTGGTAGGTGTTCATCAGACCGTCGCCGCCGCGGGGCGCCAGTCCCCGGTGCTCGGTGGCGGTCCACGGCCCCCATGGATGGTTGGCGACTTCGATCGCCAGTTGCTCACCCCAGTAGCCGTCGACCTTTGTGGCCGCCACCCACTGACCGTCGATGAAGCGGGGTTGCATCGGGTTTTCGGCCCAATAGCGCTGCAGGAATGGTCGTGCGTCGGCCGGACTCGACGACCACCCGTCAGCGGTGCGGTACTCGGGCGCAGCGCTCAACTGGCCGGCCGGAACGCGTGCGAGATACATCGCCGTCGCCGAGTGTTGACCGCCGAAGAAGCCGCCCTCGCGCACCAGGTTCTGCTCGAACGAGTTACCAAACAGGTAGCTGTACTGGCCATCGCTGGCGACCGTGTATCCGTACATCGGGTTGACCCCGCTGTTGGGCGCTGGCTCGAACGAGAGCCGCTTCATCGTGCTCGCGTTGTACGTCGCCAACCACAACCGCGCTGGGTGCCAACCCAAGCCGTCGCCAGGCCCGGGTTCGTAGGGATCCTTGGCCATCTCGACCCAGAACATTTTCACCTGGCCGCCGCTGGTCTCGGCTCCCATCGGCCAGAACCACTTGGTCGTCGGATTCTCGCCGTTGCCCGGCTCGAACGAGGTCGGCTTCGCCGCGGTTCCGCGGTGCAGCATCGTGAAGCACTTGCCGTCTTGGATCAACAGCAGGTTGTGTGCGAAGAACGACTGGTCGAGGCGGGTGGCGGCGCCGGAAGGATCGATGAACGCATCCTGGAAGAACCATGCATACCGGTTGCCCCCCAACGCGACCACGTGTTGGTAGTCGGCACCCATCAGCGGGCCGACCCGTGCCGCGAAGAACGCATCGAGTGCGCTCGCGCCGGTTCCGCTGGCGCAGCCAACACCCGTACTGATGTAGCCAGCGGAGGTGGTAGCGACCGACGCCGCCCACGGCGGTGGTGGCGCGGCTGGCGGTGGCGCGGCCGGGGTGGCGGTGGGGATGCTGCGGGCGACGTCTTGGGGTGGTGCGGTAGGCGGCGCGAGTGCGGTCGTGGTCGTGTCGGGGATCGGCGGCGTCGTCGTCGTCGGTGCCACGGTGGTGGTCTCGGCGGCCGTTGTGGTGGTTTCAGTTGCTGCCGTCGTCGTGGGCACCGGGGCTTCGCTGCGGACGCGTGGGGCCGCCGCCGGAAGCGCGGTCGAGGTGCTGGTGGCCACAGCGCCGATCACCGACGCGGAGTGGTGCAGCGTTGGCGCCACGCTGGCGGCGAGGGCGACCAGCAAGAGCACCGGCGCGGCGCGGTACCAGTTGATCCGCCGAGCGCGAGCCTGCCATCGCTGCATCGAGCAATTCTACGGCCCAGCCTCGCCACCCCGTCCCCGTCCCCCGTCCCCACCCCGTCCCCACCCCATCCGAGTGCCAGGCACCAGTCCGAGTGCCAGGCAACCAGTG
>JANLPB010000388.1:0-9080 GCA_031366885.1 Ilumatobacteraceae bacterium
CGGGCAAGCACGGCGGAACGAATCTGCTGACTGAGATCTAACACATGACCACGGTAGGCGGTCGATCCGTGTTCGGCGCTGCACGACTTCGTCAAAATCGCCACTTCAGGAAGCGAACAAACGCGCCGATAGTGAATCCGAACGGTGGCGAGGGCAACCACGTCAACGCAAATGTCAACTACGACAGCCACGACTGAGGCGGGAAGAACTCACCACTATGGAACCCGACGCACAACTTGCACCACGAGTGCTGCTCGCCGTGGCTGATCCGCTGCTGCGGCGGGTTGCCTCCTCGGCGCTCCGTGCGCGCGGCTACTCGGTGAGTGCCACCACAGAGGAGGAGGCAGCGCTGACGCTGGCGCGTTCCTTCTCCCCCGACGTCGTGATGGTGGACCTCGAACTCTCGAGCCCCGAAGGCGGCTACCTGTTCGACACCATGCGAGCCCTCACGGATGCGTACATCGTCGGCATTGCTCCCCCCGATGCCGACATTGCCCGCATCCGTGCACTTCGAGCGGGTGCCGACGACGTCGTCTCCGCCACTCTCAACCCCGACGAATTGGCTGCACGTTGTCAGGCGCTGCTGCGTCGACCCCGTCAGCTGCATGCTCGCTGGGATCCCCTGCAAGCATCCGTCATCTCCCTCGGCGCGCTCACGGTTGACATCGGCCGCAAGGAGATCCGGGTTCACTCCATTGATGTTGCAGTGACGCGAATCGAGTTTGCACTCTTCGAGCAGCTCTGCCGCCGGCCCGCAGAGGTGTGCTCGCGGTCAGAACTCTTGGAGGAAGTCTGGGGTCCGAACTGGGTAGGCGACACGCACGTCGTGGATGTCCATCTCAGCAACCTGCGCCGAAAGCTCCAGCAGCGAGCACCCGAACTGCGCTTCATCCACACCGTCCGCGGCGTGGGCTTTCGACTCAGCAACGACCTGCTACGTGCGGACGAAGCGCCGCTCCTCGACAAGCCTCACGACAACGAGCCCAATGACAACGGGCCTCATGACAACGGGCCGACGCGCGGTCACGACGACGAGACCGAGACCGACCGCGAGTTGATCTCCGCATAGGACGGCCCTCCGAGTGCCACGCCCCCTGTCCGAGTGGGACAGCCCCATCCGAGTGGGCACTCGCACCCCGGGATGCGAGTACGCACTCGGATGGCACGCAGGCACTCGCACTGATGCACTGTCACTCGGATGTAGTGGCGGGAGTGAGTGCTCGCTGTAGCTCAGGGTTGAGGACGGATAGCCGTTGTGGGCGCAGGGCGACCATGACACCAGCGAGCAACAGCAGGCCGCCGCAGAGTTCTGCTGCGTTTGGCTCTTGGTCCAGCAGCACCCACGCGGATGCCATCGCGACGACCGGGGCCAGCAGCACCCACGGGACAACCGACGCGGCGGCGTAGCGCGAGAGCAAGTTGTTGAACACGGCGTAGCCCACCAGCGACGCCAAGCCCGCTGTGTAGAGGCTGGACACTGCGGCCTTCCACGAGAAGTCGGCCAGCGCGGTGCCGACCGCATGGGGGCCGTCCAACAACAATGACAGGACGAACAGCGGAATCGGCACCACCAGCGCGGACCACACCGTCAGCGACAGGCCGCCCTGAATACCCGACGACCGCGCGACGACATTGCCGATGCCCCATGACAACCCGCCCAGCAGGCAGAGCACCAAGGCGATGACAGGCACGTGCCCGCCTCGGCCCACAGCGACGACGGCCAACCCGATGGCCCCCACTGCGACGCCCGCTACCTGAGGCCGTGTCGGCAGCTCACGAAGGCGGACGGCCGCGATCACGATGGTGAAGATCACCTGCGACTGCAGCACGAGTGCCGCGAGACCGGGCGGCATGCCAGCGTGCATTGCCGAGTACAGCAACGCGAACTGGCCCAGCGACATGAACAGACCGATCGCCGCCACGGTTCGCCACGGTGCATCCGGTCGGCGCAGGAGGAATGCCGCCGGACAGACGACCAACGTGAAGCGGATCGCGGCGAACAAGAGCGGCGGCACCCCGTGCATGCCCCAGCTGATGACCACGAAGTTGAACCCCCAGATGGTGGCAACCAGCGCAGCACGAAGCGAGTCTCGGGGGTTCATGTCGTACACAGTCGCACGATCATCAATGAAGCACCAGCGAATGGTTGTTTGTTTCTTCATGTAGCGTTGCTTCATGATCGATCTCGAGGGCCTGATCTCACTTCGCGCCGTCGACGCTCACGGGTCAGTGGTGGCCGCTGCCACGGCGTTGGGGTTCACCCCAAGCGCCGTCTCACAGCAGGTGAAGCGCCTTGAGCGCCAAGCTGGCGTTGCCTTGCTTGAACGCGTGGGCCGCGGCGTGATGTTGACCGAGCAGGGCCGCCACCTCGTCGACCAAGGCGCACGCCTGCTGACCGACCTGGAGGAGATCGAGGCCAGCCTGCACCGCAGCGCCAACACCGTCGCCGGCCCGCTGCGACTTGCTGCGTTCTCGACCGCGATGCGCGGCCTCGTCGCCCCGGCACTGCCGGGTTTGCTGGCGACGTATCCCGAACTGCAGGTGAGCCTGACCGAACACGAGCCGTGGGACACCATCGATCTGGTGGCCGCTGGCCACTGCGAGGTTGGCCTTGTACACAGCTGGGGCACGACCCCTCTTGCGATACCCGAGCACGTGCACGCTGTTGTCCTCGCGCACGACGTCGCCGATGTACTGGTGCCCGCTGGCCATCGCCTCGCCGGTCGCATACGCGTGTCACCGAAGGACCTCATCAACGAAGCCTGGATCGCCACGCCGGAAGGCACCATCTGTCGCGAGTGGCTGCAGCGGATGCACGACGGCATGCCGCATCCGCCGCGCATCGCTCATCAGTCAGTCGAGTTCGAAACCCATATCGCGCTCGTGGCAGCCGGTCTCGGGATCGCCCTGGTCCCTCGTCTCGGCCGAGCCGAACAGCCCGCCGGCGTGGTGGCCGTCGCCGTCCACAATCCAGAGCCGACGCGCGAGATCACCGCGCTCCATCGCCGAAGCATGAGCCACTCCCCCGCCGTCACCGCCGTGATCGAAGCCCTCCGCCGCCGGTAAGGCAAGATCATCGCGAGCGATACACCGTCGATCGATGGTCGATTCGGTGCACAACCACTCACCCCGGCTCGTCAAGAATCTTGTAGATGATTCGGTACGCGCCACGTCGAGCCGAATGAAACCCCACGAGCTCTCGACGAAGGGCGCCGCTTACTTGCCACGGGCTGCCCAAAAGTGCGCCGAACATGAACTCCGCAATTGCTGCCGCCCTTCCTTCAGGAAGTGGCGAGAGTTCCCGCTGCGCTGAAGCGGTCACACTGAGTTTGTAGGGTCCGGACGCCGCCAGGTCGAAACCTATTTCCTGTTGCGACTGGGATGCAAGGCCGCAACTCTTCGCCGGTGATGAAGTGGCCCGCAGCGAACTCCCGCTCCGATTCCGCTAGTTCTGCCATGGCCACTGGGTCAGACATGACTTGAATTGCAGTCATGGTTTCGTCCCCGTCGCTAGGCGTACTCGGCGGCGAGCCACCATTGGCCGCGCTCAACGGTGAGTAGCAGTAACGCACCGGACTGGGTGAGGATTTGGAAGCGAGCGAGGCGGCGATGGCGAGCGGCGTCCCACCAGCGCTCCTCCACCAGCCACGGGCCCGCCCACGACTGGATGCCATCGAGCGAGCCACCAACCTGCACGGCATACGGCGGCGAGCTGACGGTACCCCTGCCGGTGACCCTCACCGAGGCACCGGTGATATCGAGCACGGAGACAGGTCGCAGTGGATGATGCACCACTGCGGGCGACGGCGCTGGCAGCCGACCGGGCCACGGGTGATTCGGCACGGCCAGCCGCTCGGCGGGTTCCAACAGGCCGGCGGTGACTGCCGGCGTCCAGGTGTACGCATCATGCGGCTGCCGGCCACCCTGGGCCGCAGGCACCAACACCTGCTGTTCCCCGGCAACTGCCACCAGGCGCGCAACGGCACGCACCGCCCACTCGTCGGCTTGCGTCCGACCACCCCAGAGACCCAACTGCACACCATCGTCGCTCCGGACCTCGGCCGGGTCCAGCCGCAGCAACGCCACCCCCGCGGTGATGGCACCGTGCTGCGCCCACGCATCCAGTTGCCAGCGCACGCGCTCGACCATCGCTGCTGCACTGAGCCCGCTGCTGCGATACCACAGGCGTTCACTCTGCTCGCCGTGCTCGGTTTCGGCGGTGACCACCAGACGCGTGCACACCTGACCATCGGCCGCCAACACGCCGACGAGTTCCTCTGCCAACTGGCGAGCGACGAACACCAACGCATCTGAGTGGAACACCGGCTGCTCGAAGACGCGCTGCACCTGCAGACCTGCCGGCGGGTCGTGGGTGCCGGGCAGCCGATCGTCGCCACCGCCCGAAAGTCGGTGGGCAAAGCGACCAAGGGGGCCGAAGCGCGCCACCACATCGGCCTCGGGGAGCGCGGCGAGCGGACCCAGATGATGAATTCCCAGCCGGTTGAGCAGGTGCACGAACTCAGGTGATACACCCGCCACGACCGACAGCAGCCGCACCGGCAGCGGGGCCAGGAACGCAGCTGTCGCCTGCGACCCCGGCTCGATGACCACTGGTTCACCACAGCGCGCCGAACGACGGGCAGCAATACCGGCCGCGAAGCGCCCATCGGCCACACCGATGCCAAACGCACCAACGGCGGCCAGCGAGAGTTGCGCCGCAGCGGTTGCCGTGGAAGCCACCGATGCGGCCATTGCCGCGTCGCCACCGAAGTAGCGCGACGGCCCGCGTGACACAAAGGTGAGCGTGCCGGGCTCGGTGACCTCGATCCGCGGCACCATCACCCCGACCGCTCGCACCACCGGTTCGAAGGCGCGAGCGTCGCGAGCGGGGTCGTGCTGCTCGATGCGGACCAATGGGCAGCGAGCCTGCGCATCGCGACGACGCTGACCGACAGCGACGCCTTCCGCACCCGCCGCCAACGAGTGGGCAACCACGCGATTCGCGTGCAATACCGCAATCGGTTCGCGGGTTACACCAACAGCCGGCCCAGCAGCAGCAGCAACGACAGGCCAGTGCGGGCACCACAGCACCCCCAGGCGTGGCACAGCCGCCTACCCGGTGCGCCGCAGCGCAGGCGCGGGCGCGGCGGCAGCAGCAGCAGCGATGGAGACGACGGATTCCACTGCACCGTCGGCGGTGGGCAACCACATCTCGCAGCGACGTGGGCGTGGCACCCGGCGACCACTGAGCTGCACACTGACACGGCGGCCGCGAGCTACGCCGTGACCATCGCCCAGCCCCTGCCAGACAGCATCCGTTGCCTCGAACCGCAAGTCGGCCCCGAACACACCCGGCGCGCCCACGCTGACACCAGTGGACACGACGCCAGTGGACACGACGCCAGTGGACACGACCGACAGCATCACTGCACCGCGCGATTGCAGCCGAGCCACGAGCCGACGGGCGGTGACGGCCTTCACCGCCTGTGCGCCAGGGCCGAGCAGCAGCACATCGAAGCCGTCGATCATTGCGGCCAACACTTCGGCCCACTGCCCGTCGTCGAAACGTGGCGTTGGCTCGGCCACCATCACCAACCGCTCGGGCGCCACCCCCAGCTCGACTGCCGCGGCAACACCCACTTGCGCCAGACCAGCAACCCCCACCCAGGCACCAGCGAGCGACGGGCCAGCCGCCAACGCGAGTGCCAGCGACACGGCTGCGGAACCCGCACACTCCACCACACTGCCGCGCTGCATTACCGCCTGGGGCAGCAGCTCCTCAAAGGCGGGCAGCATTGCAATGGTGCGTTGCTGCGCCGCTGCTCCTGACAACAACCCGCTGCCGGCGAGGTCGGCGAGATTGGTGGACCCACGAGGCATCCCGACACGTTATCGAACGTACGTACGCTTTGCCAGCGGAATTTCTAGCTCGCGGCGCGCTGCGTGAGTTGCTCAGCGAAGTCGTGCGCAGACCGCGCCCAGCCGTCGGCGCCCAGCGCCAGCGCATGGTCATAGTCCTGCACTGCCAGCCCACCGACGGCCAAATAGATGCCGCCGTCGATCTCCTTACGTAACGTTGCCAACAACTGTGAGGCCGATTCCAGGCAGCCCGCGGATGTCACCGACACCCCGATCGCCACCAGATCCGTCGTCCCCTGCGCCGCGCTCACGAATGAGGCGAGCGGCATATCGGCGCCCATGTCGGAGACCTCCCAACCCTCACCGCGCAACAGATCGGCGAGCAACGCAATCGGCAGCGAGTGCCGTTCACCTTCGGGCGAACCCAACAGCACCACACCACGTGTTCGGCCTCGTCGCGCAAAACGCGGGCCTAGGCGACCAATCAATCGAAACGCGATTCCGGTCGCCCGGTGTTCGACCGACACGTCGAGTTCGCCCGTCGCCCACCTGGCGCCGATCGAGTGCATCGCTGGGGTGATGACGTCGAGGTAGACCTCATCGATCTCGGTGCCCGCTGCCAACGCTGCTTCCACCACACTCCAGGCGCCACTGGTGTCACCGGCGACGAGCCGAGACTCAAGCCGAGCCGCCCATGGGGCGCGCCGACGACCACCGCTGGCGACAACCCCCACCGTCGTCTGAGCCTGGTACGCCTCAAGATCCGCATGGGTGACCTGCCAGGTGCCTCCGACCTTGACCGCCGGCAGCAGACCAAGACGCACATACCGGTACGCCGTCATGTAGTGCACGCCCAGCAGTTCGGCTGCTTCGTTCAGCGTGAGGACAGCTGCGGTCACCGACGTCACCGTACGGCCGAGCGTTCAGCACTGCGTAACGCAGCCGTCTGGATTTTCAGTGGTTGGCCTTCCACTTGGCGAGCGCAGCGCGGCTGCGTTCGACCAACGTGGGCGGCACCAACGACAGGTAGGCAGCCTCTGGCCCGCTGACACCATCGGCGGTCGCAGCGGCAGGCGCGGCGCCCTCTTGCGGAGCAACGTCCTCGAACACCGGCATCTCCATACCGGGTTTCCAGTACTGGTACAGGTCGCGAATGACATCGCCAAGACCGGCGCTGCTGGCGCCCTTGGCGAGATCGAGCGTGATCATGTTGCCGTACACGTGCACCGCGGCCACCCGTCCGGTGGAGAGCAGATTGCGGGCCAGCGCTGCTGCTGGCCGCGGGCCGATGGCATCGGCAGCGGTGTGGAACACCTCGTGGCCCATGCCTGTCAGGTTGCGATTCGCTTCGAAGCGAACCATCCCCGGATTCGAGCTGGCCTTTTCAACGACACCGATCTGCTGACCCATAGTCCGGCCAGCGTAGTGCGAGTGCCACCGCTGCGACGAGAAGGCGCCGTACTATCGCCGGTGATGATGACCCAGCACGTGTTTGGCGATACCGCTTGGTGGGATGTTGTTGACCCCACCGTCGAAGAGCTGGAATCGCTGGACCACCAATTCGGTCTCGGTGAGCGCACCTTCGACGAGGCCCGCCGCCGTTCAGCGCGGCCGACGATGCAACGCTTTGCCGACCACGCGTACGTCGTCGCGTTCAGCGGCACGCTCGGTGAGATCGACATGTACGTGGGCGACAAGTGGTTCGTCACCGTTCGCCTTCACGACGACGAGGGCCGCGAGTGGGACTCGGCAGTCGCGCTGGGCCGCGTCCAACGACTTGCCCCCGACGTGAGCGCCGGCATGATGCTGGCAACCGTGATCGAGGAGCTGGTCGATGGCTACTTCGACTCACTCGATGTTCTCGAAGACCAGCTGGAGGCCATCGAGGACCGTATCTTCAGCGATAAAGCAGATGCCGAACGACAGGTCCAGCAGGAGCTCTTCGGTGTCCGCCGGCAACTCCTCGAGCTGCGCCGAGCGGTCATCCCCCTGCGAGAAGTCTTGTCGGCATTGCTGCGCAAGGAGGTGGAATGGGTCGAGGGTGAGGCGCTCGTCGTGTTGCGCGACACATTCGACAAACTGCTGCGGGCAGTCGACATCGTCGACGAGCTGCGCGAGCTGGTCGGCAACGCGGTCGAGGCGCATTTGGCGGTGATGAGCAACCAGATGAACCTGGTCATGAAGAAGCTGACGGCGTGGGGCTCCATCGTGTTCGGTGCCACGCTGATTGCGGGCATCTACGGCATGAACTTTCAGCACATGCCCGAGCTCGGCTGGTTCTGGGGCTATCCGTTCGCGCTCGGCAGCATGGTCGTGATGAGCTTCGTGCTCTACCGAATCTTCAAGAACCGCGACTGGCTGTAACCCGACAGGCTGCGCTCAGCCTGGTTGCAGGACCACACCGTGGCGCACCGCCCACGCGGCAACTTCCGCTCGGCTGGACAGGCCCAGCTTCATCAGGATGTTGGACACGTGGACTGCCGCCGTCTTGGGCGAGATGAACAGCCGCTCAGCGAGTTGGCCGTTGGTCAAGCCCTCGGCGATCAGCGCGGACACCTCACGTTCACGTGCCGTCAACTCGCCATCGGCGCGCGCGCCGCTGCCCTCCAGACGGCGCACGAGCGCTTCCGCGCGGTCTCGACGCCAGCCAGGCCAGCCCTTCAGATCCGCGACCGCAACGCGGGCCTCGGCGAGAGCGCCAACACGGTCGCCAGCTGCCAACATTGCACCCGCCCGCACCGTCCGCAACGAACCGAGACAGGGCACGTAGAGCATCGGGTCGGGGTCCTGCAAGACCGCCCCCAACGCAGCCGCTGCGCCAGCATGGTCCCCTTCGGCCAACAGCAACATGCCCTGCGCATGCTGGTGAAGGAAGTCGTGCGAGGTGTGCAATTTCGCCCAACCATCCACGAACTCGGCACGTACCCGAGCTGCCGGGATGCCAGCTTGCAGTGCGGCTTGCACCGTCTCCAACATGAACCACAACGAGTGCGACTGGTCCGCGACCGGCGGCGCACTCACAATGATGTTGAACACACGCTCGGCCTCCGCGCGGTCTCGACGCCAGCCAGGCCAGCCCTTCAGATCCGCGACCGCAACGCGGGCCACGGCGAGAGCGCCAACACGGTCGCCAGCTGCCAACATTGCACCTGCCCGGACCGTCCGCAATGAACCGAGACAGGGCACGTAGAGCATCGGGTCGGGGTCCTGCAAGACCGCCC
>JANLPB010000020.1:0-4985 GCA_031366885.1 Ilumatobacteraceae bacterium
CGAATAACGCTCGCGGGACACGGAACGTGAGGCCACGTGTTTCTCCTCAATCTTCTCTTCGGCAGGGGGCGCGCAGGGTCACTGAGACATGGCAGAAGCAGGACACAGATCGCACGGCAACCGTCGATCCTATCCGCGGGGCACGCGGTCGTCAACCGGTACAGGCAGAAGCCTTCCGGGAATTCCGTTGGAGGAACGGTAAGCCTGCGAATCACCCATGTCAAGGCTTTCCGAGCCATATGGAGTACGGCAAGAGAGGATGCGGCCGGCTAGAAACGATGCATGACCGACATCGCCGCGCGGGTGCACAACCACAATTGGCGCATCGACCCGATCGTGCGATCGCTGCTGGACACCGACTTTTACAAGCTGCTGATGTGCCAGTCGGTGCGACGCAACCGGCCGGACGTGACGGTGCGCTTCCAGGTCATCAACCGCACCACGTCCGTCCGACTTGCCGACCTGATCGACGAGGCGGAGGTACGCGAGCATCTGGATCACGCCCGCTCGTTGCGGCTCACCCGCGGCGAATCCTCGTGGCTGCGCGGCAACACCTTCTACGGCAAGCGACAGATGTTCAGCAGCGAGTTCATGGAGTGGCTGGATCAGGTGCAGTTGCCGCCATACGAACTCACGACACGCGACGGTCAGTTCGAGCTGACGTTCGAAGGGTCCTGGCCGGAGGTCATGCTGTGGGAGATCCCTGCGCTGACCATTCTCTCCGAGCTCCGCAGTCGGTCCGTGCTGCATGGAATGGGCCATTTCGACCTGCAGGTGCTCTATGCGCGAGCGATGACCACGGTGTGGGAGAAGCTGCAGCGGCTGATTCAGCTCGACAGTCTGCGCCTGGCCGACTTCGGAACACGACGGCGCCACTCGTTCCTGTGGCAGAACTGGTGCGTGCAGGCATTGGTCGAAGCCTTAGGCGACCGGTTCATCGGCACCTCCAACTGTCTCATCGCAATGCGCCACGACGTGGAGGCCATCGGCACCAACGCCCACGAGCTCCCCATGGTCGACGCGGCGCTGGCGCGCAGCGATACCGAATTGCGCGAGTCGCCGTATCGCTTGATGGCCGACTGGCACGCGGAGCACGATGGCAACCTGCGGATCATGCTGCCCGACACCTTCGGGACTGAGGCATTCCTACGCAACGCACCGGACTGGTTGGCGGGCTGGACCGGCATGCGCATCGACTCGGGCGACCCTGTTGTGGGCGCCGAGGCGGCACTGCGCTGGTGGGCCGACCATGGCGAGGACCCACGTGAGAAGCTGCTCATCTTTTCCGACGGCCTCGACGTCGACGAGATCACCGACCTGCACACGCAGTTCAGTGGGCGCGTCCGGGTCTCGTTCGGTTGGGGAACAATGCTGACCAACGACTTCCGCGAGCTCGTACCGAACGACGCCCTCGCCCCCATCAGCCTCGTCTGCAAAGCAGTCGCCGCCAACGGCCGCCCCACCGTCAAGCTCAGCGACAACCCGAACAAGTCCACGGGCCCAGCCGAGGAAGTGGCTCGCTACCGCCGCGTCTTCCAATCCGAACCCCGACCCGCCCGCCGCGTACTGGTCTGACCCGACGGCCGTCGACTTCACGGCAGACGCGATGGAGCCCGGGGCGAACCCCGGGCTCCGATCAACATTCAGGCAGCGACCTTGCGGTCGCCGGTACTACTTGACTTCGACGGTTGCGCCGGCCTCGACGAGCTTGGCCTTGGCAGCTTCGGCAGCTTCCTTGGTGGCCTTCTCGAGGACGGGCTTGGGTGCTGCGTCGACGAGGTCCTTGGCTTCCTTCAGGCCCAGGCTGGTCAGCTCACGCACGACCTTGATGACCTGGATCTTCTGGGCACCGGCGTCGCTGAGGATGACATCGAACTCGTCCTTCTCCTCTTCGGCCGGGGCAGCAGCAGCGGCGCCGCCAGCGGCAGCAACAGCAACCGGGGCAGCGGCGGTGACGCCGAACTTCTCTTCGAACGCATCAAGGAGTTCCTTGAGCTCGAGGACGGTCAAATTGCTGATTTCTTCGAGGATGCTTTCCTTCGACATTGCGGTTTCTCCTAGTGAGTTCTTGTGTGTACTTGCGTGGGGAGAAGCTGCTTATGCAGCTTCCTTCTGATCGATGAGCGCCTTGAGGCCGTAGGCGAAGTTGCGCGGCAATGCCTGCAACAGACCTGCGGTCTTGACCAATGGCGCCTGCAGTGCGCCCGCAAACATTGCGAGCAACACCTCGCGGCTAGGCAGTTCGGCAAGGGCTTCGACGTCCTTGGTCGTCAGCACTTTGCCGCCCATGGAACCGCCCTTGATGACGAGCAACGGGTTGGCTTTGGCTGCGTCACGCAGCGCCTTGGCAACCGCGGCAACGTCGCCGTTGACAAAGGTGATGCCCGAGGGACCCAACAGCATTTCGTCGAGACCCTCCACACCTGCCTTTGCGGCACCCAGCTTTGCCAACGTGTTCTTGAACACCTTGTATTCGCCGCCGGCGTCGCGCAACTGGCGACGCAGACCAGCCAACTGGCCGACTTTGAGGCCTCGGTACTCGGTGATGATCACCGCGTCAGCTGAACTCAGCTTGGCAGCAACCTCATCGACCACCGCGACCTTCTCTGCACGGGGATTTTCTGTAGTCATGTACACCTCCTCTCGCTCAACTCGAAGGTGCTCGCTTTGCAGCGAACACCGCGAGGAGCGAACGTCAGGAGAAAAACCTGGAGAACGATCCGGCGAAGTATTCACCTCGGCTGGTGGGATGCTTCCCATTAATCCTCCCCCAGCGGGAAGGGGCCAGCGGTCTACGGCGAGCGACCGGTTAGTAACTCCGCAAGGCTAACGGCGGCTGCCAGAATCGCCACTCGCAACTTCTTCGATGGTTCGTGTCGTTTTGACCGTTACCCAGGATACTGTTCTTGTCATGGCGACAGAAACTCCTCCACCACCATCGCCCAGCTCTTACGACCCTCGGGCGTTTCCTGCGTTTGCCATCACCGTCGACGTCGTTATTTTCACGATGGTCGATGGCGTTCTCCACGTGCTGTTGGTCCGTCGTGGCCAAGCGCCATTCGAGGGGATGTGGGCAATTCCTGGTGGTTTCAAGCTGCCCACCGAGACACTCGATGAAGCGGCAGGCCGCGAGCTGGCGGAAGAGACCGGCGTCGACGCCGTCGCCCTCCTCACGCAGTTCGGCGCATACGGCGACCCCGGCCGCGACCCGCGCATGAACGTGGTGACGATCGGCTATCTGGCGGTGCTCCGCGACGTCGGCGCACTGGCAGCGGGAACGGACGCCGCCGAAGCCGCTCTGGTTCCAGTCGCCGAGGTGATGAACGAGAAAGTCCAGTTGGCGTTCGACCACCTGCGCATCGTGCGCGATGCCGTCGCTCGAGTGCGCCTCGATCTCGAGGTCAGCGGAATTGCCACCGCGTTCGTGGGCCCCACCTTCACGCTCGCCGAGCTGCGCACTGTCTACGAAGCCGTGTGGGGTGTGCAGATCGACGGCGCCAACTTTCGGCGCAGTGTCGTGGCCGACGACGGATGGGTGATCCCCACCGGCCGAATGGCCAGCTCGGGCCCCGCTGGCGGCAAGCCAGCGGAACTGTTTCGCGCAGGACGCTCCTGGCAACACGGTGGGCCCATCAAACGACCGCGACGAATTTCGAAAGGCACAAGTGGATGAGGATGAAGGCTGCAGTTCACACTCGGTACGGCGCGCCAGACGTCGTCCGTATCCAGGAGATCGACGTACCGGTTCCAGACGATGCCGAAGTCTTGATTCGGGTTCACGCCTCCACGGTCAACCGAACCGACTGCGGCATGCGCACGGCGAAGCCGTGGATAACTCGCTTCTTCAGCGGGTGGCGTAGGCCGAAGCACCAGACGCTGGGCAGCGAATTCTCCGGCGTCGTCGAGGGTGTCGGCAGCGCGGTCACCGACTTTGCCATCGGCGACCGCGTGTTCGGCGTGAGTGCGTTGCACTACGGCGCACATGCGGAGCATATGTGCATCAAGGCGACCGCCGCGATCGCAACGATGCCCGACGGCATTCCATTCGACGTTGCCGCCGCGTCGACCGACGGTGCGATCTTGGCGATGACCTACTTACGACGTGTTGATCTGCAGCCCGGACAGCGCATCCTCATCTACGGCGCGTCGGGCGCAATTGGTTCGGCTGGCGTGCAACTGGCGAAGCATCTCGACGCGCATGTCACCGCCGTGTGCAACACGGCCAACGTCGACACGGTTCGTGCGCTCGGCCCAGACATCGTCATCGACTACGCAGTCGACGACTTCACGACCAACGGTGAGACGTACGACTTCGTGTTCGACGCTGTCGGCAAGCATTCCTTCCGCAACTGCCGCGGTTCTCTGGTCCCCGGCGGCGCCTACCTGGTGACCGACCTCGGGTTCATGTGGCAGAACCCATGGCTGGCGCTCTTCACCTCGCACCTCAAGCAGCGCCGCAAGGTCCTCTTCCCGCTGCCGACCTACAACAAGGAACGCGTCGAATACGTCAAAGGACTGCTGGAGAGCGGAGCGTTCACGCCGCTGATCGACCGCCACTATCCCTTGGACCACATCGTCGAAGCAACCAAGTACGTGGAGACGCAACAAAAAGTCGGCAACGTCGTCATCATCGTCCTGCCCGATTAGATCGCATCGAAAGTACTCTGTCACACCCTTTTGCGATGATGAGTACATGAGTTCGTTCGTGGTTCCTGAGCTGGCGGAGGTGGCAACGATGTCGCCCGCCGATTTGGAGGCGTTCGCCCGCGCAATGGACCGTGAGCGTCGCATCATCGAAGCCAAGATCGCAACCTTCGTCCACCGCGTCAGCGAATCGGGCGGCTACCTCCACGACAAACACCGCACCCCCAAGTCGTGGTGCAAAGCCGCGTGCAACTGGTCGAACGCTGAGGCTGCTCGGTTCGTGCGCGCAGGCTCGATGCTCGCCACCTTCGATAGCGCCGCCGAGATGGCTGCCCGCGGTG
>JANLPB010000027.1:0-8602 GCA_031366885.1 Ilumatobacteraceae bacterium
TTCGACCGGTCGTGCAGCGTGAGCGAGCCATCGGTCTCGAAGCTGCCGAGGTCGCCTGTGTGGAGCCAGCCGTCGCGGAGGCTGTCGAGAGATGCATCGGGCTGATCCCAGTAGCCGGCCATGACCACGTCGCCTCGAACGACGATCTCACCGATCTGATTGACAGGAAGTTCCCGACCGTGTTCGTCAACGACGCGTACGTCGACGTCGGTGCGCGCAAAGCCCACCCCTTGCAACAGCCGCTGCCAGTGAGGCCCGTGGCGTTGGTGGTCCTGCTTGGCCAACGCAGTGATGGTCATTGGCGACTCGCCTTGGCCGTAGATCTGTGTCAGCCGGGGGCCGAAAACGTCGAGCGCCAATTCGAGATCGGCGAGGTACATCGGTGCGCCACCGTAAATGATGGTCTTCAGGTTCGACAGGTTGCCCGAGCGGATTGCAGCGTCGCTGGCCAGCCGCCGCACCATGGTGGGGGCAGCGAAGAAGGTCATCCCCTGCCATCTTTGGAGCAGTGTCGCGATCTCTTGCGGGTCGACGCCGCCCGAGCGCGGGATCACACTGAGCGCTCCCCGAGCGATGTGTGGGAGTCCGTAGAGACCTGAACCGTGCGAGATGGGCGCCGCATGCAGGATGCAGTCATCAGGCGAGATCGCATCGATGTCGGCGAAGTAGCTCAGCGTCATCGCCATCAAGTTGCGGTTGGTGAGCGTGGCGCCCTTGGGGCGACCGGTGGTGCCGCTGGTGTAGAAGAGCCACGCCGGATCGGTCGGTCGTCGGTCGACCGCCGCAGTCGGGGGTGCGCTGGCCAGGTCGAGCCATTGAGGGCCCGGGGCCACGACGACCGCAGTCATTGTGTCGACCGCCTGAAGGACCGCTTCGGCGTCACTGGCGTGGTCATCGTCGGTGATCACAGCGATCGCCCCGCTGTGGTCCACGATGTACTCGATCTCGGCACGATGCAGCCGCGAGTTGATCGGTACCGCAACGAGCCCGGCATGCCAAATCGCGAGCAGCGCCTCTAAGTACTCAGGTCGGTTGCGCATCACGATCGCCACTCGATCTCCGGGCGCAGCTCGGAGATCTCGATGCATGCCGGCCGCAACGCTGGCTACCCGGGACGCCAACTGTGCCCATGTGGCGTGCACGTCTTCGCCGATTGCGATCGCCGGTGAGTCGGGTCGGCGACGCCCGTGGCGCTGAACCCAATCAGCCAGGTTCACTGCGCAACCCGGCCCTTTCGGGAAGTATGACGACGTGAGATTGAGCGACGAGGAAGCGGCCACACGATTGACGGACTCCGTGCGTGGAGTCTTGGCAACCGTGCATCCTCAGCGCGGCCCCCAGGCCGTTCCGGTCGTATTCGCGATCGACGACGCCCGTCGCGTTGCCATCCCGATCGATCTGGTGAAACCGAAGGCGGCGGGCACGCTGCAACGCGAGCTCAATCTGGAGACCGACCCACGGGCTGCGCTTCTGGTCGACCGGTGGGACAGCGACGATTGGTCGCAGCTGTGGTGGGTTCGCGCCGAACTTCGATATGAGACCACCCTCAGCCGCGACGGTTGGGGTGACTGGGCAGCGCGCTTGGCGGCGCGCTACCCGCAGTACCGCGACCAGCCGTTCGCCAGGTTGCTCGTGCTCAAAATCGTCAGGCTCACAGGTTGGGCGGCCAGCGGAGTGTGAGACGCGGCCGGCCTGCGGTGCGGTCACGAAGCCTCGACCTTCGGCATGATCTCCTCCTTGAGTCGCTTGAGATCGTCGAGCGTCTTTGACACGGGGACATCGGAGAACGGCGGCCACAGCAGCGGCATCGTCATGCCGGCCTCCTTGAATCGCTTGAGGTTGTCGGTGATCTGCCCGGCGGTGCCAACCAGCAGGTTGCTGAGCTTCCGGTTCGGGGTCTGGTCCGTCTCTTGATCGGTGATGACGAACCAGATCATGCTGGACATGTCGAAGCCATCATCGAGAGATCGGTCACTTCCAAGTTCTTCCAGCTCGCGCTGGATCTCAGACTTCCAACGAGCGATGTCCTCAGGCGTGTCCTGGATCCCGATCCAGCCGGCCAGCCCGTACTTTGCGATGCGGCTCGCCGAACGCTTCGGGTCTTTGAGGCCGCTGAAGTAGATCGGCGGATGGGGTTTCTGCAAAGGCTTGGCCCCGAAACCGCAACGTTCGAAGTCGGCGAACTCGCCGTGATACTCGAAGACATCGTTGGTCCAGATGCCCTGCATGATTTCGATGGTCTCGCGGACGTGCTTGTGTCGCTTCGGGAAGATATGAGTCGCACTTGCGGCGGCAAACTCCTCAGGCATCCAGCCCGAACCGACTCCGACGTTCATTCGACCGCCGGACAGCTGGTCGATAGTGGCAACCTCCGCGGCCAGCACTGCGGGCGCGCGGTAGGGCGTGTCGGTGATGCTCATACCGATGCGGACCTTGGTCGTTTTTGCGGCGAGCCACGGAATCAGTGGCCAGCCCTGCAGCCATTCGCCACGGGACGAAACGGGCATCTGCAACGGGAACTGCTCCATCATCCCAAACGGGAATTGCAGTTCACCTCGGTCAGACGCCTCGGGAACGACGATGCGATCCAGGGTCCACACGGAGTCGAAGTCCAGATCTTCGGCAAGCTGAGTGAGATCGGCGAGCTCCTGAACCGTCACATGGTCGCGGAAGTTCGGAAGGTACAGCGCAAGTTTCATTGTTGCCCCCAACTGAGTCGTGCCGGGACGTTCGACCCGGTGATCGCACCATAAAGATCCAGGCTCGTGAGGAGATCAACTGATCCTCAACTTCTCATCAACGACTACCGTGGAGGCCCTATGCGGTCGCAGCGTGTTCTGGTCGTCGACGACGACGACGGCGTACGTACCGCGGTGAGGTGGGCTCTCGAAGCCGACGGATTCGAGGTCGATTGCGTCAGCAATGGTCTTGCGGCGATGGAGTCGATCAACGCACAGCCACCGGCATTAGTGGTGCTCGACCTGTCGTTGCCGGGCCTCGGTGGCCTCGACATCTTGCGGCGGCTACGCGGCAATGATCGGGCTTCGGCCGGCGGCCCGATACCCGTCATCGTCCTGTCCGGCCGCGACAGCGAGACCGACCGCATTGTCGGGCTCGACCTCGGGGCTGACGACGATCTGGTCAAGCCGTTTTCCACCGGCGAACTTGCCGCACGCGCTCGTTCGGTCCTGAGGCGCAGCGGCGCTTATGGCACCACGGGGCGCCAGTTCTCACCGAAGGGGCACGGGGTCGAAACCGACCGCGAGTCCCGTCAGGTGTGGGTTGATGGCGAGCCGATCGAGATAGCCGCGAAAGAGTTCGACCTGCTCGCCTACTTCGTCGATCATCCGAAACGGGCGTGTACCCGGCCCGAGTTGCTCGCCGCCGTGTGGTCGAGCCACGACGGCTGGCAGAACGAAGCGACCGTCACCGAACACGTGTATCGACTACGCCTCAAGATCGAGGCCGACGCACAGCGACCCCAGCGGCTGCGCACTGTCCGCAGCGTCGGCTATCGGTGGGACGGATGAACGTGCTGTCGGGACCAGATGTGGTCGCAGTCCTCGATCACCAGACCACCATGATGGGCGAGCTCGCCTCGGGAGGGTCGCTCTCCCAGGTGCTGGGCTCCATCGTGCTCGCACTCGAGGAACTGACACCTGCCAGTCGCTGCTCGATCCTGTTACTCGACGACTCCGGCACGCTCCGCCACGGAGCAGCACCATCGCTCCCCGCTGAATACTCAGCCGCGATCGACGGCCTCGTCCCCGGCCCGCTCGCCGGCTCGTGCGGTACCGCAGTCCATTTCGGAGCGCCGGTGATCGCAGTCGATGTCGCGACCGATGTTCGATGGACGTCGTTCCGAGAGCTTGCAGAGGGTCACGGCTTGCGAGCCTGTTGGTCGACACCGATCCGCTGCGAAGCCGAGGTGGTCGGCACATTCGCCGTGTACCACCACACGCCGTACCAGCCGGGAGTGCGGGATGAGGAGATCGTGAGGCGGTTCACTCACCTCGCCTCCCTCGCCGTTCAATACGACCGAGCGTCAAAGGAGCGCGCTGCACGCGCCGAGGCCGAACTCGCTCGCCAGGCCGCTGATCGAGCGAATCTTGCGAAGTCTCAGTTCGTGACTGCGTTGAGCCATGAACTTCGCACGCCGCTGCAAGCGATCTCCGGTTTCACCGAAAACCTCCAGAACATAGACCTCACCGCTGACCAACGTCGCGTCGCACTCGAACGCATCTCACTCGCGTCCGCCCACATCCTTTCGATCGTCGACGACGTCCTCGATCTCGCGCGGGTGGAGGCCGGCGCGATGCCGATCGAACTCAGCGACGTCGACGCAAGCGAAGTCATCTCGACCTCGCTTGCGCTCATGCAGCCGCTCGCCGATCGCCACAACGTCGCTGTCGAGCAAGCCGGCCCCGCGCTACACGTCAGAGCGGATAGACGGCGCCTCCAACAGGTAGTGCTGAACCTGGTCTCCAACGCGGTCCGCTTCTCGCGCCCCGGCGGAGTCGTTCGCGTCGAAACCGCGTCGGCGGATGGATCCGCCACGATTCACGTCACCGACCAGGGCCCCGGAATTCCCGCCGAACTTCTCGCTCGGCTGTTCGTACCGTTCGATCGTCTCGGCGCAGACGCGGGGCGTGAAGGCGGCGCAGGTCTCGGGCTCGTGCTCGCCCGTCGCCTCACCGAGGCCATGTCCGGCACGCTCGACCTCACGAGCGCAGCAGGCGTCGGTACTCACATCACCGTCGCGCTTCCCGCCTCGAACTCGACGAGGCGCACGCAACGATCGCGCCCCGGTCAGGCCAGCGCCACTCGCCGATAGTGGCGTTGAGCAGCGAAGTATGAGATGGCCGAGATGGCCAACAATCCCACGGCGATGAAGACCTCCATCGAGCCATTGCCCTGGTCGGGGTCCCACCCGGTGAGCGCTTCGATCCATTCACGGCTGACGAGTGTCACCACAAACAGCACCAGACCGAGGGCGGCGCTGATCGCTTCGAACCAGAATCGAGCTGGAAGTGTGCGTCTCATGCTCTGCAGCTTACGAGTACGGCCCGGTGGGTGAGAGGATTCGTCCATGCCATCTGTCGATCCGAAGTTTCTGAGTCAGATCAAGTATCGCTGCATCGGCCCGACCCGAGGAGGTCGAGTCGTCGCAGTTGCCGGCGACCCCAAGCGACAGGCAGTCTTCTACTTCGGCGCATGTGCCGGCGGCGTGTGGAAGAGCGACGACGCCGGGCAGTACTGGGAAAACGTGACCGACGGGTTCCTCTCCACCGCGTCGATCGGCGCATTAGCGGTCGCGCCCTCCGACGGGAACGTCATCTATGCGGGAACGGGCGAATCCACGATTCGCATCGACGTCACCCACGGAAACGGTGTCTACAAATCGACGGATGCCGGGGCGACCTGGCGCCACATCGGCCTTCCAGAGTCGCGCCACATCGGCGAGATTCGCGTGCACCCAGATAACCCGGACCTGGTGTACGTCGCCGCCCTCGGGCACGCCTCGAAGGACAATCCCGAGCGCGGGCTGTATCGCTCGAAGGACGGCGGCGAGAACTGGGAGCTGGTGCTGCACGTCAGCGATCGCGCCGGGGCAGTCGACGTGTCGCTGGACCTCAACAACCCGCGACTGATCTTCGCCACCATCTGGCAGACGCGCCGCACGTTCTGGTCGATCGACAGCGGTGGTCCCGACTGTGGTTTGTGGCGCTCGCGCGACGGCGGCGACACGTGGGAGAACATCAGCGAGCGGCCGGGGATGCCCGAGGGGACGCTCGGCAAGATTGGTGTCGCCGTGTCACCGGCTCGCTCGGGTCGCGTGTTCGCAATGATCGAGGCAGAGGGCCGCAAGCGAGGCCTCTACCGCTCCGACGACGTTGGCGAGACGTGGGAGAAGGTGTCGTCGAAGCCCGACCTGGGGTGGCGTCCGTGGTACTACCAGCACGTCATCGCCCACCCGACGAACGCCGACGAGGTCTTCGTCATGAACATGAAGGCGTGGCGATCGATCGACGGCGGCACGACCTTCGAGGAGTTCCACACGCCGCATGGCGACAACCACGCATTGTGGATCGACCCGACCAACCCCGATCGCATGATCGGCTGCGACGACGGCGGGGCGTGGGTGTCGTTCAACGCCGGCGGATCGTGGTCGACCATCTACAACCAGCTGACGGCGCAGTTCTACCACGTGGCCACCGACGACCAATTTCCCTACATGGTGTACGGATCTCAGCAGGACAACTCCAGCATTGCGGTGCCCAGCCACAACGGTCTGGGCGCCATCAATTGGGCTGACTGCTACGCACCCGGGACCGCTGAGAGCGGGTACGTCGCACCCAAGCCGGGCGACTCCAACATCGTCTACGTGGGTGCGATTGGCAGCTCGCCGGGAGGTGGCGAGGCGCTGCAGCGCTACGACCATCTGACCAAGCAGATCCAGCTCATCAACGTCTGGCCGGAGGCCTACCACGACGCCAACACCGCCGAGGTGCGCTTCCAGTGGACCTACCCGATCGTGTTCTCGCCGCACGACAGCAATGTGCTCTACGTCGCCGGCAACAAGGTGTTCCGCACGACCAACGAAGGGCACAGTTGGGGCACGATCAGCCCCGATTTGACGTATGCCGACCCTGCGACGATGGGTGTCTCCGGTCCGTTGACCATGGACACCGCCGGTGCCGAAATGTACGCAACGATCTTCGCGTTGATGGTGTCGGCGCACCGGCCTGGAGTACTGATGGCCGGCTCCGACGACGGCCTGGTGCACGTGTCGACGAACGATGGTGGCGACTGGACCAACGTCACGCCACCAGACCTTCCGAAGTTCTCTCAGGTCACCATGATCGCCGAGTCGCCGCACGCCGATGGCACCGTCTACATGACCGTGGCTCGACACAAGATGGGTGACTACTCGCCCTACGTCTACAAGACCGCCGACCTCGGCGCGACGTGGACGCGGCTCGACGCGGGATTGCCCGACGGCCAGTTCTGTCGCGTCATCCGCGAGGATCCCAACCGTCAGGGTCTCCTGTACGTCGGCACCGAGCTCGGCATCCACGTGTCGTTCGACGACGGGGCACGCTGGCAATCGTTGCAGTGCAATCTGCCGGTCACCCCGATCTACGACTTCGTCGTCAAAGACAATGATCTGGTCGTGGCGACACATGGTCGGTCGTTCTGGATCCTCGACGACCTCACCCCCCTGCACCAAATGCACGACGACTTGCTGACCGCCAGCCGCTACCTGCTCAAGCCCCGCGATGTCGTGCGCACACCGCCGCATATCGCCGCAGATTGGGGTGGCACGCCGGGCGGAAAGAACTACCACGTCACCACTGGGCAGAACGCAACGTTCTACGTCGAGGAGCTCGAGACCGGCCATCAGCGCAAGCGAGTGATCGACGCCGGCACGGACCTCGACCGTGGTGTGCGCATCACCTACTTCCTCGACGAGGCCGCCGTGGGCGAGGCCAGTCTGACCATCAGCGATGCCGCTGGCACGACGATCGAGACCTTCTCCAGCGTGATTCCGTCGGAGAAGAAGGAGCGCGACGGTCTCTACATCTCCGCCGCAGCTGGCATGAACTGCTTCCAGTGGCCGATGACGTACCCGCGTGGCAACAAGATGGTCGACACCGAGTTCCACACGCGACCCAACGGGCCGCTGGCGAAGCCCGGCGTGTACCAGGCGACACTGACAGTCGGTGACTGGTCGATGACCCAGCCGTTCGAGCTGTTGAAGGACCCTCGGATCAACACCAGCGACGCCGACTTCGCCGAGCAGTTCGACCTCCTCATCCGCATCCGCGACACGCTGTCGGAAATCGTCACCGGGGTCAACACGATCCGGCGGTTGAAGCGGCAGCTCTCCGACGTTGCCACACGGTTGGCCGACCGCGAGGGCGACTCGGCAGATGCAGCCAGACGAACAAAGGACCTCAGCGACCAACTCTCTGCGATAGAGAACGAACTCGTACAGGTCGAGTTCACGGCCGATGGCGACACGTTGAACTACCGGGAGATGCTGTTCGACAAGCTCAGTTCGTTGCCACCGGTCGTCGCCAGTGCCGATTCACGTCCGACCACTCAGTCATATGCGGTGTATCAAAAGCTGGCCGGCCAAGCGGACGCGCAACTGGCGGCGTTGTCGGCGTTGGTCGACGCCGAGGTGGCGAACCTCAACTCACATCTCGCCGAGCTGGGTGTCACCATCATCGGCGTCTGACATCATCGAACCGTGATCGACGCGCCGATCTTCAGACTGCGGACGCCCTGAGAAGTCGGCGCTCGTAGTCGTCGGCCAGCCCGCGCAGTGCGCCCGCGCAGTCGCCCGTCACGCTCGAGCCGTGCATCACCGCGAGCGTCGTGGGTTCAAGATCCGCGAGGGACCGAATCGTCGGCGCAGTGGCTGGGGTGAGACAACTCGCACCGAAGACGTCCTCGGCCTGCGCGGCGGCGGCGAGCACGTCATTGGAGGTGAGCGCTGGGCCCGGGCCAAGTTGCGTCAACAAGTCTCCGCACAGGAGGGTCTTGGTTGTCTCGTCGAAGAGAACACGCGCCTCCGCGCGAAGGTCGACCGCCA